>NZ_JNXD01000026.1:0-96694 GCF_000725785.1 Streptomyces flavovariabilis | reverse complement strand
GACTTCCTCCACACCTACAACCACCACCGCTGCCACACCGCACTCGCAGGCCAGCCACCCATCACCCGCGTCAACAACGCTGCGGGTCAATACACCTAGAGCCCGCCGCTTCGGCCCGGGTACGGCGACGCCCCCGCCGGTGCGAAGCGGCGGGGGCGCCCTGCCGACCGGCCGAGGGGGGCTCGGCCGGTCACGTCCGGCCGTCCGGAGGGGGCTCCGGAGGGCCGTGGTGCCGGGACGTCCGACTGGGGGGCCGGACACCCGGCGTTCCGGCCGGCCCAAGGGGGGACGAGGGCCAACCGGAGTCACAGGGGGGCAGGCCCTACTGGTAGCTGATGTCGGAGGCCTTGAACTTGCAGCTCTTGCCGTCCGGGCCGGGCGGCGTCAGCTCCTTGGGCTCCTTGCCCGTGTTGTTGCCCTCGAAGCGCACACACGTCTTGATCTTCTTCTTGCTGTCGCCGTGGATGCGGATCTTCGACAGCGTCGCCGTGTCGCCGTAGTTGGCGTTCACCCCGACGATCGAGTTCATCGGCGCCGTCACGTCGATGTCGCTGAGCACGATCGTGCGCTTGTGCTGCGTCTTGCAGTTGCCGCAGGAGCGGACCAGCTTGCCGGCGTTCTGAACCTGGAAGCCCGACACGTTCAGGGTGCCGGCGCCGTTGAACTGCAGCACCTTGTCGTCGGCGTTCTTCGCGCCGCCGCCGATCACCTTGTACACCGCGGACGAGGACTTGCCCTTGAAGCTGGCCGCGTCCTCGCCGACGTCCGTCCACCACACGTTCTGCAGCGTGCAACTGCCCTTGCAGTGCACGCCGTCCGCCGCCGGGGTGCCGATGATGACGTTCTTGAGGACGGCGCCGTCGGCCAGCTCGAAGAGCGGGCGCTGGCCCTCGTCCTGGCTGCCGCCGCCGAGCGCGCCGGTGCCGTAGAACATCTTCATCCCGCCGTCGCGCACGCCGGAGACCGGGATGGTCTCGGACACGGGCGTCTTGCCCTTGTCCGTGGGCCAGGAGGACGCGGCGCCCGCCGTCGACAGCATCGACGTGGTGACGATCGCCGCACCCGTGATGCCGAACGCGGACACCGCGGCGATCACGGCCCTCCGCTTGGTGACCCTGCGGCGGTGACGGACGCGCTGTTCTGCTGGTGCAGTCATGTACTGATTCCTCAGCTGGGTGGTGACTCTTGCGCATACTGGTCGCCACCGGTGAGGGAAGAGTTGCCGCCTCTTCAGAAATTTTTCACGAGTCGCCGTCACCGTCGTCCACGGCGGCGAAGCCACCGCCCACCGACAGCTGCCGCGAACCGGCCGTGGCCGTCACCGCGTAGGCGTCCTCCCGCGCGTCGCGGCCGCCGCGGGCGTGGTCGAACTGGCCGGCGAACACCCACTCGCCCGCTGGGACGGAACGGCCCTGTCTGAGGGTCCAGGTGTAGACGAGGAAGCCGTCCTGCTCGGCGACCGTGAGGGTGAAGTCGTTCTCGGGCAGGGAGCGCCAGGCGCCGGCGTCGGAGACCCCGCCGGTCTGGGCCACCTTCAACCGCACGGTCAGCGCGGTCAGTTGCTCGCGGATCTTGAGGGTGACGTTGCTCTGCGCCCAGAAGTCGTTGCTGTGCGGGTCGACCGAACCGTCCGACCACAGCGGGCCGTCCTCGGTGGCCGCGGGCGGCCGCTCGGTGGCCGGAGCGCTCGGCGTCCTCGACGGCGGCGGGCCGGACTCGCGGTGCTCGGGCGACCGGCTCGGCGCCGGCTCCACCGGTGCCGGAGGTACGGGGGCCCGGCTCGTCGCCTCCGGGGACGGCGTGGGCGTCGGCGACGTCGCCACTTCCTGCTGCTGCGGGGCGGTTTCGTCCTTCACCGCCGATGCCACCGCGTAACCGCCCACCGCCAGCACACCGGCGACCGCGGCCGTCGCCCCCGCGACCCGCATCCAGCCGAACACCGGCGGACGCGTCGCCCGGTGGCCGGAACCGGCCGGACCGGCCATGCCGCGCTCGACCCGGGCCAGCATGCGCTCCCGGTCGGGCTCGTGCGCCCCGGCCGCCTCGCGCAGCCGGGTGCGCAGCTCCTCGTGCACGTCCCGCCGCATGGTCATCGGTCCCTCCCTCCGCCCTCGCCGGTGCGCACGCCCTCCACGGCGGGCGAGCGGCGGGGAGCGACCAGCGCCGCGTGCATCCGCTGCGGCACTCCCTGCGTCCCCAGCAACCGCTGGAGTTCGGCCATTCCCTTCGAGGTCTGGCTCTTCACCGTACCCACCGACACACCGAGTGCCAGCGCGGTGTCCTTCTCCGACAGGTCGAACGCGTGCCGCAGCACCACACAGGCCCGCTTGCGGAACGGCAGCCTGCGCAAGGCCTCCTGCACGTCGACCACGCCCGCGATGTCCGGGTTCTCGGTGTTCTCCTCGCGCTGCGACCAGAACAGGGCGATCCGCCGCCGCTCGCGTACCGCGCTGCGGATGCGGGTGCGGGCGAGATTGGCGACCACACCGCGCGCGTACGCCGCCGGATGGTCGGCCGCGCGCACCCGGTCCCAGCGGTGCCACAGCGCCAGCAACGCGTCCGCCGCCAGGTCGTCGGCGGTGTCCGGCTCGCCCGTCAGCAGGTGGGCGAGGCGGGACAGTTCGGCGTAGTGGCGCTCGAAGAAGGCGTGGAACTCCACGGAGGCGGCGTCGTCGACGACTGTGCCCACGGGCGACCTCTCCTCGCAGCGGCTACGGGCGTTCCCGGGCGGGGCACCCTGTGGCTGTCATGTAGATGACATGTGATCATCCGGGGGAGGCCCGGACGAGATCGGGAAGCGTAGCAGCGATCGTCAGATGGTTCGTACGGAGCTTCGAACGGCGTATGGCAGGCCGGACTCTGATTCCGTAACACGGAGAAAACCTGAACAGGGTTCGACGCAGGCACAATCCGGCCAGCATCCGCACACCGATCACCCAGGTACCGAGGAGCACGCGTCATGTCCGAACCACAGCGGGTCACCGACCGGCCGCCCACCACCCCACCCCCGGCGAACAGCGTCGACCGGTTCTTCCGGATCTCCGAGCGGGGCTCCACCTTCGGCCGGGAGATCCGCGGCGGCTTCGCCACCTTCTTCACGATGGCCTACATCCTTGTCCTGAATCCCATCATCCTGGGCAGCGCGAAGGACAAGTTCGGGCACCAGCTGGACGCCGTCCAACTCACCACCGCCACCGCCCTGGTGGCCGCGGTCATGACGATCATCATGGGCGTGGGCGGCAACCTGCCCCTCGCGCTGGCCGCCGGACTCGGCCTGAACGCGGTGGTCGCCTTCCAGATCGCCCCGCTGATGAGCTGGGACGACGCGATGGGCCTGATCGTCCTGGAAGGCCTGCTGATCTGCGTGCTGGTGGTGACCGGTCTGCGCGAGGCCGTCATGCACGCGATACCCCAGCCGCTCAAGCAGGCGATCAGCGTCGGCATCGGCCTGTTCATCGCCTTCATCGGCTTCGTCGACGCCGGGTTCGTCAGCCGCATCCCGGACGCCGCGAACACCACCGTGCCCGTTCAGCTGGGCGGCACCGGCACCCTCGCCGGCTGGCCCATGCTCGTCTTCTGCCTCGGCGTGCTGCTGACGATCGGACTGCTCGCCCGCAAGGTCAAGGGCGCCATCCTGATCAGCATCGTCACCATGACCGCCCTGGCGATCGCCATCAACGCCGCGGCCGACATCAAGTCCTGGGGCCTGACCACACCCTCCTGGCCGGACCGGCTCGTCGACGCCCCCGACTTCGGGCTCATCGGCGACTTCGACCTGTTCGGCGCCTTCAGCGCCCCCGGCGTCGGCGTCATCACCGTCGTCCTGCTGATCTTCACCCTGATCCTGTCCGACTTCTTCGACACCATGGGCACGGTCGTCGGCATCAGCGCCGAGGCGGGCCTGCTGGACGAGGAGGGCAAGGTCCCCAACCTCGGCCGGGTGCTGCTGATCGACGGTGCCGCGGCGGTCGCGGGCGGTGCGGCCTCCGCCTCCTCCGCGACCTCCTACATCGAGTCGGCGGCCGGTGTCGGCGAGGGCTCGCGCACCGGCTTCTCCAACCTCGTCACCGGCGGCCTGTTCGGCCTCGCGCTGTTCCTGACCCCGCTGCTCACCATCGTCCCGCTCCAGGCGGCCGCCCCGGCCCTGGTCGCCGTCGGCTTCCTGATGATGACCCAGGTCAAGCACATCGACTGGGACCGGTACGACATCGCCATCCCCGCGTTCCTCACCATCGCCGTGATGCCGTTCACCTACTCCATCACCAACGGCATCGGCGCCGGCTTCCTCGCCTACGTCGTCATCAAGACCGTGCTCGGCAAGGCCAAGGAGGTGCACTGGCTGCTGTGGGGGA
The DNA here is from genome assembly GCF_000725785.1 of Streptomyces flavovariabilis. Lineage (NCBI taxonomy): Bacteria > Bacillati > Actinomycetota > Actinomycetes > Kitasatosporales > Streptomycetaceae > Streptomyces > Streptomyces flavovariabilis. Next base: position 92,342 of record NZ_JNXD01000026.1, on the reverse strand, counting down.
CCTCGGCGCTGTTCCTCGTGTACTTCGCGATCGACCCGATCGAGCAGCTCCTGGGAGCGAAGTGACGAAGACGGGCCGCCCCCGGGGGGAAGGGGGCGGCCCGTCTCGTCTGTACAGACGGCTCATGGACGGCTGAGGTTCAGTCCTTCAGCGCCGCTTCCATCATCGCCTTGGCGACCGGCGCCGCCAGGCCGTTGCCGCTGACCTCCGAGCGGGCCGCGTCCGACTGCTCCACGACGACCGCCACGGCGACCTCCTTGCCCGACGAGTCGGACTTGCCGTACGAGGTGAACCAGGCGTACGGCACCTGGCTGTTGTTCTCGCCGTGCTGGGCCGTGCCCGTCTTGCCGCCCACGGTCGCTCCCGGCACCTGGGCGTTGGTGCCCGTGCCCTGGTCCACGACCGTCTCCATCGCCGACTGCAGCTGCTCGGCGGTCGACGAACTGACGATCTCCTTCGTGCCCGCGTCGTCGCCGTAGTCGTGCAGCACATCACCGCCGCTGTTGGTGATCTGCGAAACCATGTGCGGCGACACCAGCTTGCCACCGTTGGCTATGGCCGACGACACCATGGCCATCTGCAACGGGGTGGCGGTGACGTCGAACTGGCCGATGCCCGTCAGGGCCGTCTGCGACGGGTCCATGTCCGACGGGTACACGCTGGTGTAGGCCCGGACCGGCACGTCCAGCCTGTCGTCGTCGAAGCCGAACTTGTCGGCCATCGCCTTCACCTTGTCCTGGCCCAGTTTCACGGCCATCTTCGCGAAGACGTTGTTGCACGAGTACTCCAGCGCCCTGCGGATCGTGGCGTTCGTGCAGGGCGCGTTCGGGTTCTCGTTCGTCAGGTCCCGGGTGGTGCCCGGCAGTGTGTACGGGTCGGGGCTGTCCGTCTTCTCGTCCACCGACGAGTACAGTCCGTCCTCCAGCGCGGCCGCCGCCACGACCAGCTTGAATGTCGAACCGGGCGGCAGCGGCTGTCGCAGCGCGCGGTTGACCAGCGGCTTTTCCGGGTCGGAGGTGAGCTTCTGCCAGGCCTTCCCCGCCGTGTTGGCGTCGGTCAGCGAGGAGGGGTCGTACGACGGTGTCGACACGACCGCGAGGATCTTCCCGGTCTTCGGGTCGATGGCGACGGCGCCGCCCTTCTTGTCGCCGAGCGCCTCGTAGGCCGCCCTCTGCACGTCCGGGTCGATGGTCGTGACCACGTTGCCCGGCTCGGCCCGCTGGTTGGTGAGGGTGTCGAGCACGGACTTCAGCCGGCTGTCCGTGCCGTTGAGCAGGTCGGTGTAGATGCCCTCCAGTTGAGTCGGGGCGTACGCCTGGGACGCGTATCCCGTCACCGCCGCGTACAGCGGGCCGTCCGTGTACGTCCGCTTGTACTTCAGGTCGCCCGTCTTCGTCGGCGCCGAGCCGGTGACCGACCGGCCGCCCACGATGATGTTCCCGAGCGGCGCCGAGTACGTCTCGATCGCGTTCCGCCGGTTGTCCTTGTCGTCTGCCAGCGCCCGGCCCTCGTAGAACTGCACCCAGGTCGCCCTGACCAGCAGAGCCAGCACCAGGAGCAGTGCGAACGCCGAAGCGCGCCTGATCGTCTTGTTCATCGCGAACTGAAGGACGAGCCACACCGGGCGGAACGTTCCCGTCCGTCCTGGTTTCTCATCCGGCGGGCCGGTTTCTCATCCGCCGTTCAGAAAGCCCGCCTCGTACGCCGCGATCACCGCCTGGGTGCGGTCCCGGGTGCCGGTCTTGGCCAGGATCGCCGCGACGTGCGACTTCACCGTGGCCGGGCCGACCTCCATCCGGCGGGCGATCTCCGCGTTGGTCAGTCCGTGCGCCAGGTGCCGCAGCACCTCCCGCTCGCGTCCGGTGAGCTTCGCCACCCAGGCGGGCGGCGCCGGCTGCGTACGGGCGTGCGCGGTCACGAGGGTGCGCACGGCCGCCGGGAACAGCAGGCTGTCGCTGCGCGCGACCAGCCGGACCGCCTGCACGAGCGCGTCGGCGTCCGCCCGCTTCAGCAGGAACCCGGCGGCACCGGCCCGCAGCGCGTCGTACACGTAGGAGTCGTTCTCGAAGGTCGTCACGACGACGATCCGGGGCGGCACGTCCAGGGTGGCGAGGATCTGCTCGGTGGCGCGGATCCCGTCGGTCTCCGGCATCCGGACGTCCATGAGGACGACGTCCGGCCGCAGCTCCCGGACGACCGACACCGCCTCCGCGCCGGTCGCCGCCTCGCCCACCACCTCCAGGTCCGGCTCGGCGGACAGGATGGCGCGCAGCGCGGTGCGCACCATGCGTTCGTCGTCGGCGAGGACGACACGGACGGTGGCCGGGCGGGTCATACGGGTCCTCTCATCGGCAGGCGGGCGTGCAGCCGCCAGGTCTGCGCAGTGGTCGGTCCGGCCGTCGCGGTCCCGCCCAGCAGCCTGGCCCGGTCCGCGATGCCGCGCAGCCCGTGACCGCCACCGGTGCGGGAGGGTGCCGGGCCGGTCACCGGGTTCTCCACGGTGATCTCCAGGCCTCCGCCCGTCACCGCGATCCGCACCTCCACGCCGGCCCCTTCACCGGCGTGTTTGAGGGCGTTGCTGAGCCCCTCCTGCACGATGCGGTAGGCCTCGCGGGACAGTAGCGGGGGCAGCGCCTCCGGGTCGGCGTCCACGGTGGCGCGCACACGATGTCCGCCCGCCCGGGTGCGGCGCAGCAGCCCGTCGAGGTCGGCGGCGAGGGTGGGTGCCGGGGCCGTGCCGGGGGCGTCGCCCTCGCGCAGCACACCCAGTACGGCGTCCAGTTCGCCGACCGTGCGCCGGGTCGTGTCCTCGATCGCGGCGAGCGCCTCGCGGACGAACTCCGGATCGGAGTCGAGGACCCGGCGGGCCGCCCCGGCCTGCAGCGTGACCGCGCTCAGGGCGTGGCCGACGGAGTCGTGCAGCTCCCGCGCCAGCCGGTTGCGCACGGCCAGGTCGGCGGCCCGTGCCTCGGCGGCGGCGAGCCGCTCCCGGGGCGTGGGGCCGAGCAGCGGCACGGCCCAGCGGGCCAGCAGCGCACCGCAGCCCGCCGCACAGCCGGCCAGGGCTGGCAGCGACGCCACGCCCGCGACCGGGGCGAGCGCCAGGACCCAGGTGTGGTCGAAGACCTCGGGCAGTCCGAGCCGGCCGCCGCGCAGTGCGGCGACGGCCGGCAGCACGATCAGCACGGCGGCGAACGGCGGCAGCGCCAGCGACATCCCCGCGATGATCCCGCCGAACCCGAGATGCAGCGTGAACCAGGCCGCCGTACGCCCCTTCTCGCCCCGCGTCCCGGCGGGCCCGAACGCGAGCCGGTCCGCCTCCACACCGCACAGCCAGCGCACGGCGGCCGACTCCAGCGGCCGGGTGAGCGGGAACAGCGAGGTGACGGCGGCGATCGGCAGGCCCACGCCGAACGACGCGAGCTGGAGGGGGAAGGACCCGAAGACGTCCGTGGCACCGGTGGCCGGACCGATGATCACCGAGCCGACCAGGACGTACGGCATGGCCAGCGCGCCGCCGAGGATCAGATGGATCCAGCGCAGACGCGCCCGCCGGCCGAACAGCGACCGGGCGACTCCGCTCACGCGGACCGCCGCGCGGCCCCGGCCGAGCGCTCCGCGAAGTGGTAGGCGCCGATGGCGGCGACGAGGAGGCCGACGAGCATCTGTCCAGCGTAGGCGAGGTTCATCAGCGGCGTGGGGCGGTCGGCGAGGTCCGCCACGCCGCCGACGGAGGCCAGCGACAGCCAGCCGCCCCAGCAGGCCACGGCACCCGAGCCGATCCAGGCGAGAGCGAGCGGCACCGCCACGGGCAGGGCCCGGCCGCGCCGGAAGGACAGCAGCACGGCACCGGTGACCGCCGCGAGGAGGAACACGGCGAACAGGGCCTGAAGGACGGAGAACTCGCCGCCCCGCTCCGCCGCCCGGCCCTCGCCGAGCCCGGCGAAGACACCTCCGGCCCAGAGGGCGTGGAGAGTGAGCGGCGGCAGGGCGAGCACGGCGGCGGCCACGGCGAGGACCCGGTGGGCCGGACCGACGGCACCCACGGGCAGATCGCCCACCCGCCCACGCCACAGGTGCCCCCAGCGGTCCCTCGCGTAGAGCACGAAGAGGCCGCCGAGAGCGAGCCCCTGCACGATGAACCCCGTGTACACGACGGCGAACACCCACTCGTCCAGGAAGGCCTCCCGGCCTGCGGACGAGGCGCCGCCTCCGCCGAACGCCCTCACCGCCAGCTGCGCCGGAAACCCGGCCATGACCGGCGCGAGCAGCCCGGTCGCGACCCACACGGGGAACGCGAGCAGCCACGCGGGCACCCGCAGCCCCCACGGCCGGGTCAGCACCAGCGCCAGCACGATCACCGCGCTGTCCAGCAGCATCGTCAGACCGTTGACGACGGCCATGGTGAGGCGGTCGTCGAGCAGCGAGCTCCCCCCGGGGATCCCGAGGCGACTCCCGGCGATCCAGGCGGCCTTGAGTGTGAGGTAGGGCCCACAGGAGACGACGGCGACGGCTCGGAGGATCCGCCGCGGGCGGTCGGCGCGGACGGCGGGGCCGGGAGCGGCCGGGGAATCGAACGACTGCGTCATGCGATCAGGCTCCCGCGGGGGAGGCCGCCGGCACCTCCTGCCCGGCGACGATCCGCCTCCGCCGGGCGGGGGAGAGGTCCGGGCCCGCTCAGCCCTCCAGGAGGAGCACCGTCTCGTCGATCTCGGCGCCCCGGGCCGGGGCGAACCCCTGGGCCGTCGCCACCATCCGGAACCCGCACTTCTCCAGCACGCGCAACGACCCCGCGTTGTCGGACGCCGCCCGCGCGTACAGCGGGCGCTCCGGCACCTCGGCGAGCAGCGCCCGCAGGGCCACGGTGGCGATGCCCTTTCCCCAGTACGCGCGGTCGATCCAGTACGTCACCTCGCGCTCACCGGGCACCCCGTACACCGCCGCGCTGCCGACCACGTCACCGTCGGCCAGGACCGTACGGGCGATGACGTCGGGCGAGGAGCGCATCCGGGACCAGCGGGTGTCGAAGGCGGCCCGGTCGGCCGGATCCTCCGGGGTGAACGCCGCCAAGTGCAGGGACTCGGGGTCGTTCAGCTGCCGGTAGAAGACCGGCAGATCGCTGTCGTGAACCTGGCGCAGCTCGACGTTCATGCCTCAGAGCCTACGGGTGGCCAGTGTCAGCCGGTCCCGCGCGTCGAAGAGCGCGTCCTTCACCAGCTGTTCGTGCGCAGGGGTCAGCCGGGCCACCGGCACCGAGCAGCTGATCGCGTCCCGCGCCGGGGTGCGGTACGGGATCGCCACCCCGAAGCAGCGCAGTCCCAGCGTGTTCTCCTCGCGGTCCACGGCGAAGCCCTGCTCCCGCACCTGGCGCAGTTCCTCGATGAGCTTCTCCCGGTCGGTGATGGTGTGCTCGGTCAGCGCGGGCAGCGTCTCGGGGAGCATCTTGCGGACCTGCTCGTCGGAGTAGGTGCTCAGCAGCGCCTTGCCGAGGGACGTGGAGTGCGCGGGCAGCCGGCGGCCGACCCGGGTGAAGGGCCGCAGGTAGTGCTGCGACTGGCGGGTGGCCAGGTAGACGACGTTGGTGCCGTCGAGGCGGGCGAGGTGGATCGTCTCGGTCGTGTCGTCCGAGAGCCGGTCCAGTGTCGGGCGGGCCGCCGCGACGACCTCGTCACCGTCGATGTACGAGGTGCCGACCAGCAGGGCCCGCACCCCGATGCCGTACCGCGTGCCCGTCGCGTCCGTCTCCACCCAGCCCAGCTCGACCAGGGTGCGCAGCAGCATGTAGAGGCTGGACTTGGGATATCCGACGGCCTCCTGGACCGCCGCGAGGGAGTGCATGCCGGGGCGTCCGGCGAAGTACTCGAGCAGTTCAACCGTTCGTACCGCGGACTTGACCTGCGCCCCGCCGCCCGTCTCGCCAGCCGACATCGCCCTTGACCCCTTCGTTGGACGCGAAATAGTCTCCACATCATATTCATCATCAGAGACAGCGTTCAGTATATCGAACGCCCCTGGTGAATGACCCAGTACTGCGGCAATACATGTGTGGAGGGACCCGCGGTGGCAGCAGCACCAGTCTGGAGTGTCGACCCCCGAACCGGGAAGCAGCGGGAACAGGTTGCGGTGGAGGCCACAACCCAGGAGGTGGACACCGCCGTCCGTGCCGCGCACGCGGCACGCGGCGCCCTCGCCGACCGCACGGTCCGCGCGGCCTTCCTGCGCACCGCCGCGGACGAGCTTCAGGCGGCCAAGGACGGTCTCGTCGAGACCGCCGACGCCGAGACCGCGCTCGGCCCGGTCCGGCTGACCGGCGAGCTCGCCCGCACCTGCTACCAGCTGCGGGCCTTCGCGGACATCGTCGACGAGGGCGCCTTCCTCGACGTCGTCATCAACCACCCCGACGACACGGCGACCCCGCCGATCCCGGACCTGCGCCGCTACAAGGTGCCGCTGGGCGTCGTCGCCGTGTACTCGGCGTCGAACTTCCCCTTCGCCTTCTCCGTCGCGGGCGGCGACACCGCGAGCGCCCTCGCGGCCGGCTGCCCGGTCGTCGTCAAGTCCCACCCCGACCACCCGGCCCTGTCCGAGTACGTCGCCAAGGTGCTGCGCCGCGCCGCCGCCCGGCACGACATCCCCGAGGGCGTCGTGGGCCTGGTCCACGGCTTCGAGGCGGGCGTCGAGCTGATCAAGCACCCGCTGGTCTCGGCGGCCGGCTTCACCGGGTCGGTGCGCGGTGGCCGTGCCCTCTTCGACGCGGCGGCCGCCCGCCCGGTCCCGATCCCCTTCCACGGTGAGCTGGGCTCGCTGAACCCGGTCGTCGTCACGGAGGCCGCCGCCGCCGAGCGGGCCGAGGCGATCGGTGCGGGACTCGCCGGTTCCATGACCCTGGGCGTCGGCCAGTTCTGCGTGAAGCCCGGCCTCGTCCTCGCGCCGGCCGGCGCCGCCGGTGACGCCCTGCTGAAGTCCCTGACCGACGCCGTCAGCGACACCGACTCCGGGGTGCTGCTCGACCACCGCATGCGCGACAACTTCGTGGCCGGCGTCGCCGAGCGGGCCGGGCTGCCCGACGTCGACTCCCCGGTCACCCCGGGCGCGGGCGGCGAGCACACCGTCAGCGCGGGCTTCCTCACGGTGCCGGCGAGCAGGCTGGCGGCGGAGGGCGAGCACGACCTGCTCCTGGAGGAGTGCTTCGGGCCGGTCACCGTGGTGGCCCGCTACGAGGACGAGACCGAGGTGAAGGCGGTGCTGTCGCGGCTGCCGGGCAACCTGACGGCGACGGTGCAGCTGTCCGAGGAGGAGGCGGCGGGGCAGGGCCGTGGCGCCGAGATCCTCGCGGAGCTGACGCCGCTGGCCGGGCGCGTGCTGGTGAACGGCTGGCCGACGGGGGTCGCCGTCGCGCCGGCCCAGCATCACGGCGGGCCGTACCCGGCCACGACGTCCACGTCGACGTCGGTCGGTGGTACGGCGATCGAGCGGTGGATGCGGCCCGTCGCGTACCAGAACGCGCCCGAGGCGCTGCTGCCGGCGGAGCTGCGGGACGAGAACCCGCTGGGGCTGCCGCGGCGGTTCAACGGGCGACTTGAGCGTTGATCGGGTAGCGCCGTAGGGGTGCGGTGAGTTGCGGGCTGCCGGTTCGTCGTGGCTTGTCGCGCAGTTCCCCGCGCCCCTGGAGGCCGGACCTGAAAGAGTTGGTCGAATGGATCTGGAACTTTCCGAACTTCCCTTCGGCCTGCGTACTTATGGGCCCGACGGCCATTGGGCCTACGAGGACGGCGTGCTCTCCGGGTGGGCCGGACCCCGGCAGGACCGGTTCGTGCCGCCCACCGGTGAGGGACTGGACCCCGCCTCCGACGCGCCGCGGCTGCTCGGGGCGCCCGAAGGGGACTTCCAGCTGATCGCCCGGGTCACGGTGGGGTTCGGTGCGGCCTTCGACGCGGGCGTGCTCTACGTCCATGTCGGGGAACGGGCCTGGGCCAAGCTCTGCCTGGAGTACTCCCCGGACGTCCCCACCGTCTGCACGGTGGTGACCCGGGGCCACTCCGACGACGCCAACTCCTTCACGGTGGACGGCAGTTCCGTCTGGCTCCGGGTCAGCCGTACCGGCCGCGCCTTCGCCTTCCACGCCTCCCGCGACGGCGAACGCTGGACCTTCGTCCGCCTCTTCACCCTCGGCGGCGAGAAGGAGACGGACGCGGCCCTGGTCGGCTTCATGACCCAGTCCCCGATGGGGGACGGCTGCGTGGTGACGTACGACCACATCGAGTTCATGCCGTCCTGGCCGAACGATCTGCGCGACGGCAGCTGAGGTCGCGCCGGGAACCGCTTCCCGGCGCGAGCACGTCATCGGTTCCATGATCGGAGACCGAGTGACGTCAGGCCGTGTGATCCGTACCGTCCTGCCCGCCGAGGTGGCGGACGTGGTCGCGCTGCACGCCCGGGCCCGGGCGACGTACTACCCCGGCGGAGTGCCGCAGGACGGCACCGACTGGACCGCCTCCTGGCGCAGCGCCCTCGCCCGGCCCGACGGCCGTGTGCTGTGCGTCGTGGAGGCGGGCCGCATCATCGGCCTGGCGTCGTTCCGCACCCCCGAAGGCGGCCCGGCGGACACGGTGAAGCTGTTCCAGTTCCACGTCGACCCCGACCACTGGCGCGGCGGCGTCGGCACCGCGCTGCACGCGGCCTGCGTCGAGGAGTGGCAGGCCGACGGCACGCGTACGGCCGTGCTCGAGGTGCACGTGGACAACCGGCGGGCGCAGGCGTTCTACCGGCGGCAGGGATGGGTCGCGGAGCCGGCCGGGCCGGGGCATCACCACCTGCGGATGCGGTTCGCGCCGGCCAGGGAATGAAGTCCGCTGCTTGAACGTTCATGCACTCGATGGAGAGAGCCTCCGAACCCGTACGACCTGGAGAGAGCCGAGACATGCGCGTCGAGATCTGGAGCGACATCGCCTGCCCCTGGTGCTACGTGGGCAAAGCCCGCTTCGAGAAGGCGCTGCGGGACTTCCCGTACCGCGACGAGGTCGAGGTGGTGCACCGCTCCTTCGAGCTGGACCCCGGCCGGGCCAAGGACGACATCCAGCCCGTGATCACGATGCTCACCAAGAAGTACGGGATGAGCCCCGCACAGGCCGAGGCCGGCGAGGACAACCTGGGCGCCCAGGCCGCCGCCGAAGGGCTCGACTACCGCACCCGGGGCCGCGACCACGGCAGCACCTTCGACATGCACCGCCTGCTCCACTTCGCCAAGGAGCAGGGCCGCCAGGAACGGCTCCTCGACCTGCTCTACCGGGCCAACTTCGCCGAGGAGCGCTCCGTCTTCGCCGACGACGAGCGGCTGGTGGAGCTCGCCTCGGCCGCCGGGCTGGACGCGGAGGCCGTGCGCGCGGTGCTCGCCGACCCGGGTGCGTACGCCGACGAGGTCCGCGCCGACGAGCGCGAGGCCGCACAGCTCGGGGCGAGCGGCGTGCCGTTCTTCGTCCTCGACCGCAAGTACGGCGTCTCCGGCGCCCAGCCCGCCGAGGTCTTCGCCCAGGCCCTGACCCAGGCGTACGGCGAGCGTCCGCAACTGAAGATCGTCGACAGCGGCGACGGCGCGGACGCCTGCGGCCCGGACGGCTGCGCCGTGCCCCAGCGCTGAAACGCCCAGCTCGGAGCGCATCCATAAGCGCTCCTTAGCGGCCTCACGCAGAAATCGGCAATGGACGGGGAGATCCGGGGGACGCACAGTGGTCCCATGGAGACCTTCGAGAACCTCGTCCGTGCCGAGTTCACCCCGAAGCAGACCTTCCTCAACACCGCCAGCAACGGGCTCCTGCCCGCCCGTACCGTCAGCGCCGTCCAGCAGGCGGTGCGGATGCGCGCAGAGGGCACGCCCCTGGGTCCCCTGTACGAGGACGTGGAGGCCGCCCGCGCCTCCTTCGCGCGGCTGGCGGGAGTTCCGGCCGAGCGCGTCGCGACCGGGGCGTCGGTCGCCGAGTACGGCGGGCTGATCGCCGCCGCGCTGCCCGCCGGTGCCGAAGTCCTCACGGCGGAGGGCGATTTCGCGTCACTGGTGAACCCGTTCCATATGCGCGGCGACCTCAAGGTGCGTGCCGTGCCCCTGGAACGGCTCGCCGAGTCCGTCCGCCCCGGCACCGCGCTCGTCGCGGTCAGCGCCGCCCAGTCCGCCGACGGCCGCCTCGCCGATCTGCCCTCGGTGCGCGAGGCGGCCCGGGCGCACGGTGCCCGCACCTATGTTGACGCCTCCCAGTCGGCCGGCTGGCTGCCGATGGACGCCGACGCCGACGACTTCCTCGCCGCCGTCGGATTCAAGTGGCTCCTGGGCCCGCACGGGGCCTCGTTCTTCGTCGCCCCGCCGGACTTCGGCGGGCTCGCACCGCTGCTCGCCGGCTGGGTCGCGGGGGAACGCCCCTGGGACAGCTGCTACGGCCCCGTCGAGGAACTCGCCCACTCCGCGCGGCGGTTCGACGTCAGCCCCGCCCTGTTCACCTACGCCGGGCTGCGCGCCTCACTGGAGCTGCTGGAGGAGATCGGCGTCGACGTCGTGCACGCCCACGACGTCGGTCTCGCGAACCGCTTCCGCACCGGGCTCGCCGGGCTGGGCCACGAGCCGGTGCCCGCACCCGGCTCGGCGATCGTGTCCGTGCCGGGGCTCGGCCACCGGCAGGGCGAGCTGAGCCGCGCGGGCATCCAGGTGTCCGACCGGGCGGGGAATCTGCGGGCGGCGTTCCACCTCTACAACACCCCGGCGGACGTCGACCGTCTCCTGGAGGTCCTGGCGGCATGACAAAACCGGGTGGGGCCTCCCGTCCCACACGAGGAGGCCCCACCCGGCAGCTGTGTCATCCGGTCACTTCACCGACGGGAGCGGTCACCGCACCGGCGTGAAGTCCCGCGCCCCGATGAACTCCGGCCGCCGCACCGGCGCCGCGAACGGTTCCACCGCCGTGTTCTCCACGCTGTTGAACACGATGAACACGTTGCTGCGCGGGAAGGGCGTGATGTTGTCGCCGGAACCGTGCATGGCGTTGCAGTCGAACCAGGTCGCCGACCCGGCCTTGCCCGTGAACAACTTGATGCCGTGCTGCGTGGCCAGCTGGGTCAGCGCCTCGTCGGAGGGCGTGCCCGCGTCCTGCATCTGCAGCGACTTCTTGTAGTTGTCCTTCGGCGTTTCCCCCGCACACCCGAGGAACGTCTTGTGCGACCCCGGCATGATCATGAGTCCGCCGTTGGTGTCGTAGTTCTCGGTCAGCGCGATCGAGACCGACACCGTGCGCATCCGCGGCAGGCCGTCCTCCGCGTGCCACGTCTCGAAGTCCGAGTGCCAGTAGAAGCCACTGGCGCCGAACCCCGGCTTGACGTTGATCCGCGACTGGTGGACGTACACGTCCGAGCCGAGGATCTGCCGCGCCCGTCCGACGACCCGCTCGTCGCGGACCAGCCGGGCGAACACCTCGCTGATCTTGTGCACCTCGAAGACCGTGCGGATCTCCTTGGACTTCGGCTCGACGATCGACCGCTCGTCGGCACGCATGTCCGGGTCGTGCACCAGCCGGTTCAGCTCGTTCCGGTAGACCGCGACCTCGTCCTCGGTGATGAGCTCGTCGATGGCCAGGAAGCCGTCACGCTCGAAGGACAGCAGGTCGGCCGGGGCGACCGGGCCCGGGGCGTCGGGTGCGCCCCAAACGACCGGGTCCTGGCGCGGGGTCACTGCCTCGGCGGCACCGCGACTGGGATAGAGGTCCGGGATGGCGGTGGTGGTCTCGGTGGTGGCGGTCATGGAAACGTCACACCTCCTCGGTGAGCAGCGGGTATACGCCGTTCTCGTCGTGGTCCTCCCGTCCGGTCACGGGCGGGTTGAACACGCAGAGGCAGCGGAAGTCCTGCTTGACCCGCAGCGTGTGCCTCTCGTGCCCGTCCAGGAGGTACATGGTGCCGGGCGTGATGGTGTGCTTCTGCCCGGTCTCGTGGTCGGTCAGCTCGGCCTCGCCCTCCACGCAGACGACGGCCTCGATGTGGTTCGCGTACCACATCGACGTCTCCGTACCCGCGTACAGGACTGTCTCGTGCAGGGAGAAACCCACCTTCTCCTTGGCGAGGACGATGCGCTTGCTCTCCCACGTACCGGACGCGGCCTTCACGTGCCGGTCGGTACCTTCGATCTCCTTGAACGAACGGACAATCACGGTGCTGCGATGCCTCCTAGATGGGTGGTGCTCGGTTGGTCAGGCGGTTTCTCGGACGGCGCGGGCCAGCATGCTCAGGCCCTCGTCCAGTTCCTCCGGCGTGATGGTGAGGGCGGGAAGCAGCTTCACGACCTCGCTCTCCGGGCCGGACGTCTCGATGAGCAGTCCGAGCTCGAAGGCGCGCTTGGCGATCCTGCCCGCGCGCTCCTTGTCGTGGAACTCCAGGCCCCACACCAGGCCGCGGCCCCGGTACTCCTTGACGTCCGCCAGGTTCTCCTCGGTGATGGAGATCATGGCCTGCTCGACCTGCTCGCCGCGCTTGCGGGTCTGCTTCTCCATCGCGGAACCGTCGGCCCAGTACGTCTCCAGGGTCGCGGTGGCCGTGACGAACGCGGGGTTGTTGCCGCGGAAGGTGCCGTTGTGCTCGCCGGGCTCCCAGACGTCGAGCTCGGGCTTGAACAGGCACAGCGACATGGGCATGCCGTAGCCGCTGATCGACTTGGAGACGGTGACGATGTCCGGCACGATGCCCGCCTCCTCGAAGGAGAAGAAGGCGCCGGTACGGCCGCAGCCCATCTGGATGTCGTCGACGATCAGCAGCATGTCCTGCCGTTCGCACAGCTCGGACAGGGCACGCAGCCACTCGGGCCGGGCCACGTTGATGCCGCCCTCGCCCTGCACGGTCTCGACGATCACGGCGGCCGGCTTGTTCAGGCCGGAGCCCTGGTCCTCCAGCAGTCGCTCGAACCACAGGAAGTCCTCGACCGTGCCGTCGAAGTAGTTGTCGAACGGCATCGGGGTGCCGTGCACCAGCGGGATGCCGGCGCCGGCCCGCTTGAAGGCGTTGCCGGTCACGGCCAGCGAGCCCAGCGACATGCCGTGGAAGGCGTTGGTGAAGGACACGATCGACTCACGCCCCTTCACCTTCCGCGCCAGCTTCAGCGCGGCCTCCACGGCGTTGGTGCCGGTCGGGCCGGGGAACATGACCTTGTACGGCAGGTCGCGCGGGCGCAGCAGCAGGTTCTGGAAGGCCTCCAGGAACGTGCGCTTGGCGGTGGTCGACATGTCGAGCCCGTGCGTGACGCCGTCCCGCTCCAGGTAGTCGATCAGCGCGCGTTTCAGCACGGGGTTGTTGTGCCCATAGTTCAGTGACCCGGCTCCGGCGAAGAAGTCGAGGTACTCATGGCCGTCCTCGTCGTACATGCGGCTGCCCACCGCACGGTCGAAGACGGTGGGCCAGCCGCGGCAGTAGCTGCGCACCTCGGACTCGACGGTCTCGAAGACGCTCAGGTCGGGCTGGGTGATGGTCACGACGAATCGCTCCTCGGTACGTGGGGGAAGTCTGCGGGAGTGGGGTGGGGCGGGAAGTCTCAGTGGGGCAGCGGGCCGATGCGGTACAGCACCTCTGCGTCGTGCGGCCCGTCGGGGAACAGGCCCGCGTCGAACAGCACCTCGCGCTCCAGCCGCGCGCCGTGACGCTCGGCGAACGACGTGAACAGGCGCTCCGACGCGGTGTTGCCCGGGGTGATGGTGGTCTCCACCGTCGTCACCCCGAGCTCGTCCGCGGTCCGTGCGACGAGGCCGTCGAGCAGCGCGGCGGCCAGTCCGCGCCCGCGGTGGGCCTCGTCCACCGCCACCTGCCAGACCAGCAGGGTGCGCGGGCTGTCCGGCCGCACGTACCCGGTGATGAAACCCATCGGCTCGCCGTGCTCGTCACGGGCGACGGCCGATGTGGCGGCGAAGTCCCGGCACCACAGCAGATAGCTGTAGGACGAGTTCAGGTCGAGAACCTTCGAGTCCTTCGCCATCCGCCAGAGTGCGGCTCCGTCAGCCACCGTGGGGCGGTCGATTTGCGGATCTGCTTGTACGGCAGTCATGCGAATTGAACTTACCCAGCCAAATGCAAAATTGCATCGTCGATAGGGGTTACATATGCGCCTCGTCTGTGTTATCAGGCGAGCGCGAGTGTTCCTGCATGATGGAGGCGGTATGCCCGATATTGCCCGGGAAATACCGGGCAAAGCGGTCACAGTGTGTAACGCGTCACAGCCGTGTAACCCCCACGAGATCTGCCCGAATTTCCCCTCCGGGCGTCCTCAAAATCTACGCGTTTAGGAACGGGAAAAGCGGGCAGAAGAATAGGGCAACCTGTTCTTGAAAGAATTCTTAATTGTGCGCCAGCTTACATGTGGGATGTTCCGGATAGCGCGAGGAATTCAAGCCCCGGTCACTCCGTCGATACGCTCCCGCAGGAGATCGGCGTGACCGTTGTGCCGTGCGTACTCCTCGATCATGTGGATGAGCACCCAGCGCAGGCTGACCTCCATCCCGGGCACCGGCCCCTCGGCGACCCGCCCGATGTGGTCCAGCGGCAGCCCGGCGCACAGCTCCCGCCCCCGCGCGATCTCCCGCCGCCAGATCCCGAGCGCCTCGTCGAGCCCCCGCGCCGGATCCAGCGCATAGCCGGTCGCGTCCCCGAACACCGGCGGTACGGTGAGCCCGCCGGCCACCCGCTGGAACCAGTTCCGCTCGACCTCGGCGAGGTGCTGCACCAGCCCGAGCAGGGTCAGCGGCGACGGCTCGGCCGCCGCGATCCGCGCCTGCGCGTCGTCCAGACCGGCGCACTTCAGCTCCAGCGTGGCCCGGTGGAAGTCCAGCCAGCTCTCGAGCATGGCCCGCTCGTCACCGGTGAGGCGGGGCACGGGGCGGCCGTCGGGGAGGGCCGGGGGATCAGCGGATGTGTCAGTGGTCATACGCGGAGCTTCGCACGGGGCACTGACAACGGTGCCCCGGCGCGGCTCGGCCGGGGACTACCGCCACGCCTCCTCGGCGGCCCGCAGCGCCCCCTCCACGTCGACCGGCAGGCCCGCCTCGGACAGTGCCGCCCCCAGCGCCGCCAGACTCGCCCGCACAGCCCCGGGCGTCGCATCCGCGCCGTAGTGGTTGACCCGGATCATCTCCTTGGCCAGCGCACCCCCACCCGCGGCCAGCGGCACCGCCGGATCCGCCTCCACCGCCCGCCGGACCAGCTCCGACGCCACCACCCCGGACGGCGCCCGCAGCGTCGTGGCGACGGGCGCCGCGTCCCGCTCCTCGTACACGTACGGCTCCAGCCCGCCACCGAGTGCGACCGTCCCGGCCCGGGTCGCCGCCGCGGCGGACGCGTGCCGGGCCATCACGGCGTCCAGCCCCGCCGCCTCGATCCGCTCCACGCACGCCTCCAGGGCCAGCATCTCCAGCTGCGCCGGCGCATGCAGCAGCGCCCTGCGGCCACCGTCGATCCACCGCTCCTTCCAGTCGAGGAGCGACAGATACGACCGGCGCGGAGCCCCGGGGTTCGCCGCCATCCGGGCCCAGGCCCGCTCGCTCACCGACACCGCCGACACCCCGGCCGGACCGCCCATCGCCTTCTGCGCCCCGATCACACACAGGTCCACGCCCCACGCGTCCGGCAGCACCGGCTCGGCCCCGACCGACGCCACGGCGTCCAGATAGAACAGGGCACCGTGCTCGCGCACCACCTCGCCGATCTCCGCGACGGGGTTGGTGTTGCCGGTCGCCGCCTCCGCGTGCACCAGGGACACGAAGTCGATCCGCGGGTGTTCGGTGAAGGCCTCGCGGATCTGCTCGGCCGTCACCGCCGTGTGGAAGGGCACGGCCAGGTCGATCACCGTGGCACCGCAGTCCCGCAGCCAGTCGCCGAACGTCTGCCCGTACGGCCCCGTGACGACGTTCAGCGCCGTCGTACCCGGACCGGCCGCGGCGCGGATCGCGCCCTCCAGCGGCAGCAGCGCCTCGCCCTGCATGATCACGACGTCCTGCCGGGTGCTCAGCAGCCGCGCCACACGGTCCTCGATCGCGGCGAAGCGGTCCGCGCCGAGCGGGGCCAGGTCCAGAAACGGATGCGTCACGGCAGTGCTCTCTTCACTCACAGCAGGTTCGATCGCATCGAGGGTAACCGGCGGCCCTCGCGCCCCTGCGCGGCACGTCCCGCGGACACCGGCCCCCTTCGAGTCCCGCCGGGCGGCTCATTAAGGTGCGGTGCATGAGCGATCGCACGGTGCTGCACGTGAAGGGACGGGTGCTCGTCGGACCCGAGGACGTCCGCGACGAGCTGTGGGTGGTCGACGGCCGCATCTCCTACGACCGTCCCGCCGGGGCCCGCGACATCCGCACCATCGTCGGCTGGGCCCTGCCCGGCCTCGTCGACGCGCACTGCCACGTCGGACTCGACCGGCACGGCCCGGTCCCCGAGGACGTCGCCGAGAAGCAGGCACTGACCGACCGGGACGCGGGCACGCTGCTCATCCGCGACGCCGGCTCGCCCTCCGACACCCGCTGGATCGACGACCGCGAGGACCTGCCGAAGATCATCCGCGCCGGGCGGCACATCGCCCGCACCCGCCGCTACATCCGCAACTACGCCTGGGAGATCGAACCGGAGGACCTGGTCGCCTACGTGGCCCAGGAGGCCCGGCGCGGCGACGGCTGGGTCAAGCTGGTCGGCGACTGGATCGACCGCGACCTCGGCGACCTGTCGGCCTGCTGGCCCCGCGGGGCCGTCGAGGCGGCGATCGCCGAGGCCCACCGCCTGGGCGCGCGCGTGACCGCGCACTGCTTCGCGGAGGACTCCCTCAAGGACCTCGTCGAGGCGGGCATCGACTGCATCGAACACGCGACGGGCCTGACCGAGGACCTCGTCCCGCTGTTCGCCGAACGCGGCGTGGCCATCGTGCCGACCCTGGTCAACATCGCCACCTTCCCGCGGCTCGCCGACGGCGGCGAGGCCCGGTTCCCCCGCTGGTCGGCCCATATGCGCAGGCTCCACGAACGGCGCTACGACACCGTGCGCAACGCCTACGACGCCGGGATCCCCGTCTTCGTCGGCACCGACGCCGGCGGCGGCCTGGCGCACGGCCTCGCCGCCGCCGAGGTCGGCGAACTCGTCACCGCCGGCATCCCGTCCGTCGAGGCCCTCGCCGCGGGCACCTGGACGGCCCGCACCTGGCTCGGCCGCCCCGGGCTCGACGAGGGCGCCCCGGCCGACCTCGTCGTCTACGACGAGGACCCCCGGGCCGACGTACGGGTGCTGACGTCGCCCCGCCGGGTGGTGCTGAACGGGCGCGTGGTCGGGTAGGCCCGTGGTCGGGCAGGGCCTCTTCGAGGTCCGACCGGTGGGGCCCCGGCCGCCCGGGTGACGGCGGGGGAACGCGCAGGAGCGGTGGTCCTGGCCCGCCGCCGGGGCTGACCCACCGGCGGGTGGCCGCAGTCCCGACGCCCGTCGACCTCCCGCTGTGCGCAGGTGAGTGTCAGTCCGCCAGCGCCTGCTCCAGGGCCCGCAGGAAGCCGTCCGTCGTCCCGCGGTCCCGCACCGCCAGCCGCAGCCACTCCTCGTCCAGGCCGGGGAACGTGTCCCCGCGGCGCACGGCGTAGCCGAGGTCGCGCAGACGCCGGCGGACCGTGGACGCGCGGGGCAGGCGGACCAGGACGAACGGGCCCTGCGCCGGCCCGGCCACGCGCAGCCCGGCCGGGGCGAAGCGCGCGAGACCGGTCAGCAGATGGGCGCGGTCCGCGGCGATACGGTGCGCCGCGTGGGCCGCCTCCGTCACCGCACGCGGCCCCACGCACGCCTCGGCCGCGGCCAGCGCCGGGCTCGACACCGGCCACAGCGGCTGCGCCCGCTGAAGGTCGTCGACGGTCTCCGGCGCCGCCAGCACGTAGCCGATCCGCAGTCCGGCCAGCCCCCACGTCTTGGTCAGGCTGCGCAGCACCACCAGGCCGGGCACGTCGACGCGTTCGGCCAGGGCCTCGCGCTCGCCCGGCACCGCGTCCATGAACGCCTCGTCCACCACCAGCACCCGCCCGGGCCGGGCGAGCCGGGCGATCGTGTCCGCCGGGTGCAGCACCGACGTCGGGTTCGTCGGGTTGCCGATCACCACCAGGTCGGCGTCCTCGGGGACGGCCTCCGGGTCCAGCCGGAAACCGTCCTCCTCCCGCAGCAACACCCGGCCGACCGTGTGCCCCGCGTCCCGCAGCGCCGCCTCCGGCTCCGTGAACTGGGGGTGGACGACCACCGGCCGCCGCACCTTCAGCGCCCGCGCCAGCAGCACGAACGCCTCCGCCGCACCCGCCGTCAGCAGCACCCGCTCCACCGGCAGCCCGTGCCGTGCCGCCACCGCCGCCCGCGCGGCGCGTCCGTCCGGGTAGGCCGCGAGCCCGCCCAGGGACGCGGCGATGTGCTCCCGCAGCCAGACCGGCGGCGTGTCCGCGCGGACGTTCACGGCGAGGTCGACGAGCGATCCGCCGTCGTCCCGCACCTCCGCGTCCCCGTGGTGGCGCAGATCGTGCCCGTTCTCAGTGCGCATGCGAGTGAGCGCCGTGGTGGTGCCCGTGACCGTGCCCGTGGTGGTGGTCGTCGTCGTCCGGGTGGAAGTGCGGCTGCTGCGGCATGCCCACCTTGTCCTCGAAACCGGGCAGGGCGATGCGGTAGACGCACGAGTCGCAGTTCATCCGCAGATCACCCTTGACGGCCTCCTCGTACCGCTCCCACACCAGGTCGAGCAGCTCGGGCTCCGGCCCGATGACGTCGGCCGACAGCACCTCGGCCTCCGGGTGGGCGGCCGCCCAGCCCTCCGTCTGGTGCCGTACCCGGTCCGGCAGGATGCCCGTGAACAGGAAGTAGGGCAGGACCACGATCCGGCGGGCGCCCAGCCGCACGCAGCGGTCGAGCCCGCTCGGCACGTCCGGCGCCGCCAGCGACACGAACGCCGTCTCGACACCCGCGTACCCGCGCCCCTCCCACAGCAGCCGGGCCGCCTTGTGCACCTCGGCGTTGGCGTCCGGGTCCGTGGAGCCGCGCCCCACCAGCAGCACCGTCACGTCGGCCCGGTCCCCGGGTGTGCGGCCCGCCGACCCCAGGGCCTCGTCCAGCCGCCGCTCCAGCACGTTCAGCAGCGCCGGATGCGGGCCGAGCGGACGCCCGTACGTGTACGAGATGCCCGGGTGCCGCTCCTTCTCGCGGGCCAGGGCCGCCGGGATGTCGCCCTTGGCGTGCCCGGCGGACACCAGCATCAGCGGGACGGCGGCGAACCGCCGTACGCCCTGCTCCACCAGCTCGGTGACGGCCTCGCCCAGCGGCGGCGGGGACAGTTCGATGAAGCCGCCCGCGACGGGCAGTTCGGGGTGCCGGGCGCCCAGCCGCCGTACGAAGTCGCGGAACGCCTCGGCTCCGGCGTCGTCCCGGGTGCCGTGGCCGGCGATGAGCAGGGCGGGCGGGGTGGTCACAGTTTCTCCTCGGCGGAAGTGGGGTGGTACAGCAGGGCGTTGAGCGCGGCGGCGGCGACCGCCGACCCGCCCTTCTCGGATATGTTGCTCACGGCGGGCAGTCCGCTCTCGCGCAGTGCGGCCTTCGATTCGACGGCTCCGACGAAACCGACGGGCAGTCCGATGACGAGCGCGGGGTCGGCGTCGAGCGTCAGCAGTTCCTCCAGCGCGGTCGGCGCGTTGCCGATCACCCAGAGGGCACCGGGGCCGACCTGCTCGTGGGCGAGCCGGATCGCGTGCGCGGAACGGGTCAGCCCCGCCCCTGCCACGGCGTCCTTCAGGCGGCAGACGGTCTCGCGCCGGGTGATCCCGGCCCCGACCATCTCCACGTCCACGACCACGGGCGCCCCGGCGTGCAGCGCCGCGTGTGCCTTCTGCAGGTTTGCCTCGGCCATGACGAGGTCGGTGGCGTAGTCGAGGTCGGCGGCGGAGTGGATGACCCGCTCCACGACCGCCCGGGTCAGCGGCGGGAAGTGCGAGGTGTCCAGCCGGGCGCGCAGCCGCCGGTAGGACTCCTCCTCGATCGGATGAACGACGCGGTTCACTCGGCTCCCTCCTGTGCCGACTGCCAGCGGTAGCCGCGCGGGGTCACCATGCGCCCGGCGATGTCCCGGGTTGCCGTGTTGCCCACGGTCACGACCGTCATCATGTCGACCGTCGCCGGGTCGAGAGCGCCCAGCGTGGTGAGCCGGCTGGACTCGTCCGGCCGTGAGGCGTTGCGTACGACACCGACCGGCGTGGCCGGTGTCCGGTGCTCGGCGAGGATGCCCAGCGCCTTGGGGAGCTGCCAGTCACGGCCGCGCGAACGCGGGTTGTAGAAGGTGACCACGATGTCCGCCTCGGCCGCCGCCCGCACCCGCCGTTCGATGACCTCCCACGGCGTGTGCAGGTCGGACAGGCTGATCGACACGTGGTCGTGGCCCAGCGGGGCGCCCAGGATCGCACCGGCCGCGAGCGCCGCCGTCACTCCGGGCACCCCTACCACGTCGATGTCGTCGGAGGCCTCGGCCAGCGCGGGGGAGGCCATGGCGTAGACGCCCGCGTCCCCGCTGCCGATCAGCGCGACGGCCTGTCCCCTGCGGGCCTCCTCGACCGCCGTGCGCGCCCGCTCCTCCTCGGCCCCGAGCCCCGACTCCAGGATCCGGGTGCCGGGCCGCAGCAGGTCGCGGATCTGGTCGACGTACTGGTCGAGCCCCACGAGCACGGAGGCCCGCCGCAGTTCGGCCTTCGCGCGCGGCGTCAGCAGGTCCCGGGCGCCGGGCCCGAGCCCGACCACCGCGAGCCGCCCGCGCCCCGGCCGCCGTACGACGGCACAGGTCGCCATCGCCGGGCTCGCGGCCGACTTCCGCTTGGGGACGAGGAGTTCGCCGCCGCCGACGAGCGCGGCGGCCTCGGCCACGGACGGGGTCCCGACGGCCGCGAGCGGCGCGTCGGACGGATTGGGCACGTCGACCCCGGCCAGTTCTCCGGCGGAGTACGTCACCAGGGGCACGCCCAGCCGCCGCGCGGCCTCGACGATGCCGGGCTCCCCGGCCTTGGCGTCGACGGTGGCGAGCTCGGCGACGGACGCCGCGGACAGCCCGGCCTCCCGCAGGGCGTCCTCCACCAGCCCGAGGATCTCCTCCACGGGGGCGCCCCTGGACGCCCCGACCCCGACGACCAGCGTCGGCGGACGCAGCACCGCCTCGCGCCCGGCCGTCTCCACGAGCCGGTCGGTCAGCCGGATCGTGTACGACCCCTCGTCCGCCACCGGCAGCGGCGGCAGCGGCCAGGCCACCTCGGCCCGCAGCGCCACGGCCTCGCCGTCCAGCAGTGCCCGCGAGACCCCGGCGACATCGCCCTCCACGGGCAGGCCGAGGGTGTCCAGGCCCGGCAGGTCCACGGCGTCCGTGGCCGTCGTCACGACCGGCTCGGCACCCAGCAACTCGCCCACCTCGCGGGCCAGTTCGTTGGCCCCGCCCGCGTGCCCGCCCAGCAGGGACACGGCGAACCGCCCGCCCTCGTCGACGCACACCACGCCCGGGTCCTCGGTCTTGCCGGACAGCAGCGGTGCCACCAGCCGCACCACCGCCCCCGTCGCCAGGAAGCACACCAGCTGCTCGCACTGCGCGAACGCGGTCCGTACGGCGTCCCCGACGGGACCCTCGTACACACGCGTGCGGTCCGGCCACGCCGCGGCCAGCCGGTCCCGCGCAGCCGCTCCCGCCGCGGTGGCGGAAATGAGGCCGATCACTGAGCGACTCCTTCTTCGACAGCTGCCGGAGGCCGGACGCCCCACAGCAGGAAAACGGGGTTGGTCGCCGCGAGCCGGGTCACGTCCCCGGGCAGCGGCGCGAGCCGCGACGACTGCAGCAGCACGCCGTCGCAGGTGAAACCGGCGTTCGTCAGGGCTTCGCGCGCGGCCGGTACCCGGTCGAGCGCGGCCATGGCGACGACCACGGTGCGCCGGGCACGCCGCGCGCAGGCCGTGACGACGGCGGGCAGTTCGCGCCCGCCGCCGCCCACGAACACGGCGTCCGGGGCCTCGGCGAGATCCGCCAGCACGTCCGGTGCCGTGCCCCG
Source organism: Streptomyces flavovariabilis (assembly GCF_000725785.1). Classification (NCBI taxonomy): domain Bacteria; kingdom Bacillati; phylum Actinomycetota; class Actinomycetes; order Kitasatosporales; family Streptomycetaceae; genus Streptomyces; species Streptomyces flavovariabilis. Next base: position 70,272 of record NZ_JNXD01000026.1, on the reverse strand, counting down.
CACCACGCGTACGTCCACGCCGTGCGCGGCGGCGTTGGCGCGGACCCGCTCCGCCCCGTCCGCGGACTTCTCCACGGCGGTCACGGCCGCACCGAGCCGCGCGCACTCCACGGCCACGGACCCCGAGCCCGCGCCCACGTCCCACAGCAGGTCGCCCGGGCGCGGCCCCAGCCGGGCCAGGGCCAGCGCCCGCACCTCGAACTTGGTGATCATCGAGTCCCGGTGGGCGAACTCCGCCTCCTCCAAGGCCCAGCCGGCGGGCCGCTCCCCGGGCCCCGCGACCGTCCGTGCGGCGCCGAGCGCCCGCGCCTCGTCCAGGCACAGCACCACGTTCACCGCCGTACCCCAGTCCCGGGCGGCGGCCTCGCCGGGCGTCACCCGCTCCACACGCTCCGCCCGCGAACCGAGCCCGGAGGCGACGACCAGCACCCGCGGCGCGTCCCGCAACGCGGCGCCCAGTTCCGCCGGGCCGGCGCCCGGCCCGGTCAGCACGGCCGTCTTCGCCTGCGCCCGGCACACGTTGACGGCCGTGCGCAGGTCCCGGCCGTGGGCGCTCACCACCACGGCGTCGTCCCAGGGCAGCCCGATCCGGGCGAACGCGGCGGCGACGGACGACACTCCGGGCCGCACATCCAGCAGCCCCGGCCCGAACCGCTCGGCCAGCACCCGCACGATTCCGAAGAACCCCGGGTCGCCGGACGCGAGCACGACGACCCGACCGCCCTTGCCGACCTGTCGCTCGACGGCGTCGAGCGCGGGCGCCAGCGGACCGAGCACGATCCGCTCGGCCGACTCCGGCAGCACTACGGCGTCCAGATGCCGCCGGCCGCCGACGACCAGCCCGGCCCCGGCCAGGACGTCCTCGCCCACCGGGGCCCCGGTGCCGGTCCCGACCACGGTGATCATGTACTGGCACCCCGTTCGCGCAGGGCTCTGCGGGCCTCGGGGTCGGCCTTGCGGTAACCGTGGAAGTGACCCGGGTGGTACAGGTGCGAGCGTGTGCCGTGCGCATCGAGCGCCGGGCCGACCAGGAACAGGGTGTGCTTCCAGAGCTTGTGCTCCTTGACCGTCTCCTCCAGTGTGCCGATCGTGCACTTCACGATCAGCTCCTCCGGCCAGGTCGCCTGGTACGCGACCACGACCGGGGTCGACGTCGGATAGCCGCCCTCCAGCAGCTCCCGCACGAGCTGGCCGCTGCGGGCGGCGGAGAGGAACACCGCCATGGTGGTGCCGTGCTTGGCGAACTCCCGGACCTCCTCGCCGGGCGGCATCGGCGTCTTGCCGCCACCGAGCCGGGTCAGCACGACCGACTGCGCGACCTCGGGGATGGTCAACTCGCGCTGGGCGAGCGCCGCGACGGCCGAGAAGGAGGACACCCCGGGCACGATCTCGGTCGCGATGCCCACCTCGGCACACCGGTCGACCTGCTCCTGCGTGCCGCCCCACAGGGCCGGGTCACCGGAGTGGATACGGGCCACCTTGAGGCCCTCGGCGCGGGCCCGCTCGTACACGGCGACGACGTCCTCCAGGGACATGGTCGCCGAGTCGAGGATCTCCGCGTCCTCGCGTGCGTGCTCGAGGACCTCCTCCTGGACCAGGCTGGCCGCCCAGATCACGACGTCGGCCTCGGCGATGGCGCGCGCGGCGCGGAACGTCAGCAGGTCGGCGGCACCGGGGCCGGCGCCGACGAAGGTCACTTTGCCGGCGGGGGCGTCGGCCATGGGTGGGGTCCTCTCGTACAGGGGGTGAGCGGGGATGGGGTGGAGGACGGGCGGGTCAGAGCTTTCCGCCCCGTCCGCCGTCGCGCCGGGCGGGTGCGATGAGCGTCGACAGATACGGCAGGGGCGTGTCGCCGAGCTCGGCGGCCGGACGTACCGACTCCTCCGGCAGCCCGAGCGCCGAACCCCACACGGCGTCGGCGAGCCGCCCGGTCTCGCGCAGCGCCTCGGCGACCTCCTGCGCCTGCCGCCCGAACTTGTAGGCGACCACGGTCCCCGGCCCGGCCAGGGCGTCCTTCAGCACGGCGGAACCGGCGGTGACGGGGACGAGCGTGAGCGGCTCGGTGCCCTCGGTCAGCACGGCGCCCGACCGCGCGGCGAGGTCCTGCATGGCGGTGATCCCGGGCACGGTCTCGACGACGGCCCCCGGCACCAGCTCGGTGATCGTCTGCGCGAGGTACGTGAACGTCGAGTACACGTTGGGGTCGCCGATGGTCGCAAAGGCCACGGCGGCATGACGGCGCAGCAACTCGGCGACCCGGCCCCCGGCCGCGTCCCAGGCGGCCTCGCGCCGCCCCCGGTCACTGCGCTCGTTCAGCGCGAACACGACCCGGACGACCTTCTCCTCGGGCACGTAGTGCAACACGGTCGCCTCGGCCCGGCCGCGCTCTCCCGTGTCCATCACGGGGACCACCACGACATCGGCTTCCCGCAGGGCGTTCACGCCCTTGACGGTCACCAGCTCCGGATCCCCGGGCCCCACCCCGACTCCGACCAGCCTGCTGCTCATGACGTCCGGCACCTCTCCACGAACCGACGGGCCACACCGGGCTCGGACGCCCAGTGCGTGTGCAGATAGCTCGCGTGCACACCGCGCTGTACGAAACCTTCGACCCGCGGCCGGGGGGCGCGGACCCCCCAGGCGGGCTCCGTCCCCGCGCCGGGCTCCACGACGGTCCGGTGGAACTCGTGCCCCCGCATCCGTGTCCCGGCCGCCGCGAGCACGCTGTCGCCCACGGCCACGGCATCCCGGTAGCCCAGAGTGAGCCGCTCCGTCATCCGCGCCCCGGCGTCCAGCACCCCGCACATCGGCAGCCCGTCCAGCTCCCGGCACAGATACAGCAGCCCGGCACACTCGGCGGCGACGGGAGCGCCGCTGTCCGCCAGGGCGGCAACGGCCTTGCGCAGGGGTTCGTTCGCGGACAGCTCGGCGGCGTACACCTCGGGGAAGCCGCCCCCGATCACCAAGCCGGCGGTCCCGTCGGGCAGTTCCTCGTCCCGCAGCGGATCGAAGACCACGACCTCGGCACCGGCGGCGGTGAGGAGCTCGGTGTTCTCGGCGTAGGAAAAGGTGAACGCGGGCCCGCCGGCAACGGCGACGACGGGCGCTCGCTTCTCATCCGACCGAGTCGGGTGGTGAGCGGGCGAGGCGGGGGTCCAGGGGGCGGAGCCCCCCGGTACGGCACCGGCAGCACGCGCCAGTGCTTCCAACGCCCCCAGGTCACACCCGTCGGCCACCTGCGCGGCCATCGCGGCGACAGCGCCGACCGCCGCACCCTGCCGTTCGGCAACGGGAACCAGCCCGAGATGCCGAGAAGGCGTGGACACCTGCGCAGCCCGCCGCAAGACACCCAGCACCGGCACCCCGGCCTGCTCCAGCGCCTCCCGCAACAGCTCCTCGTGCCGGTCCGAGGCGACCTTGTTGAGGATCACGCCCCCGACCCGCACCTCCGGGTCCCACGACGCGAACCCGTGCACCAGCGCCGCCACCGACCGCGACTGCGACGAGGCGTCGACGACCAGCACCACCGGCGCCCGCAACAGCTTCGCGACATGAGCCGTCGACGCCAGCTCACCCTCGCCCGCGGCCCCGTCGTACAGCCCCATCACGCCTTCGACGACGGCGATGTCACACCCCCGCGCCCCGTGCAGGAACAGCGGCCCGACCAGCTCGGGCCCGCACAGGTACGCGTCGAGATTCCGTCCCACCCGCCCGGTGGCGAGGGCGTGGTACCCGGGGTCGATGTAGTCCGGCCCGACCTTGTGCGGGGACACGGCGAGCCCCCGCGCGGCGAACGCGGCCATCAACCCCGTGGCGACGGTGGTCTTGCCGCTGCCCGAGGAGGGCGCGGCGATGACCAGCCGAGGGACGGAAGCACTCACCACTCGATGCCCCTCTGGCCCTTCTGGCCCACGTCCATCGGATGCTTGACCTTGGACATGTCGGTCACGAGATCGGCGAAGCCGACCAGCTTCTCCGGCGCATTCCGCCCGGTGATGACGACATGCTGCGTCCCGGGCCGGTCGCGCAGCACGGAGATCACCTCGTCGGTGTCCACCCACCCCCAGTGCATGGGGTAGGCGAACTCGTCCAGCACGTACAGCTGGTACGTCTCGGCGGCCAGGTCCCGCTTGACCTGCTCCCAGCCCTCCCGGGCCTTCTCCTCGTTGGTGAAGTTGTCACCCTGGATGTCGCGCTGCACCCAGGACCAGCCCTCGCCCATCTTGTGCCAGTCGACGGACCCGCCCTCGCCGGAGTCCCCGAGCACCCGCAGCGCCCGCTCCTCGCCGACCTTCCACTTCGCCGACTTGACGAACTGGAACACCCCGATCGGCCATCCCTGGTTCCAGGCCCGCAGCGCGAGCCCGAAGGCGGCGGTGGACTTGCCCTTGCCGACGCCCGTGTGCACGACGACCAGCGGCCGGTTCCGGCGCTGCCGTGTGGTCAGCCCGTCGTCCGGCACCACACTCGGCTGTCCCTGCGGCATTACGCGGCCCTCCTCTGCACGTCCTTCACGAGCCCGGCGATGCTGTCCGCCCGCAGCTCGTCCAATGTCACGGCGGTACCGCCCAGTTCACCGGCGAGCTGCCCGGCGAGGCCCAGCCGCACGGGCCCCGACTCGCAGTCCACGACCACCGAGGCGACACCGTCGGCCGCGAACAGCCGCGCCGCACGCCCTGCCAGGGCGACCGGCTCGGGGCCGCCGGTGGCCCGGCCGTCCGTCACCAGCACGACCAGCGGCCGCCGTGCGGGGTCGCGCAGCCGCTCCACGCGCAGCACGTCGTGCGCGCGCAGCAGCCCGGCGGCGAGCGGTGTCCGCCCGCCGGTGGGCAGCGTCTCCAGCCGGGCCGCCGCCGCGTCCACCGACGAGGTCGGCGGCAGCGCGACGTCCGCGTCCGAGCCGCGGAAGGTCACCAGGCCCACCTTGTCGCGCCGCTGGTAGGCGTCCAGCAGCAGCGACAGCACCGCGCCCTTCACGGCGCTCATCCGCTGCCGTGCCGCCATCGACCCGGAGGCGTCGACCACGAACAGCACGAGATTGCCCTCGCGGCCCTCGCGGGTGGCCTGCCGAAGATCGTCCCGGCGCACGACCAGGCCCCGCCCGGATCGTCCACGCGCCCGCTGGTGCGGCGCCGCGGCCTGCACGGTCGCCGCCAGGTGCAGTTTGGTGAGCGCGCCCCGGGGCCGCCGGGCCCCGGTCGTCCGCCCGTGCTCGGTCCGCGCCCGGGAACGCCGCCCGGCGGCACCCTCGCCGATCCCGGGCACGCTCAGCACTTTGGTGCGGAACGGCTCGGAGGCGCCTGCCGCCGACTGCTCGCCGGCCCCCGAGGGCTGCGGCTGCCCGTCCTCACCGGCCTCGGGCCGGGCCGCCCCGGCGTCGCCGTCGCCCTGCGGCGCGTCGTCGGGCTCCGGCTGTCCGCCGCCCCCGCCGGGCCCGTCCGGCCCGGGGTCCGGGTCCGGATCGTCGTCGTCCGAGCCGCCGAACTCCTCCAGGGTCTCGTCCAGCTTGTCCTCGTCGAGCCCCGGCGCGTCGAAGGGGTTGCGCCGCCGCCGGTGCGGCAGCGCGAGCAGCGCCGCCTGCCGGACGTCCTCCGCGAGCACGTCCGTACGCCCGGCCCAGGCCGCCAGGGCGGTGGCGGTGCGCGCCATCACGATGTCCGCGCGCATGCCGTCGACCTCGAAGGCCGCACAGGTCGCCGCGATCTGCCGCAGCGCCCCGTCGCCCAGCCGCACGGACGGCAGCAGCTCCCGGGCGGCGACGATCCGCGCCCGTACGGCGGCCTCCTCCTCGGCCCAGCGCGCGGCGAAACCGCCGGGGTCGTCGTCGTAGGCCAGCCGCCGTCGCACGACCTCCACCCGCTGGTCCGGCTCCCGCGAGGCCGCGACCTCCACGGTCAGCCCGAACCGGTCGAGCAACTGCGGCCGCAGCTCTCCCTCTTCGGGATTCATGGTGCCGACGAGCAGGAACCGCGCGGCATGCCGGACGGAGACGCCCTCACGTTCGACGTACGAGGCGCCCATCGCGGCGGCGTCCAGCAGCAGGTCGACCAGGTGGTCGTGGAGGAGGTTGACCTCGTCGACGTAGAGGATCCCGCGGTGCGCGTCGGCCAGCAGGCCCGGCTCGAAGGCCTTCACACCCTCCGAGAGGGCCCGCTCGATGTCCAGCGCACCGACGAGGCGGTCCTCGGAGGCGCCGACGGGCAGTTCGACCATGCGCGCGGCCCGGGTCTCGAACGCCCCCGGCTCGTGCGGCCCGTCGGGGCAGCCGGGGTCGGGGGAGCCGGGGTCGCAGGAGAACCGGCAGCCGGAGACGACGTCCAGCGTGGGCATGAGCGCCGAAAGGGCCCGCACCGCCGTCGACTTGGCGGTGCCCTTCTCGCCGCGCACCAGCACACCGCCGACGGCAGGGGACACCGCGTTCAGCAGCAGCGCGAGCCGCAGGTCGTCCTGGCCGACGACGGCCGTGAACGGAAAGGGGGTGGTCACTTCTCGTCGCCCTCCAAGTCGCCTTCGAGTTCCAGATAGGTGGCGCGCAGCCGCTGAAGCGTCTCCGCGTCCGGCTCGGCCCACAGTCCGCGTTCGGCGGCCTCCAGCAGCCGCTCGGTGATGCCGCGCAGCGCCCAGGGGTTGGACTTCTTCATGAAGTCCCGGTTCTCCGGGTCGAAGACGTACTCGGCGCTGAGCTTCTCGTACATCCAGTCGTCCACGACCCCGGCCGTGGCGTCGTACCCGAACAGGTAGTCCACCGTCGCCGCCATCTCGAAGGCGCCCTTGTAGCCGTGCCGCCGCATGGCCGCCATCCAGCGCGGGTTGACCACCCGGGCCCGGAAGACGCGGTGCGTCTCCTCACCGAGCGTGCGGGTCTTCACCTGGTCCGGGGTGGCCGAGTCGCCGACGTACGCCTCGGGGCTCGTGCCCGTGAGGTGCCGCACCATGGCGACCATGCCGCCGTGGTACTGGAAGTAGTCGTCGGCGTCGACGAGGTCGTGCTCACGGGTGTCGACGTTCTTCGCGGCGACGGCGATCCGCTTGAACGCCGTCTCCATGTCCCCGCGCGCGGCCCGCCCGTCGAGCCCCCGGCCGTAGGCGTAGCCGCCCCACACCGCGTACACCTCGGCGAGGTCCGCGTCGGAGCGCCAGTTGCGGGCGTCGATCAGCGGCAGCAGACCGGCCCCGTACGCCCCCGGCTTGGAGCCGAAGATGCGGGCCGTGGCCCGGCGGCGGTCGCCGTGCTCGGCGGTGTCCTGATCGGCGTGCGCCCGGACGTAGTTGGACTCCGCCGGCTCGTCCAGTTCGGCGACCGTGCGGACGGCGTCGTCGATCAGCCCCACCACGTGCGGGAACGCGTCCCGGAAGAAGCCCGAGATGCGGACCGTCACGTCGATGCGCGGTCGGCCGAGCTCCGCCAGGGGGACCACCTCGAACCCGGTCACCCGGCGCGAGGCGTCGTCCCACACCGGCCGGCACCCCAGCAGCGCCAGGATCTCGGCGATGTCGTCGCCCTGGGTGCGCATCGCCGAGGTGCCCCACACCGTCAGGCCGACGGACGTGGGGTACGCGCCGGTGTCCTGCAGATACCGCTGCACCAGCGAGTCCGCGAGCGACTGCCCGACCTCCCAGCTCAGCCGGGACGGAATGGCCTTGGGGTCGACGGAGTAGAAGTTCCGGCCCGTCGGCAGGACGTTGACGAGCCCGCGGGTCGGCGAACCGGAGGGACCGGCCGGGACGTAGCCGCCGTTCAGCGCCCGCAGGATGTGCCCGATCTCGTCGGTGGTCTTCTCCAGCCGGGGCACGACCTCGGTGCAGGCGAACGTCACCACCGCGACCGCCTCGGGCAGCTCGGTGCTGAGAACCTCCCGGACCAGGGGCGCGCTCTCGGCGGCCGCCCAGCCGCGTTCCTCCATGCCCTCCGCGATCCGCCGGCACAGCTGCTCCAGCAGGTCGATCGCGTCGGCGGCGCTGCGGGCCGGGCCGTCCACCAGGTCCGTCAGTTCGACGGGCACCTTCACCGGAGCCCCGGGCTCGGCCAGCAGCTCCTTCTCCACCAGCCCGAAGTGCTGCGCCAGCGACGCCCTGAGCCCCGGCAGCGCGTTGGCCTGCCCGCCCCACACCTGCGAGGCGCGCAGCACGGCCAGTACGAGGTTGACGCGCGGCTCGCCGACCGGCCCGCCGCCCAGGATGTGCAGGCCGTCGCGGATCTGCACGTCCTTGATCTCGCACAGATAGCCGTCGATGTGCATGACGAACTCGTCGAACTCCTCGTCGTCCGGCTGGTCGTCGACATGCAGGTCGTGGTGGAGTTCGGCCGCCTTGACCAGCGTCCAGATCTGGGCGCGCACCGTCGGGGCCTTCGCCGGGTCCAGGTCGGAGACGAGCGCGTACTCGTCGAGGAGCTGCTCCAGCTTGGCCAGGTCGCCGTAGGTGTCGGCGCGGGCCATCGGCGGCACGAGGTGGTCGACGACGGTGGCATGGCCGCGGCGCTTGGCCTGGGTGCCCTCGCCGGGGTCGTTGACGATGAAGGGGTAGATCAGCGGCAGGTCCCCGAGGACCGCGTCCGGGGCGCAGCCCCCGCCGAGCCCGAGGCCCTTGCCGGGCAGCCACTCCATGGTGCCGTGCTTGCCCATGTGCACGATGGCGTCCGCGCCGAAACTGTTCTCCAGCCACCGGTAGGCCGCCATGTAGTGGTGGGACGGCGGCATGTCCGGGTCGTGGTAGATCGCGATCGGGTTCTCGCCGAACCCGCGCGGCGGCTGGATCATGACGACGACGTTCCCGAACTGCAGGGACGCCAGCACGATGTCGTCGCCGTCGACGTAGAGGCCGCCCGGCGGCTCGCCCCACGCCTCGGTCATGGCGTCCTTCAGCTCCGGGTCGAGCTTCTCGAACCACGCCCGGTAGTCGGCCAGCGGCACCCGCGCCGGCGCGGCGGCCAGCTGCTCCTCCGTCAGCCACTCCACGTCGTGCCCGCCGGCGTTGATGAGCCGGTGGATCAGCTCGTCACCGTCGTCCGGATGCCCCTCGACGCCGTACCCGGCGTCCCGCAGCGCGTCCAGCACCCGCACCGCCGAGGCCGGGGTGTCGAGCCCGACCGCGTTGCCGACCCGGGAGTGCTTGGTCGGGTACGCGGTGAAGACCAGCGCGAGCTTCTTGTCCGCGTTGTCCTTGTGCCGCAGCCGCGCGTGCCGTACGGCGATGCCGGCGACGCGCGCGGCACGTTCCGGGTCGGCGGTGTACACGGGCACGTCGTCCGGGCCCTGCTCCTTGAAGGAGAACGGCACGGTGATCAGCCGCCCGTCGAACTCCGGGATCGCCACCTGCATGGCGGCGTCCATGGGGGAGAGGGCGGCGTCCGACTCCGCCCAGGCCTGCCGCGACGACGTCAGGCACAGGCCCTGCAGCACGGGGATGTCCAGCTCGGCGAGGGCGCCGATGTCCCAGGCCTCCTCGTCGCCGCCCGCCGAGGCCTGCGAGGCATGGGTGCCGCCGGCGGCGAGGACGGTGGCGACCAGGGCGTCCGCCCGGCCGAGGATCTCGTACAGCCTCTCGTCCGCCCCGCGCAGCGAACCGCAGTACACCGGCAGGGCGTTGGCGCCGTGTGCCTCGATCGCGTCGCACAGGGTGTCGACGAAGGCGGTGTTGCCGCTCAGCTCGTGGGCCCGGTAGAAGAGCACCCCGACGGTCGGACGGCCCTCCACCCGGACGCGCTCGCCGTGGACGCCGAACTCCGGCATCTTCCGCGGCTCGACGAACCCCTCGCCGGTCAGCAGCACGGTGTCGGAGAGGAACCGGGCCAGTTCGGTGAGGTTGTCCGGCCCGCCCTCCACGAGGTACCTCAGCGCCTCGGCCACGACACCGGCCGGGACGGACGACTCGGCCATCAACTCCGCGTCCGGCACGGCCTCGCCGCCGAGCAGCACGGTGGGGACGCCGGAGGCCTTCAGCGCGGCGAGCCCGTCCTCCCAGGCCCGTTTGCCGCCGAGCAGCCGGACGACGACGATGCCCACCCCGTCCAGCAGGGCCGGCAGCTCCTCCCGGACGTCCACCCGGGTCGGGTTGCCGATCCGGTAGTCGGCACCGGAGGCGGCCCGGGCCGCCAGCAGGTCCGTGTCGGCGGTCGACAACAACAACACAGTGCTCATGCGGGCGCTCCCGGTGGAATGAAGGGCAGTCCTTGTGGCGCGCCGGACTCGATGAGCCGCCACAGCGCGTCCGTGTCCGCGTGCTGTTCGATCAGGTCGCCGAGCCGGTCGAGCTGCTCCTCGCGCAGCGCGGCGAACGAGGTGTCCGGCGCCGGCACGAAGCGGCGGCCCGCGGCGGCCGCCACCTCGCGCAGAAAGGCCCGCCGGAAGCCGTCCGACTCCAGTGAGCCGTGCCAGTGCGTGCCCCAGGTCTGGCCGACCCGGCAGCCGTCCAGGAAGGGGATTCCTCCGGTGACGTCGGCGACCCCGTGATGGATCTCGTAACCCTCGACCCGCTCGCCGAGGGCTTCCCCCGCCGGCCGGGTGAGGGTCTTCTCGCGGGCGAACCGCACCCGCACGGGCAGGATCCCGAGCCCGTCGACGTGGCCCCTGCGGCTCTCGACGTCGTCCTCGATGTGCTCGCCGAGTATCTGGAAGCCGCCGCAGATGCCGAGGACGGGCCGCTGCTCGGCGGCCCGGCGGACCAGGGCCCCGGCGAGCCCCCGCTCGCGCAGCCACTCCAGTGCCCGGACCGTCCCGCGGGTGCCGGGCACGATGACGAGGTCGGCGTCGGAGAGTTCCTCCGGCCGGTCCACGAACCGCACCACGACCCCGGGCTCGGCGGCCAGGGCGTCCACGTCGGTGAAGTTGGACATGAGGGGCACGGCACAGACCGCGACACGCAGCACGTCCTCGCCGACGGGCGCGGCGACCACGGACTCCCGCACGGCTCCCCGCAGGGACACGCGCAGCCCGTCCTCCTCGTCGATCCCGAGCCCGTGCCGGAAGGGCAGCACGCCGTACGTGCGCCGTCCGGTGAGGCCGAGCAGCATCTCCAGGCCCGGCTCCAGCAGGGAGACGTCCCCGCGGAACTTGTTGACGAGGAACCCGGCGACGCAACGCTGGTCCTCGGGCGACAGCAGCGCCACGGTCCCGAAGAACGAGGCGAACACACCGCCCCGGTCGATGTCGCCGACCACGAGCACGGGCAGCCCGGCGTTCCGGGCGATCCCCATGTTCACGATGTCCGTCCGCCGTAGATTGATCTCGGCGGGAGAACCGGCCCCCTCACAGATCACCGCGTCATACGTGCCCCGCAACTGCTCGAGGCAGTCCAGGACCGTGCCGAGCAACTGCTGCTGCCGCCCGCCGTGGTAGCCGCGCGCACTCAGCTCCCCGACGGGCTTGCCGAGCAGCACGACCTGACTGCTCTGCTCGCCACCGGGCTTGAGCAGCACGGGATTCATCAGCGCGGTCGGCTCGACCCGGCAGGCCTGCGCCTGCATGGCCTGCGCCCGCCCGATCTCGGCCCCCTCCTTCGTCACGAAGGAGTTCAGGGACATGTTCTGCGCCTTGAAGGGCGCGACCCTGACGCCCTGCCGCACCAGCCACCGGCAGATCCCGGCGGTCACGACGCTCTTGCCGGCGTCGGAGGTGGTGCCGGCGACGAGAAGACCACCGCCCATGTCATTTCCCCCTCTTCAGCAGCCGCGCGCCGGCGCACACCCCGAGGGCGAGCCAGGTGACCCGCCGCGAGAGCCGCACGGCCCGTTCGACGTCGTGCGTACCGACGGCACGCCCTTGTGTGTTCAGCACGGGCCGGTGCTCCACCCGCCCGCCGTACGAGAGCGTTCCACCCAGCCGCACCCCGAGCGCCCCCGCGAACGAGGCCTCCACGGGCCCGGCGTTGGGACTCGGATGCTTCGCCGCATCGGCCCGCCAGGCCCGCACGGCCCCCCGCGGATCCGGCCCGGCCAGGGCGGCGAGTACGGCGGTCAGCCGCGCTCCCGGCCACCCCGCGAGGTCGTCCAGGCGCGCGGAGGCCCACCCGTACCGGCGGTACCGGGCCGACTTGTGCCCGACCATGGCGTCCAGGGTGTTGACGGCCCGGAAGCCGAGCAGCCCCGGCACCCCGCCGACTGCCCCCCACACCAGCGCCCCCACCACCGCGTCGGAGGTGTTCTCGGCGACGGACTCGACCACGGCCCGGGCCATGCCGTCGGCGTCGAGGGCCTGCGGATCCCGGCCGCACAGATGCGGCAGCCGGGCCCGGGCCGCTTCGACGTCCCCGCCACGGAGGGCACGCCCGATGGCCTGCGCCTCCCGGGCGAGTGAAGTCCCCCCGACGACAGCCCAGGTGGCGGCTCCGGTGAGCGCGACCGAGGCGACGGGGGACGTCCGCACGGCACGTGCGGCGACGGACCCCAGGGCGACGGCTCCTCCGGCACACACGGCGGTGTGCAGCGCGCCCCACCCGCGGTGGTCCCGCCACAACACCCGTTCCACGGCACCCGCGGCCCGCCCGAACACGGCGACCGGATGCCCTCGGCGAGGATCACCGAGCAGCAGGTCACCGATCAGACCGGCGGCGGCGCCGTACGCGAAGACGCGATCGGCACCCATGGGCTCAGCCGGCCAGAAGGGCAGGCGGGGGTGGGGTGCTGAAACCGGATCGGCAGCCGCGCATGGCGATATGTGTCCTCACTCAGGGTGTCCACGCCCTGGTTCGACGAGACCGGCGGTGAGAGTTCCTGGCTCCCGGGGATTGCTACCCCGGTGACAGTGGCGGGACCGCGCCGGACTTTCACCGGCTTCCTCTCCTGCCGCCGTACTGGCCCCGGCAGTCCACCACGGCCGGGAACCGGCGTCAACTTGCCGTTGACCTGCGAGGGGAGAGTGTGCAGAACCCCACACCGTCCCCTTCCGCACACACGACGACCGGGCGGCACAGGACCGAAGTCCCGCGCCGCCCGGTGGACGATGTGCTGTCGGGCCGTCAGGCCACGATCAGATAGATCCCGTACCCCACGGCCGCCGCGCACGCCGCGAAGCACGCGTACGCGCCGGTCACCGCGAGGCCCGCGGAACCGCCCTCCGCCACCGCACGCTCGCGGCGCGACAGGCCGGTGATGCCGAGGGTGAACAGGCCGACGAGGGCCACGGTGACCACGAGGCTGACGCCGAAGACGGAGCCGAGGGCCGCCCAGTCGATCTTCATCTCAGAGACTCTTCCTTGTAACCGGTGGCGGGGTCAGACCGTCGTGGTCGTGGTCGGCGTCCGCTCGGCGGTGGCCTGGGCCGGGAACGACGGCACCGGCTCCTGCGCCGGCGTGCCGGCCGGCGGCGGCGTCACGGCGGCCATCGCCGTGGTGACCACGCCCGCGGGCTCCGCCTCGTCGGTGTCGGTGACGTCGATGTCGTTGACGTTGGTGTGGTCGACGACCTCACGCCGCGACAGCTTCCAGATCGCCGCGCTGGAGGCGACGAGGAAGACGGCCACCACGGCGGTGCCCCAGGCTCCGAAGCCGGTGACGTACTCGGCGAGAGCGCCCACCAGCGCCGCCGCCGGCAGCGTCAGACCCCACGCGATGAACATCCGTGTCGCGGTCGACCAGCGGACGACGCCGCCCTTGCGGCCGAGCCCCGCGCCCATCACCGCGCCGGACACGGAGTGCGTGGTGGACAGGGAGAAACCGAGGTGCGAGGAGGCCAGGATGACCGTGGCCGCGGAGGTCTGGGCGGCGAAGCCCTGCTGCGGCTGGAGGTCGGTCAGGCCCTTGCCCATGGTGCGGATGATGCGCCAGCCGCCCAGGTAGGTGCCGAGCGCGATCGCGACGCCCGCGGAGAGGATGACCCACATGGGCGGGTCGGAGTCGGGGGCGAGGGTGCCGCCGGCGACCAGGGCGAGGGTGATGATGCCCATGGTCTTCTGGGCGTCGTTGGTGCCGTGCGCCAGGGAGACCAGACCCGCCGAGGCGATCTGGCCGGCCCGGTAGCCCTTCCGGGACGCCTCGCCGTCGGCCTTCTTGCCGAGGGAGTACGTCAGCCGTGTGGCCAGCATCGCCGCGACGCCCGCGACCAGCGGGGCGGCGATCGCCGGGATCAGCACCTTGGTGACCAGCACGTCACCGTGGACCGCGCCGACGCCCGCCGAGGCGATCGTGGCACCGATCAGACCGCCCATGAGAGCGTGGGAGGAGCTGGACGGCAGGCCGACCAGCCAGGTCAGCAGGTTCCAGAGGATCGCGCCGACCAGGGCGGCGAAGATGACCTCAGGACGGATGCCGGCCTCGTCGACGAGGCCCTTGGAGATCGTGTTGGCGACTTCGACGGACAGGAAGGCGCCGACCAGGTTGAGGACCGCGGACATGGCCACCGCAACCTTGGGCTTCATGGCGCCCGTGGAAATGGTCGTGGCCATCGCATTCGCGGTGTCGTGGAAACCGTTCGTGAAATCGAACGCGAGTGCGGTTACCACCACAATCGCGAGGATCAGCGAGAAGCTTTCCATTTACCCAGGCAATCGTTCGAGGTCGTTGGCTGTATGAACGTAGGCAACCTGAGTGAACGGAAGATGAACTGGGAGGGGCGCAGGGGTGACCGCAGCAGGAGGTCGGGGCGACGCCCCGGAACGGCGGCCCGGCGCCCCGGCGGCCAGGCGCCTCGCGCGAACCGCTTCAGCTGATCGAGTGACCCGTTGAAGAGATTCCGGTCACCCGGGAGGGTCGCCGTTGTATGCGATGCCGGGCGCGCGCGAAGCAGGGGTCGCGACAGGTGGTGGACTCGGTCGCCTTGACGTAGACGAACCGGGCGCCCTGCCTTTTGGGCGTCCTGGCAGTCCTGGCGACGCGTCGAGCCCCTGCCTGGCAGGATTCGCGGCATGGCTGAGCAGCGAGGCGACGAGCGCGGCACGGGGCACGCACGGGCCGGCGGACGGGGTGCGGGGCAGGCGCGGCGCAGGAGTGTGCGCCCCGAGGAGGCGCGTGCCTGGGAGGACCTCGTCGCGACGGCCCGCCGGACGGTCTCGGACGGGCTCGTCGTCGGCACGTCCGGCAACGTCTCGGTGCGCGTCGGGGAAACCGTCCTGGTCACGCCGTCGGGCGTCCCCTACGACCGGCTGACCCCGGACGACGTGACCGGCGTCGGCCTCGACGGCCGGCAGGTCCTCGGCACCCTCGTCCCGACCAGCGAGCTGCCGATGCACCTCGCGGTCTACCGCACGACCGGCGCCCTGGCCGTCGTCCACACCCACGCCGTGCACGCGACGGCCGTCTCCACGCTCGTGAGCGAACTCCCGCTGATCCACTACATGGCGGCGGCGCTCGGCGGACCCGTCCGGGTCGCCCCGTACGCCACGTACGGCACCGACGAGCTGGCCGGGAACATGCTCCGCGCCCTCGCCGACCGCTCCGGCTGCCTCCTGCGGAACCACGGCACCGTCACCCACGGCGCCACCCTCGCCCAGGCCTACGACCGCACCGCGCAGCTGGAGTGGATGTGCCGCCTGTGGCTGACCGCCGCCTCGGTGCCCGGCCTGACCCCGAGCCTGCTGTCCCGGGAGCAGCTGACCGAGGTGGAGGAACGCCTGCGCGGCTACGGCCAGCGAGGCTGAGCGCCGCCCCCACGGCCGCCGCGGGCATCACCCCGCCGCTCCCGCCCACTGGTCGCCCACGGAATCCGCCCGGACACTGAAGCCGTGCGCATTGTCAGAGCGACGGCCGTTGCCGTCACCGCCGTGATCGGGGCCGGTGCCGCCGCGGTGGCCGTCGGCCGGCTCGCCAGCGACGCCGCGCTCAAGGCGCCCCCCGGCAGGCCCCTGCCCACCGAGCCCCGGCTCACCGTGCACGGCACGGCCGCCGGGCAGATCAGCCTCACCCGGGACCTCGCCGCCCTGCGTCCCGGCCGCTACGGCCTGTCCGGCGACGGCTCCCACGCGGTCGTCGGCCCCGTCCTGACCGGTGCCCCGCACCCCGCCGACACCGTCGTGCGCCGTCTGGAGAGCGTCACGCACGGCACCCTGGAGTCCGGTGACAAGGTCTGGCTCACACCGAACGTGTACGTCGGCAACCCGGGCGCCGCTCTCGGGATCGAGCACGCCGACGTCGACGTCCCCGGTGAACTAGGCGCCCTGCCCGCGTGGTTCGTGCCGGGCAAGCGGGACACCTGGGTGATCGCCGTGCACGGCCTGGGCGCCACCCGGGAACTCGCCATGAACGTCATGCCGTTCCTGCACCGCAACCACTTCCCGGTGCTCGCCCTCGCCTACCGCGGCGACCTGGGCGCGCCCCGCCCGCCCGACGGCCTGAACCACCTCGGCGAGACCGAGTGGCGCGACCTCGACGCGGCCATCCGCTACGCCGTGCGCTACGGAGCCCGGCAGGTCGTCCTGCACGGCTGGTCCACCGGCGCCACCATGGCCCTGCGCGCCGCCGAGCGCTCGGGGCTGCGCGACCGTGTCTCCGGGCTCGTCCTGGACTCCCCGGTGCTCGCCTGGGAGACCACCCTGCGCGCCCTCGCCTCGGCCCGCCGCACCCCGGGCGCGCTGCTGCCCCTCGCGGTCCGCGCCGCCCAGGGACGCACCGGCCTGTCCGGCGAGCGCGTCACGGGCCCGGACCCGTCCGACGGGCTGCGCGTCCCGGCGCTCGTCTTCCACGGACCGGACGACACCGTCGCCCCCTGGCGGCTCTCCCGCCGGCTCGCCGACGCCCGACCCGACGCGGTCGCCCTGCGCACCGTCGGCAACGCCCCCCACGGAGCCATGTGGAACGCCGACCCGAAGGCCTACGAGGAGGCGCTCCGGCGCTTCCTGACGCCTCTCATGTGACCCCGTTCCGGCGCACCCGCCGAGGCGGCCTCCCGTGCCGGCTTCTCACGCACCCCCGTTCACGCCGCCTCCGCCCCGTCGCAACCGCCTCCCGTCGCACGCTCCGCCGACCGGTCGCCACGATTCCGTTTAGTGTCGTACCACTGGCCTGTTCCCGGCCCTCGACCGCTCCCGGGAACCGGTGCGTTGGCCATCCCCGTCGCCCGCCGTGACATTCCGTTTGGGTTTTCGGACCGTCAACCGGAAGACTGCCCCCGTGACGTCCCGTATCCCGCGCGACTCCAGGCTCCGACTCGTCCGCCCGCGACCCCTGGCCGCCGCCCCCCCAGCGATGAACCAGCGGCGCTCGCGCCGCCCCGCCCCGCGCCCCCCGGAGGGCACCCCGGCACGGGCGGAGCTGGCCAGAATGGCACGCTCAGGTCTGGCCGGCGCGGCCCGCGTCGCCCGCTGGGCCGACGCCGCGCTCGGCCCCGGCCGGGGCAGCGCCACCGACGACGGCAAGGCCACCCTCTCCGACGCGACGGCCGAACGGGCCGCCCGCGATCTGGGTCTGACCGCGGCTCAGGTCAGGGCCGACTGGGACACCGCCCGCCTCGCCGGCCTCGTCGAGGTGCACGGCGACAGCGCCCGCCCCGGCTGGCGGCTGCGCGCCTGGGACCGCGACGACAGCGCCGTGCTGCGCGGCTGGGTCGCGCTCTTCGACGCCTGGTCGCTCGCCCATCCGGAGCCCGCGGAGCACGAGCCCGCCGCCGTCGCCGAGGTCGTCTCCGCCATGCCGCAGGCGCTGTCCTTCCTCCAGCTGTCCGCCGGGCCGGTCCCCGTGGAGCAGCTTCTCGACCTCCTGGAGCAGCGCGTCACCGAGCTGCGCACCGCCCGCTGCGAGATCCCCTACGGCCCCCAGCCCGAGCCGCCGGCCGAACCGGAGCCCACCGACGCCCCGCTCGCCCCCCTGCTCGACTGGGCCCTGCGCGCCCTCGCCTCCGTCGGCGCCCTCACCTACGGCGACGGCCAGGCCACCCTCACCCCGCTCGGCAGCTGGGCCGTCTGGGTCAAGCTGGAGCAGATCTGCGTCGCCGCGCAGAGCCCCGCCGGGAACATCGAGCAGGCCGCCGACGGCATGCTCCGCGGCTGCGCCCAGCTGCGCCCGAACGCGGCCCGCGCCGAGTACCGCGCCTGGCTCGCCGCCCGTCCCGTCGGCAGCGCCGTCACCGAACTCCTCGACGCCGCCCGCGGCGAGGACGCCCTGCTGCGCGGCCTCGCCTTCGAGGCACTGCGCGTGGTCGGCGCCCCCGCCGAGCCGGACGTCCGAGGCGTGCTGGACGAGCCCACGCTCAGGCCGTACGCGCTGCTGTGGCTGGCCGAGCACGACGGCGCCGACCCTGAGGACGCCCACGAGGTGCTGACCCGCGAGGAGGCGACCTGGCTGTGGGTGGACACCGCGGCCGCCGTCGCCGACCACGGTGAGGCGCCGCTGCTGGTGCGCCATCTGGAGTCCGCGGTGCAGCCGACCGTCCCGATGCTGCTGGACGAGGTACGCGCCGTGGGGCACCCGCGCACCGTGCAGGTCCTGGTCGCCCTCGCCGCCGCACACCCCGATCCGGCCCTGGCCAAGGCGGTGCGCCGGGCCGCCTTCCAGGTGCACACCGGCGGCAGCTAGCTCCCGCGGCCCGCCCCGCGGGCTGTCAGCCCGCTATCTCGGGCGTGTACGTCCCGAAGCTCCACACGTTGCCCTCGAGGTCCCGGGCCATGTAGTCCCGCGAGCCGTAGTCCTGGTCCGTCGGGGGCATCAGCACCTCCACGCCGTGGTCCACGGCGCGGCGGTGGTGCCCGTCGACGTCGTCCACCACCACGTACACCCCCGTGGTGCCCGCGTTCTTCATGGCCGCGTCGAACAGGCCGCCCCGGCCCTTGGTGCCGACCATCACCGCGCCGTTGCCCTGGGTCAGCTCGGCGTGCATCACCGAGCCGTCCTCGCCCTCGTACACCGACAGCTCCGTGAAACCGAAGGCCTCCGTGAGCTGCCGGATCGCCGCCTTCGCGTCCGCGTACAGCAGCGTCGGGTAGATGCTCGGGCGCCCGCCGGACGTGCCTGCCATGGCGATCACTTCCTCGTGTCTCGCTGCGTGTCCCACCGCCGGGAGGAGCCGGAGTCCGGCCCGCTGTCCAGTCTTCCACCGGCCACTGACAACGGTCTCCGTCCGGCCGCCGGTGATCGAACACCCGCACGCAGAAAAAGTGGTTGCACGTCCCCGTTAGACTGTCCCCATGGCCATTCTCCTCGCGCACTAGACGGCGGGAACGTCCTCAGCCGTCCATCCCGCCCCCGTATCCGCCCTGGAGTCTGTCCGTGATCTCCGCCTCCGGTATCGAGCTGCGCGCCGGTGCCCGTGTCCTCATCGAAAACGCCTCGTTCCGCATCGCCAAGGGCGACCGCATCGGCCTGGTCGGCCGCAACGGCGCGGGGAAGACCACCCTGACCAAGTGCCTGGCGGGCGAGGGCATGCCCGCCGGCGGCACCATCACCCGCTCCGGCGAGGTCGGCTACCTCCCGCAGGACCCCCGCACCGGCGACCTGGACATCCTCGCCCGCGACCGCGTCCTGTCCGCGCGCGGCCTGGACGTGCTGATCCGCAAGATGCGCGACAACGAACAGCGCATCGCCAACGGCCAGGGCGCCACCCGCGAGAAGGCGCTCAAGCAGTACGAGCGCCAGGAGACGGAGTTCCTCACCAAGGGCGGGTATGCCGCCGAGGCCGAGGCCGCCACCATCGCCGCCGCGCTCAACCTGCCCGACCGGGTGCTCGGCCAGCCGCTGCACACCCTCTCCGGCGGTCAGCGCCGCCGTATCGAGCTGGCCCGCATCCTGTTCTCCGACGCGGACACCCTGCTCCTCGACGAGCCCACGAACCACCTCGACGCCGACTCGATCGTCTGGCTGCGCGACTACCTGAAGACCTACCGCGGCGGCTTCATCGTGATCTCCCACGACGTCGAGCTGGTCGAGACGGTCGTCAACAAGGTGTTCTACCTGGACGCCAATCGCGCCCAGATCGACATCTACAACATGGGCTGGAAGCTCTACCAGCAGCAGCGCGAGGCGGACGAGAAGCGCCGCAAGCGCGAGCGGCAGAACGCCGAGAAGAAGGCCTCCGCGCTGCATTCGCAGGCCGACAAGATGCGGGCCAAGGCCACCAAGACCGTCGCGGCGCAGAACATGGCCCGCCGGGCGGACAAGCTGCTGGCCGGCCTGGAGGCCGAGCGCAAGTCCGACAAGGTCGCCAAGCTGCGCTTCCCCGAGCCCTCCCCGTGCGGCAAGACCCCGCTCATGGCCGAGGGTCTGTCGAAGTCCTACGGATCGCTGGAGATCTTCACCGACGTCGACCTGGCCATCGACAAGGGCTCGCGCGTCGTCATCCTCGGTCTCAACGGCGCGGGCAAGACGACCCTGCTCCGCCTGCTGGGCGGGGCGGAGCAGCCCGACACCGGCAAGGTCATCGAGGGCCACGGCCTGAAGCTCGGCTACTACGCGCAGGAGCACGAGACCCTCGACCCGGAGCGCACGGTCCTGGAGAACATGCGCTCCGCCGCCCCCGACCTGGATCTGGTGGAGGTCCGCAAGACGCTCGGCTCGTTCCTGTTCTCCGGCGACGACGTCGACAAGCCGGCCGGCGTCCTCTCCGGCGGCGAGAAGACCCGTCTCGCCCTCGCCACGCTCGTGGTGTCCTCGGCGAACGTGCTGCTCCTCGACGAGCCGACCAACAACCTCGACCCCGCCAGCCGCGAGGAGATCCTCGGCGCGCTGCGCACCTACAAGGGCGCGGTCGTCCTCGTCACGCACGACGAGGGCGCGGTCGAGGCGCTCCAGCCGGAGCGGATCATCCTGCTGCCGGACGGAGTCGAGGACCTGTGGGGCGCCGACTACGCGGATCTCGTCGCCCTGGCCTGAGTGTCAGTGCCGCTTGATCGAATGCGTGATCAACGGCGTATGGATCATTCGGCCTAGCGGTGATCCATCATCTGTGTGAGATCTCCTCGTACCGAGGTGTGTCCTACATCGATTTCGCGGCCGAGCCCCCGATTCTTCCGGGCTCGGCCGCGCCGCCTTTCTGACCTGGCGTTTTCCGGAACAATCCGTTCGGCGGTACGGCCGCCGGTCTTCGGAATTCCATATTCCGCATGTGGGGATGCGCTCCCGTCGTCACAACCTTGTCTCACGGACCTTGCCGAATGGGTGGCCATGACGGCCCGGAGGGGTGATCATGAGGAGACCAGAGCGCACTTCCCATGAGGAGGCACGGGTGGCCGAGACTCTGAAGAAGGGCAGCCGGGTGACCGGCGCCGCGCGCGACAAGCTCGCGGCAGACCTGAAGAAGAAGTACGACGCCGGTGCGAGCATCCGGGCGTTGGCCGAGGAGACCGGCCGCTCGTATGGCTTTGTGCACCGCATGCTCAGTGAGTCGGGCGTCACGCTGCGAGGGCGTGGCGGGGCGACCCGGGGCAAAAAGGCCACGGCCTGACCCCGGGTGGCCCCTCGGCTTCGATGGTGGCCACCCGGTCGGTCGACTGATCGGCCGGGTGGTTACTGTGCAGTCACTTAAGCGTGGCCTGCTACGGCGGTGAAGCCGTCGTACGGCACGCGAGACGACCGCACACATCGGAGGCGTTCCATGGCTTCGCCCGACAAGGACCTCGTTCCCGTACTCGACAAGGACGGCGTACGGCTCACCGTCGACGACGCGATCGCCACGGTGACGCTGACCAACCCGGCCAAGCGCAACGCGCAGAGCCCCGCTCTGTGGCGCGCGCTGACCGAGGCCGGGCGGCGGCTGCCGGGCTCCGTCCGCGTCGTACTGCTGCGGGCCGAGGGCAAGTCCTTCTCGGCCGGGCTCGACCGGCAGGCGTTCACGCCCGAGGGCTTCGACGGCGAACCGTCGTTCATCGACCTCGCGCGCGGCGCCGACGCCGAGCTGGACGCGACCATCGCCGAATACCAGGAGGCGTTCACCTGGTGGCGGCGCAGCGACATCGTCTCCGTCGCCGCTGTCCAGGGGCATGCCGTCGGGGCGGGCTTCCAGCTCGCCCTCGCCTGCGACCTGCGCGTCGTCGCCGACGACGTGCAGTTCGCCATGCGCGAGACCAGCCTCGGACTCGTGCCCGACCTGACGGGCACCCATCCGCTGGTGGGACTCGTCGGATACGCCCGCGCGCTGGAGATCTGCGTGACCGGGCGCTTCGTCGCGGCCGAGGAGGCCGTGCACACCGGCCTGGCCAACGTCGCCGTGCCCGCCGGCCAGCTCGACGACACCGTGCGCGACCTCGTCTCGGCCGTGCTCGCCGCGCCCCGTGACGCGGTCGTCGAGACCAAGGCCCTGCTGCGCGGCGCCCAGGACCGCACGTACGAGGAGCAGCGCGTGGCGGAGCGCCAGTCCCAGGCCCGCAGGCTGCGGGACCTCGCGGGCGTCGGGGACTGAGGACCGCCGGACCGGCCGGGAGCGCGGTCAGCCGATCGCGCTCACCACGACCGCCACCGTCGGGTGATCCGGAAGCACCCTCCTGACCGCCGTCCGGACCGCGCGGGCCACGTCCCTGGCCCGCTGGTCCGCGCTCACCGCCAGCTCCAGCCGGACATGGCGGTGCGGCAGCGCGGCGCCATCGAGGGGGAGTTCCTCGATGTGCACGGGGTGACCCAGCGTGCCGGTCAGATGGAGCACGCCCTGGACCCCGAGCGCGGCAGCGGCCACCCGGGCCTCGTCGCCGCTCCCGGCCAGTGCGGCACTCGGCGGCTCGGGAAGGCGCGCGGCGACCCCGGCCTCCCCGGGCCCCTCCTCGTCCAGCAGCCCCGTCACCCGCAGGTCCACCTCCGCCACCGTCAGGCCGATCCGCCGGGTCGCGGCGGTCGCCAGCGTCGCCCGCAGCAGTGACGCCGTCGCCGGCAGGGGCTGCGAGGCCGTCGCGGCGAACTCCGCCGTCACCCGCAGCGGCCCGGGCGGCAGCGCACTCGGCGGAGCCGGCACGGCCGGCTCCGCGGTGTCCGCCGTGTCGGCGGCCGCGACACGGAGCGCGTCGAGGCGCACGCCCGGCGCGTCCCGCGCCGCGCTCCGCAACACCGCCTCGGCTGCCCGCTCCGCGATCCACGCGCCGTCCCGCGCGTCACCCAACGGCAGAAGCCTGCCGATTCCCAGCTGATGTCTCACTGCCTGTGCCCATCGGTCGGCCGTCATTCCTCCAGCCTGCCGTATCAGAGGCGCGCTTCCACGCAACCGTGCTTACGGTGGTCCAAGGACGACGAAAAGGACGTACGGCGATGACTGACATGAGCGAGAACCGGGGCGGGGAGACCGAGACCGCGGCGGTACGCAGGAGCCCGTTGGCCAAGCACAGCAGCGGAGACGCCGGTTCCCGCGGGCGGACGACCATCGCGGACGGTGTCGTGGAGAAGATCGCCGGCCTCGC
Organism: Streptomyces flavovariabilis; assembly: GCF_000725785.1. Taxonomy (NCBI): domain Bacteria; kingdom Bacillati; phylum Actinomycetota; class Actinomycetes; order Kitasatosporales; family Streptomycetaceae; genus Streptomyces; species Streptomyces flavovariabilis. Next base: position 47,037 of record NZ_JNXD01000026.1, on the reverse strand, counting down.
CGCACGCGACGTCGACGGCGTGCACGCCATGGGCAGCGGCCTGTCCCGCACGTTCGGAGCAGTGCGCGACCGGGTGCCCGGCGGCGCGAAGTCGGTGTCGCGCGGGGTGAAGGCCGAGGTCGGTGAGGTGCAGGCGGCCCTCGACCTGGAGATCGTGGTCGAGTACGGCGTGTCGATCGCCGATGTGGCGCGCGACGTACGGGAGAACGTCATCACAGCCGTGGAGCGGATGACCGGCCTGGAGGTCGTCGAGGTCAACATCGCGGTGAGCGACGTGAAGCTGCCGGACGAGGAGGAAGAGGAACCGGAGCGCCGGATCCAGTGAGGCACGGGCCATCGGACAATGACACAGCGGCTGAGGAGCTGAGGAGCGCATGAGCATGGCCGTGGTCGGCATGATCGCCGGCATGGCGCTGGCCTTCGCCGGATATTTCGGCGGATTCGGCGCCTTCCTACTGGTGGCGGCACTGGGCGCCGTCGGCTTCGTCGTGGGCCGGTTCCTGGACGGGGACCTGGAGTTCGGCGACTTCTTCCGTCCTCGTGAACGCGAACGGCGGCGGTGACGCCCATGAGTACAGGGGCCGGTGAGCTCGACAGACCCCTGACCGTCGTGCCGCCGGGCGAGCGCGGCGCGACCCGGATCGCCGACCGGGTCGTCGCGAAGATCGCCTCGCAGGCGGCCCGCGAGGCCGTCGGCACGCTGCCGCCCGACGCCGACCGGCCCTCCGCGTCCGTCGTCGTCCACCACGAGGTCGCCCACGTCCGGGTCCACATCGAACTCGGCTACCCCTGCGACATCGGCGCCCGCTGCCGCACGGTGCGTCACCAAGTCGTCGAGCGGGTGAGCACCTTGGTGGGCATGCAGGTGCCGGAAGTCGTCGTCCAGGTGGAGCGGCTGCACCTGGTCGCGGCGCCCGGCGCGGCGCAGGGGAGGACGCCATGAACGAACCCCAGGACCCTCAGCCCCCCGAGGCCGGCACGCAGCGCCTGCCCGTCCTCGACAAGCAGGAGACGGAGAACGGCAACGGACCGGACCGGTCCGATGCGTCGGCCGCCTCCGGGCCACCGCCCGAACTCGAGGGCAGCGGCGGTCACGAGGGCCGCTTCTGGTCGGCACGCCGCGTCCCCGCGGGCATCGCCGCCCTGCTGCTCCTGGGCCTCATCGGGCTGTTCCTCTACGACATCGTCTCCGTGCGCGCCGGCCGGCCCGGCATGCACTGGCGCCGGGAACTGGCCCGGCAGCTCGCCGAACGGCCCCTGGACGACACCTGGGTGCTGGTCGGTGCCGGGATCGCCGCCGTCCTCGGTCTCTGGCTGCTGATCCTGGCCGCCACACCGGGCCTGCGGGACATACTCCCGATGCGGCGCTCGCATGCCGACGTACGCGCCGGACTGCACCGGGACGCCGCCGCCACCGCGCTGCGGGACCGGGCCATGGAGGTGGCCGGCGTGCAGTCGGCACGGGTACGGGTGCGCCGGAGGCGGGCGCGCGTCCGCGCCGTGTCGCACTTCCGGGAACTGGACGACGTACGGACCGATCTGGACGCCGTGCTCGCCGACGCGGTCCGCGGACTGGGGCTGACCAAGGTGCCCTCGCTGTCGGTGCGTGTGCGGCGGCCCGGCCGGAAGGGGTGAGAGCGGTGCTCAGGACCGTCAACCGCGTGTTCCTCGGCCTGGTGGGCCTGATCCTACTGGTGCTGGGCGGCTCCGTCCTGGCCGTCGGCCTCGGCGTCTCGGCACCCTCGTGGTGGATCCACGACAGCGAGCACGACGTGCTGCTGAGCTACGCCGAGCGCACCCGCTGGCGCGACGACGGCTGGTGGTGGCCGGTCGTCATCGCCGCCCTCGCGGTCCTGCTGCTGCTCGCCCTGTGGTGGCTCGTCGCCGTCCTGCGCCGGCGCCGCCTTGCCGAGGTCCTCGTCGACACCGGTGACGGCGAGGGCGCGGTCCTGCGCGGCCGGGCCCTGGAGAACGTCCTCACCCAGGAAGCGGCCCACGTCGACGGCGTGGACGGAGCCCACGCCCGTCTGAAGGGCCGCCGCAGCGCCCCCGAGGCCCACGTACGCCTGGCACTGGAACCCCACGTGGACCCGGGGGCGGCTCTGAACGACTTCACGGCCGGCGCCCTCACCCATGCCAGGACGTCCGCGGGCCTCGCCTCACTTCCGGCGGAGGTGAGGCTGAGGGGCGTCAAGCACGGTGCGGAACGGGTGAGTTGAGCACGGGACGAGCCGAGGGCGGGCGAGTCGGGTGCGGCCCGTCAGAAGCCGTGCCGCGCGCCGCCGTCGACCGGCACCATGACCCCGGTCAGATAGGAAGCCGCCGGCGACATCAGGAACGCCGCCACCCGCCCGAACTCATCCGGCGCCCCGTACCGGCGCAGCGGAATCCGCGACTCGGAAGCCGCCCTGGTCGCCTCGGGATCCGCCGACAGCCCGTCCAGCTGCCGCACCCGGTCGGTGTCGATCCGCCCGGGCAGCACACCGACCACCCGGATCCCCCTCGGCCCCAGCTCGTCGGAGAGCGACTTGGCGAATCCGGCCAGCCCGGGCCGCAGCCCGTTCGAGATGGTCAGCCCCGGAATCGGTTCGTACACCGACCCGGACAGCACGAACCCGATGACACCCCCGGCCTCCATCTCGGCGGCAGCGGCGCGAGCCAGCCGCACCGCACCGAGGAACACCGACTCGAACGCCGTCTGCCACTGCTCGTCCGTGTTGTCCGCGACGAACCCGGCCGGCGGCCCGCCCACGCTGACGAGGACACCGTTGAAACGGCCGAAGTGCTCCCGCGCGGCCCCGATCAGCCGGGCCGCCGCCTCCGGGTCCGCGTTGTCGACGGCCACCCCGACCGCGTTCGGTCCCAGCTCGGCGGCCGCTTCGGCGACACTCTTCTCGTCCCGCCCCGAGACGACCACCTTCGCCCCGTCCGCGACGAGCTCACGCGCGGTGGCGTTGCCGAGGCCCCGCGTGGCTCCGGTGACGACGTACACCCGGTCCTTCAGTCCAAGATCCATGGTCCCTATCCTGCCCCGTCCCCACCGAACAGGGCGAGGGCGGTGTTCACCAGCCCGATGTGGCTGAACGCCTGCGGGAAGTTGCCGAGATGCCGGCCGGTCACCGGATCGAACTCCTCGGACAGCAGCCCGACGTCGTTGGCGAGCCCCGCCAGCCGTTCGAACATCTCGCGGGCCTCCTTCGCCCGCCCCGTCATGTACAGGGCGTCCGCGAGCCAGAACGAGCAGACCAGGAACACGCCCTCGCCACCGGGCAGCCCGTCGACGTCGACGTCGGCCGTGCTGTAGCGGCGCAGGAAGCCGCCGTGGGTCAGCTCCTCGCGGACCGCGTCGATCGTGCCGATCACCCGTGGATCGTCCGGCGGCAGGAATCCGACGCGCGGGATGAGCAGCAGCGCCGCGTCCAGTTCGCGTGAGCCGTAGGACTGCGTGAAGGTGTTGCGTTCCGCGTCGTAGCCCTTCTCGCACACCTCCCGGTGCACCTCGTCGCGCAGCGTGCGCCAGCCGTCCAGGTCGCCGTCCAGCTCCGGATGGCGTTCCAGGGTGCGTACGGCACGGTCGGCGGCCACCCACACCATCACCTTCGAGTGCACGAACTGGCGCCGGCCGCCGCGCACCTCCCACAGGCCCTCGTCCGGCTGCTGCCAGTTCGTCCGCAGGAAGTCCAGCAGGGCCGTCTGCAGTGCCCACACGTCGGGCTGGGGGGACAGGCCCGACTCGCGGGCGAGCGACAGGGAGTCCATGACCTCGCCGTAGACGTCCAGCTGGAGCTGGTTCACGGCGTCGTTGCCGATGCGTACGGGGGCGGACCCGGCGAAGCCGGAGAGCCAGGGCAGCTCGAACTCGGGCAGCCGCCGCTCGCCGGCGACGCCGTACATGATCTGCAGATCCGCCGGGTCGCCCGCGACCGCGCGCAGCAGCCAGTTCCGCCAGGCCTCCGCTTCCTCCTGGTAGCCCGCCGCGAGCAGCGCGTTCAGGGTGAGGGTGGAGTCGCGCAGCCAGCAGAAGCGGTAGTCCCAATTGCGCACGCCGCCCGGTTCCTCGGGCAGTGAGGTGGTGGGGGCGGCGACGATGCCGCCCGTCGGGGCGTAGGTGAGCGCCTTGAGGGTGATCAGGGAGCGGACGACGGCGTCCCGGTACGGGCCGTCGTAGCGGCAGCGCGACGCCCAGACCCGCCAGTCCTCCACGCTGTGGCGCAGTGTGTCGTAGGGGTCGACGAGCGGTGGTCGCGGCTCGTGGGAGGGGTGCCAGGTCAGGACGAACGCGACCTTTTCTCCCTTCTTGACGGTGAACTCCGCGTGCGTGGCGAAGTCCTCGCCCCAGCTGGTCACCTCCGGCTCGCTGCGCAGCCAGGTCGAGTCCGGGCCGGCGACGGCGACGCGGTGGCCGTCGACCCGGCGCATCCAGGGGACGATCGAGCCGTAGTCGAAGCGCAGCTTGAGGACGCTGTGGAGTGTCACCTCGCCGTCGAGGCCCTCGACGACGCGTACGAGGTCGGGGGCGCGGTCGCGTTGGGGCATCAGGTCGGTGACCCGGACCGCCCCTCGGTCGGTCTCCCACTCGGTGTCCAGGACGAGGGTGTCGTGGCGGTAGGCGCGCCGGGTGCAGCGGTCCGCCCCCACGGGGGCGATGCGCCAGTACCCGTTGTCCTCCTGCCCGAGGAGTCTGGCGAAGCAGGCGGCCGAGTCGAAGCGGGGCAGGCACAACCAGTCGACGGACCCGTCCGTACCGACCAGGGCCGCGGTCTGCTCGTCGCCGATGAGCGCGTAGTCCTCGATGCTGGGGTGCACGGAGTGCGGGTTCCCGGCAACTCGACGCGGCAATCAGGGCGGGGGCCGGGGGAGTGAGGTGTCCTTGCGACAGGGCCGGGACTCCCGGACGCCCGGATCTCGGCGCGCGGGCCGGGTTCCGGCGCGGCGGAGGCGGTGGTGGTGTCTACACCGCCGCAGGCTCGGACTTCGTCGTGCCGGACCGGTCGGCTGTCTTCTGGGCCCGGTCCCGGGCCTCGCGGCGGGCCAGGACCACCCAGCCGACCGGGACGGCCGCGGAGAACAGCCACCACTGGAAGGCGTACGCGTAGTTCAGCGCGGCGTCCTCCTTGCCGGGGTCGCCCAGCAGCTCGGGGGTGTCGCCCTTGGGCTCGGGAGCCGTCTGCGCGATGTAGCCGCCGAGTACCCGGGCGTCCAGGCGACGGGCCTGCTGCTCGCTGTTGATCAGCATGATCTGCCGGTCCGGCAGACCCTGGAGGTTCTTGATCCCGCTGGCCGCGGTCGTCTCGCTCGGCATCAGCCGGCCCTCGACGGTGATCTCGCCGGCCGGCGGTGCGGGGACCTTCGGGAACGTGGTCTGGCTCGGGCCGTCGGAGGGGATCCAGCCCCGGTTGACCAGCAGCACCCTGCCGTCGTCCAGGACGAACGGGGTCAGTACGTGGTAGCCGACCTCGTCGTCGGCGTTGGTGCGGCGCCGGACGACGACCTCGTCCTCCGTATCGAAGCGGCCCTTCGCCGTCACGGTGCGGTAGCGCTCGGCGCTGGTCACGGTGTGCCCGGGCGCGGTCAGCTTCTCCACGGGGACCGGCTCGGCCGCCAGCGCGTCGGTGACCAGCTGGTTCCGGGCGGTGCGCTCCTCGTAGCGATGCATCTGCCAGATGCCCAGCCTGATCATCGTGGGGATGAGAAGCAGGGCGATCAACGTGAGGATCACCCACTGCCGGGACATCAGGAAGCGGTACACCCCACGACCGTACAACTCGGTCGTGGGGTGCATTCATGGGGGTACGGGTTCACACCTTGTCGACAATTCCTGCCTTTCCCTCCGCGCGGGCGCAGTGGGCGCCGCAGTACCAGTGGCCCTCGACCTCGACACCCTGGCCGATGATCTGCACCCGGCAGTGCTCGCAGATGGGGGCCATGCGGTGGATCGCGCAGGAGAAGCAGTCGAAGACGTGCACCGCGCCCTGCGCGTGCACCTCGAAGGTCATTCCATACTGATTGCCACATACCTCACAGGTCGCCATGGGCCACAGGGTGGGCCGTCCTCCCCGTGCGGGCGAGCGGTTGCCGGGCGAGTCGCCCGGCAATCACCCGTCCGTACGGTCACCCCTGCGAGGTACGGTCACCCCTCCGACGCGGGCTCCACATCCGCGAGGAGTTGCCCGAAGGCCGCCTCGTCCACGACCGGCGTACCGAACTGCCGGGCCTTGACGACCTTGGACGTGCCCGAGTCCGGGTCGTTCGTGACGAGCAGGCTGGTCAGCCGGGACAGGCTCGTGGCCACATGCAGCCCCGCCTCGGTCGCGCGGTCCTCCAGCAGGTCCCGCTCGACGGAGGTGTCACCGGAGAAGGCGACCCGCATGCCCTGCTTGAGCCGCCCGCCCGCCTCGTATCGCCCGGGGTTGGGGTAGGGGCAGGCGGGGCGCTTGCGGGACGGGCGCCAACTGCCCGGCCGGTAGCCGCCGTAGCCTCCGGGGCCCGCCTGCTGCCCGATGCGCGGCGCGGCGGGGCGGTCCGTCCATTCGGTCAGTGGCCGGCACTCGAGCAGCGGCAGCCGTACGTTGTTCGCCGCCGCGGCCCGCAGGCTGGGCCGGAACGCCTCCGCCAGCACGCGCGCGTCGTCCAGCGCGTGGTGCGCCCGCTGCTGGACGACGCCGAAGTGCGCGGCGAGGGACTCCAGCTTGTGGTTGGGCAGCGGGAGCCCGAGCTCCTTGGAGAGGGCGATGGTGCACAGCCGCTGCCGCACCGGCGCCTCGCGCTGCGCGCGCGCGTACTCCCGGGCGATCATCTGCCAGTCGAAGACGGCGTTGTGCGCGACGAGCACCCGTCCCGCCAGCCGGGCGGCGAACTCCTCGGCGATGTCCGGGAAGAGGGGGGCTCCTTCGAGCGCCTCGCTCGTCAGTCCGTGGATCCACACGGGGCCCGGGTCCCGCTCGGGGTTGACCGTCGTGTACCAGTGGTCCTCGACCTCGCCGCGCTCGTCCAGCCGGTAGACCCCCGCGGAGATGATGCGGTCGTCCCGGGCCAGGCCCGTGGTCTCCACGTCAACGACCGCGTACCCCTTGGGATACGCGGCCGGCCACGGCGTGGCAGAGAACACTGCGGTCGTCAGGTCTTCCAGCATGGTTCCTGAGGATACGGGCCATGACTGACACCGCCGTCCGTCAGGTGCGTCCGCCGGGTTCTTCCGATGCCCCCTCAGGCGTGTTGTCCGGTCTGTCCGTTCGCGGGGCGTACGTCTGATCGATACTCGGCCTGTCTGCCGGGTGTGACGACCGGCGGCTGCTGCGGAGACTCGCCGGTCTGGTCGCGGACATCGTCCGCCGGTGTCCGTCTTCGCCCCCTGCCGGATTGGCGGAGATCGCCAAGAAGCAAGCGCGTACCGTCGGTAATACTTGTGGGTAACAACGTCTAGTCGGGGCCGGACGCCGGTCCTACGGTCATTGCATGCCGAACCTGCCCGATGTCGTGCTGTGGTCCATCCCCGCCTTTGTGCTGCTCACCGTGGTCGAAATGGTGAGCTACCGGCTCCATCCCGACGAGGGTGCGGAGGGCTACGAGGCGAAGGACGCCGCGACCAGCGTCGGCATGGGGCTCGGCAGCCTCGCCTTCGACTTCTTGTGGAAGATCCCGATCCTGGCGATCTACACGGCCCTCTACGAACTCACGCCGCTGCGCGTTCCCGTGCTGTGGTGGACCGTCCCGCTGATGCTGCTCGGGCAGGACTTCTTCTACTACTGGTCCCACCGCGGCCACCACGTCATCCGCATCCTGTGGGCCTGCCACGTCGTCCACCACTCCAGCCGGAAGTTCAACCTCACCACCGCGCTGCGCCAGCCCTGGACGTCCCTGACCGTGTGGCCGTTCTACGTTCCCCTCATCGTCGCCGGCGTGCATCCCGCCGCGCTCGCGTTCTGCTCCTCCGCGAACCTCGTCTACCAGTTCTGGATCCACACCGAGCGCATCGACAAGATGCCCCGCTGGTTCGAGTTCGTCTTCAACACCCCTTCGCACCACCGTGTCCACCACGCCTCCCAGGGCGGCTACCTCGACCGCAACTTCGGCGGCATCCTCATCGTCTGGGACCGGCTGTTCGGGTCGTTCGTCGCCGAGACCGAGCGGCCGCGGTACGGGCTGACCAAGAACATCGACACGTACAACCTGCTCAAGGTGGCCACGCACGAGTACGTGTCCATCGCCAAGGACCTGAGGGCGGCGCGCAGTTGGCGCGAGCGGGCGGGACGCGTGTTCCGAGGGCCGGGGTGGGGGCCGGGTCCGGGTCCGGCTGCCGTACCGGCTCCGTCACCGGCCGGCGCGACCACGCCCCTCGGTGAGACCGCGCCGGTCCCTGAGAAGAGCACGTCCGCGTGAATGCCCCGCGCCTCCTGCTGACCGCCTTCGGCCTCGCCGCCGCCGTCGACCTCGTCTGTCTCGCCGCCGGTCTCGACGCCGGCCACACCGTCGCCAAGCCCCTGCTGATGCCGCTCCTCGCCCTGTGGGCCGCCCTGCGCAAGGCACCCCGGCCGCTCCTGGCCGCCCTGCTGTTCGGCTGGGGCGGGGACGTCCTGCTGCTGTCGGACGCCGAGCCGGCCTTCCTGGCGGGCATGGCCTCCTTCGCGGCGGGGCACGTCTGCTACCTCGTGCTCTTCGCGACGTACGGCAGCCGGAACGCGGTCCCACGCGCGCGTGCGGGCGTCCTGGCCCTCGGCTACGCCGCCGCCCTCGGCACGACCGTCGCGCTGCTGTGGCCGGACCTGCCCGCCGACCTGCGCGTGCCCGTCGCCGGCTACAGCCTCCTGCTGACGGCCATGGCGTACCGGTCGGCCACCCGGCTCGGCCTCTTCGCCGGGCTCGGCGGGGCGTTGTTCCTGCTGTCCGACACGCTCATCGCGACCGGTGTCGCCGGGTGGCCGCAACCGCCCGCGCCGGACTTCTGGATCATGCTCACGTACATCGCCGCACAGGCGCTGCTGACCTGCGGCACACTCGGGGCGCTCGACGCGCGCAGGGCCCCGGCCGCGACGTACGGCGAGATGCGCGCCGCCTGAGACGCACCGGTGTCACCAGCGGATGGGCACCGGAAGAGTCGTCAGCAGACCGGACGCCGCGACCGCCAGGCCCAGGGCGGCCACCTCCGCCCGGGCCGGCCCACAGGCGGTCAGCGGGTCGGCCGCCCGGCGCAGCCGTCGCCGCGCCCACACGGCGAGGGCGGCGACGACCGCCACGAGGAGCACCTTGGCGAGCAGCGCGCGCCCGTACGCCGTTCCCGTCAGCTGCTCCAGGACCGTCTCCGGCGGCATCCGGCGCAGTGAACTGCCCACGCCCGTCGCGGTGACGGCGGCGAGCAGCACGACCGCCACGCGCGCGTAGAGACCCAGCAGGGCGGCGCCCGCCGTTCGGGGCCACAGCCGGAGGGTGCGCAGCGCGTGCAGCAGACCGCCCGCCCACAGTGCCGCGCACGTCAGATGGACGAGCGTCAGCCCGGAGCCGACCAGCGGGCTGTGCTCGGTCGTGGGGTGGGCGCGCAGGGCCTCGGCGACGACCACGGCGGCCAGCGGCCACACCTGCGTGACCGGCCGGCGCGACGCGGCGCACAGTCCCGCCAGGAGGAACGCGTTGACCTCCAGCAGGGCGAGCTTGCCGTCCCGGGAGGCGTAGAGCCCGCCGACGTCGATGTCGGCCACCTCGTCCGGAACGAGATTGCCGGTGGCCACGACCGAGGCGAGCCCCAGTGCGGCGGCGAAACCGGCGGCGGCCGCGAAGAGGGACCACGTGTGAGGCACGGCAGGGTGTCCCGCCCCGGTGCCGGTCTCCGTGACGGGCAGCGAACGCGCCAGCCGGTTCACGAACAGTTCGCCGACGGGTATGCACAGCGCCGCGAACAGCACCGTGCGCAGCAGGGCCATACCGCCCGCGCCGGGCGTTTCGGCCTCACCGGTGCCGTGCAGCGCGGCGGACGGGCCGAGGAGGGGGATGAGCGCGGCCAGTGCCACCAGCACGAGAACGGCGACGGCCCGGCCCGCACCGGCGCGCCGCACGGGCCCGTGCGGGCCGGGCGCCCCGGGTGTGGGTCTTGTCAGAGTCACCCCAGGATCTTCACCAACCTTCACACGGCCGGGCAAGTCAGCGGTACTCGGTCAACCCTCGACACGGCCGGCCGCCACAGCCGCACTTCCCTGTGCTCGTCGGTCGGCCGCAGCCGCCACCCCTGTGCCGGCGCGACCTCGGCGAACATCGCCGCAGACACGATCCGGGCCGGGCGGGTGTCCCCGCCCGGCCCGGATCACCTCCACACGAGCTCTACCTGGTCACCGCGTCCAGCGCGTCCGCGATGCCCCAGCCGTAGAAAGCGTTGCGGTTCTTGGAGCCCTCGCACACCGCGTCGATCTTGCCGTCGGCGTTGATGTCGTACGGGTCCGTGCACGGCGTGGCGTCGGCCTCCGCGTACAGCAGGGCCTTCACCAGGGCCGGAGAGGCGTACGGGTGCGTCGACTTGATGAGCGCGGCGACGCCCGCGACGTGCGGGGAGGCCATCGACGTACCGGCCATGTAGCCCCACTTGCCGCCCGGCAGCGTGCCCAGGATGAGGCCGCTCGTGGCAGGTGCCTCCGGCTTCTGGTAGGCGGTCGAGTCGCCGCCCGGGGCGGCTATGTCCGCGACGCCCAGCCCGTAGTTGGAGAAGGACGACTTGATGCCCTTCGCGCCCGTCGAGGCGACCGTGACGACACCCGGCAGCTGGGTCGGGATGTCGAGGCACTCCGAGGGGTCGACGACCCGGTCGCCCGGTGTGGTGTCGTTCGGGGACGACGGGTCGGTGATCTCGTCGGAGGCGAGGTCGTAGTTCTCGTTGCCGGCCGCGGCGACGTTGACCGCGCCCTTCTTCTCCGCGTACCGCGAGGCCCGGGTGACGGCGTCCACGAGCGCCTTCTGGTCCGGGTCGTTCTTGCAGTTGAAGTACCAGGGGTCGGTGTAATAGCTGTTGTTCGTCACGTCGACACCGTGCTCGGCCGCCCACACGAAACCGCACACCACGGCCTCCGTGTAGAAGAAGCCGGCCGTGGTGGACACCTTGATGCCGGAGACCTTCACGCCGGGCGCGACACCCGTCATGCCGATGCCGTTCTTCGCGGCGGCTATCTCACCGGCGACGTGCGTGCCGTGCGGGCTCTCCTCGGCGCTCGGCCGCCAGGCCCCGTCGCTCGTGTCCGGCTTGCCCGACACGCAGTTGACCGACGCCTTGCGGTCGAAGTTGGGCGCGATGTCGGGGTGGGTGTCGTCGACACCGGTGTCGATCACGGAGACCGTGACCTTCTTGCTGCCCAGCGACTTCTCGTGCGCCTTGTCCGCCTTGATGGCGGGCAGGTCCCACTGCTGGGGCTGCAACGGGTCCTGCCCGGCGGGGGCTTCGGCCTCGGCGACCTCGGCCGCGCTCAGCACCTTCGGCGCGCCCAGGTCACCGGTCGAGGCCGAGGGCAGCGGCGCCGTGCGGGTGGCCCCCGCCGACTGCACGCCGCGCACCTTGCGGACGGTCTTGGCGAAGTCGGCGTTCGAGGAGTGGACGACGATGACGCCGATCTGGTCGTACGACGTCACGATCGTGCCGCCGGCCTTGGCGACGGCCTTCTTCACATACGCCGAAGTGCCGTGCCCCGGCTTGACGTTGACGACATAGCTGAGCGGGGTCGCGTCGGCCCGGGCCGCCGTGGGGGCCGGGGCGTCCTCGGCGGCCGTGGCCGCGGTGTTCGGCAGGAACGCGAGGGCCGTGGCCATGGCCATCCCGGCCGGGATCGCGACGGCGCGACGGTGGCGCGCGTACGGCGCAGTCATGGTCTCTCCAGTTCGTTCACGGTACGAGCTGATCTTGCGGAAGGTCTCGGTGGCGAGTCGGATCACTTGACCGCGCGCAGCGCGTTGACGATGCCGTGGCCGTAGAAGCCGTTGACGCGCTTGCCGCCCTCGCAGACCGCGTCCTGCGTGCCGTCGCCGTCCTGGTCGTAGGAGGAGGGGCAGGCGGTCCTGTCGGCCTGTGCCTTCATCAGCGCCTGGAGCTGGGCCGGAGACGCCCAGGGGTGCTTGGACTTCAGCAGCGCGGCGACGCCGGAGGCGTGCGGCGAGGCCATCGAGGTGCCCTGCAGGAAGCCCCACGCGCCGTTCGGCATGGTGGACAGGATGCGGCCGTTCTTCGAGGGCGTGTCGGGTATCTGGTAGCGCCCGTCGCCACCCGGCGCGGCGACGTCGACGACGCCCTTGCCGTACGTCGAGAAGTACGACTTCACGTTGTCGACACCCGTCGAGCTGACCGTGACGACACCCGGCAGCTGGTTGGGCACGTCGAAGCACTCGTGCGGGTCGATGGTGCGCTCGACGGGGGTGGAGTCGTCCGGGCTGGAGTCGTCGACGATCGCGTCCGAGTCCAGGTCGTGGTTGGAGTTGCCCGCCGCGGCGACGTTGAGCGTGCCCTTCTTCTGGGCGTACAGCTGCGCCCGGTTGACCGCGTCGACGATGGCCCGCTGGTCCGGGTCGTCCATGCAGTTGTACAGCCACGGGTCGACGTAGTAGCTGTTGTTCGTGATCTCGACGCCGTGGTCGGCGGCGAACACGAAGGCACACACGACGCTCTCCGGGTAGAAGAGGCCGTTGGCCCGGTCGGTGACGTTGATGCTGGAGACCTTCACACCGGGTGCGACGCCCGCCACGCCTATGCCGTTGCGGGCGGCGGCTATCTCACCGGCGACATGCGTGCCGTGGTAGTCCTCGGGCGTGTACGGCCGCCAGGCGCCCTCGCTGGTGTCGGGCTTGCCGCCCGCGCAGTTGGCGGACTGGGAGGCGGAGAAGTTCGAGGCGATGTCGGGGTGGGTGTCGTCCACGCCGGTGTCGATCACGGCCACGGTCACCTTGCGGCTGCCGGGGTTGATCTGTGCGGCCTTGTCGGCGCCGATCGCGCGCAGGTCCCACTGGTCCGCCTCGAGAGGCTCGCTCTCGGGCGTCTTCGCCGAGGCGGCCTCGGTGCGCTTCGCCTGGGCGGCGGTCAGGTACTCGACCGCGCCCTCCTCCTTCGTCCCCGCGGCCGTCAGCGGCGCCGTCCGCGTCGCACCCGCCGACTGGACCCCGCGCACCGTGCGGATGGTCTTGGCGAAGTCGGGGTTCGAGGAGTGGACGACGATCACGCCGATCCGCCCGTAGGTGGCCACGACCGAACCGTCGGCCTTCCCGATCGCCTTCTTCACCGAGGCGATCGTGTGGCGGTCCGTTTTGGTGTTGACGACGTACGCCAGCTTCGGCGCGTCTGCCGTCCGGGTGGCCGGCGCCGCCTGCGGGGCCGCCGACGCGGCGGCCGGCAGGAAGCCCAGCGAGGCCGTCAGTGACAGCACGACGGGCACGGCGAGAGCGAGCCGGCGTCTGGAACGCAAGTGAGACATGGGGTCTCCACATCCTCCGGAAACGAAACCGGCCCGAGGCACAGGTGGTGCTCGGGCAGGTACATGACGTGGTGGTGCAGGGCGAAGCTATCCCGGCCTCTCGCTGGCCAGCAACGCTTTGCCGAAATGACTTCGGAAAGAACGCCGCGCCTTTGAACCGGTTCTCGTGTGCCGCCGTGACGTTGAACTAGGAGCGCGAGGACACTCGCCTCCGCCCCCGTTCCCAACCGCTTCCGTCATTGCGAGGAGACTCCGTGGCCACCGACGCACCGCCCCCCTCGAAAGAGCAACACAAGCTCCCCTCACCCGAGGAGTTCGCGGAGGTGCAGGAGAGCGCGGAGTTCCGTGAACTGCGCCGCTCCTACCGCTCCTTCGCCTTCCCGCTGACCGTCGGCTTCATCGCCTGGTACCTGCTGTACGTCCTGCTCTCGAACTACGCGGGCGGCTTCATGGGCACCAAGCTGTTCGGCAACATCAACGTCGCCTTCGTCCTCGGCGTCGCCCAGTTCATCACCACGTTCCTCATCGCCTGGTGGTACTCGCGGCACGCCGCCGCGAAGCTCGACCCCAAGGCCGAGGCCATCAAGACCCGGATGGAGAGCGGCGCATGAGCCCCGTACAGCAGACCTTCCTCGCCGCGAACGAGGCCAGCGAGCACCGCCCGCTGATCATCACCCTGTTCGCGCTGTTCGTCCTGGCCACACTCGGCATCACCGTCTGGGCAGGCCGCCAGACCAAGGACGCCGCCGACTTCTACGCGGGCGGGCGCCAGTTCAGCGCTTTCCAGAACGGACTCGCCGTCTCCGGCGACTACATGTCGGCCGCGTCGTTCCTCGGCATCGCGGGCGCCATCGCCCTCTTCGGCTACGACGGCTTCCTGTACTCCATCGGCTTCCTGGTGGCCTGGCTGGTCGCCCTGCTCCTGGTGGCAGAGCCGCTGCGCAACTCCGGCCGCTACACCATGGGCGACGTCCTCGCCTACCGCATGCGCCAGCGCCCGGTGCGCACCGCCGCCGGCACGTCCACGATCGTGGTGTCGATCTTCTACCTGCTGGCCCAGATGGCAGGAGCGGGCGTCCTCGTCTCGCTGCTGCTCGGCATCACCTCCGACGCCGGCAAGATCCTCATCGTGGCCCTCGTCGGCCTCCTGATGGTCGTGTACGTCTCCATCGGCGGTATGAAGGGCACCACGTGGGTCCAGATGGTCAAGGCCGTGCTGCTCATCGGCGGCACCATCCTGATCACCTTCCTGGTGCTGCTGAAGTTCAACTTCAACATCTCCGACCTGCTCGGCACGGCCGCCGAGAACAGCGGCAAGGGCGCCGCCTTCCTGGAGCCCGGCCTCCAGTACGGCGCCACCGGCACCTCCAAGCTGGACTTCATCTCCCTCGGTATCGCCCTGGTGCTCGGCACCGCCGGCCTGCCGCACATCCTGATCCGCTTCTACACGGTGCCCGACGCCAAGGCCGCCCGTAAGTCCGTGAACTGGGCGATCGGCATCATCGGCGGCTTCTACCTGATGACCATCGCGCTCGGCTTCGGCGCCGCCGCGCTCATCTCGCAGGAAGAGATCATCGCCTCCAACCCGTCCGGCAACACGGCGGCACCCCTGCTCGCCCTGCACCTGGGCGGCGTCGACTCCACCTGGGGCGCGATCCTGCTCGCCACGATCTCGGCGGTGGCCTTCGCGACGATCCTCGCCGTCGTCGCCGGCCTCACCCTCGCCTCGTCGTCCTCCTTCGCGCACGACATCTACGCCAACGTCATCCGCAAGGGGAAGGCCTCGGGTGCCGAGGAGGTCCGCGCGGCCCGCTGGGCGACCGTCTTCATCGGCGTCGTCTCCATCGGCCTCGGCGCCCTCGCCCGCGACCTGAACGTCGCCGGCCTGGTCGCCCTCGCCTTCGCGGTCGCCGCCTCGGCCAACCTCCCGACGATCCTCTACAGCCTGTTCTGGAAGCGGTTCACCACCCAGGGCGCGCTGTGGTCGATCTACGGCGGTCTGATCGTCGCCGTCGGCCTGGTGCTGTTCTCGCCCGTCGTCTCAGGCGACCCCAAGGCGATGTTCCCCGAGGTGGACTTCGCCTGGTTCCCGCTGAAGAACCCGGGCATCATCTCCATCCCCTTCGGCTTCCTGATGGGCTGGCTCGGCACCGTCCTGTCGAAGGAGGAGCCCGACGCCAAGAAGTTCGCGGAACTGGAGGTCCGGTCCCTGACCGGTACCGGAGCGCACTGAGCACGACCCTTTCGACGCGGCCGTGTCGTAGGAACCTCCAGGTCCCTGCGGCGCGGCCGCGTCGTGCCTCATGTGATCGAGGCCTGTGATGTTGTCGGTGGGGTCACGTAGGCTCGCAGGTGCCGGGGAAACAGTGCTCCGGGCACGATCCGCATCGAGGGAGGGGGCCCACGTGCTCATCGACACCTACGGCCGAGTGGCCACCGACCTGAGGGTCTCGCTGACCGACCGGTGCAACCTGCGCTGCACGTACTGCATGCCCGAAGAGGGCCTGCAGTGGCTCGCCAAGCCGGACCTGCTCACGGACGACGAGATCGTCCGTCTCATCGACATCGCGGTCACCTCCCTAGGGATCGAGGAAGTCCGCTTCACCGGCGGCGAGCCCCTGCTCCGCCCCGGCCTGGTCGGCGTGGTCGAGCGTGTCGCGGCCCTCGACCCCCGCCCCCAGATGTCGCTGACCACCAACGGCATCGGCCTCAAGCGCACGGCGGCCGCCCTGAAGGAGGCGGGCCTGGACCGGGTCAACGTCTCCCTCGACACGCTCCGCCCCGACGTCTTCAAGACCCTCACCCGCCGCGACCGCCACAAGGACGTCATCGAGGGCCTGCACGCCGCCCGCGACGCGGGCCTGACCCCCGTCAAGGTCAACTCGGTCCTGATGCCGGGGCTCAACGACGACGAGGCCCCCGACCTGCTGGCCTGGGCCGTGGAGCACGACTACGAGCTGCGCTTCATCGAGCAGATGCCCCTGGACGCCCAGCACGGCTGGAAGCGCGACGGCATGATCACGGCCGGCGACATCCTGGCGTCCCTGCGCACACGCTTCGAGCTGACCGCCGAGGGCGAGGAGAAGCGCGGCTCGGCCCCGGCGGAGCGCTGGCTCGTCGACGGCGGCCCGCATGTGGTCGGCGTCATCGCCTCCGTCACCCGCCCCTTCTGCGCGGCCTGCGACCGCACCCGCCTCACGGCCGACGGCCAGGTCCGCACCTGCCTGTTCGCCCAGGAGGAGACGGACCTGCGCGCCGCCCTGCGCTCGGGCGCCCCGGACGAGGAGATCGCCCGCATCTGGCGCCTGGCGATGTGGGGCAAGAAGGCCGGAGCGGGCCTGGACGACCCGGCGTTCGTCCAGCCGGACCGGCCGATGTCGGCGATCGGGGGCTAAGCCTCCCGGGCGGACTCCCACTCCTTCAGCAGGACCACGTCCTTCAGGAATCCCCGCACCCCGAGGAACTGCGACAGGTGCTCGCGGTGCTCCTCGCAGGCCAGCCATGTCTTGCGCCGCTCCGGCGTATGGATCTTCGGGTTGTTCCACGCCAGGACCCACACGGCCTCGGCCCGGCAGCCCTTCGCGGAACAGATGGGTGTCTCGTCACTCACAGCTTCGTCTCACCACTGCACACAGAAAAGGCGACGCCGAGCAGCCACGGGGGGAGCTGCCCGGCGTCGGTCCGTCGCTCCGACGGGGGATGCGGAGCGCGTACGAAGTATGTCACGGGTCACCCCGGGCCCGGCACCGGAACAACATGATTGATCTGAGCTTTTCTTGAGCTTGGCGGGAAGCTGACTTCCCTCCCTGATCACCCGTGATCTCTCCCCGGAGCCCCTACCGCTCGGGCGATTCGGTCCGCGCACCCGGCATCGGCTCGGACACGGCATCTTCCACGACGGATTCCGCCGGCTCGTCATCCGAACCCGACGGCGCGATCATCGGACGCACCGGCGGTGCCACGAACGTCGACGGCAGAGACGGCGCGTTCTCGCGCCCGGCGTTCGCGACCACCACCGCGATGTACGGCAGCACCAGCCCGAGCACCAACGCCACGATGGCGACGTGCCGTTCGACGTTCCACAACGTGGCCGCGAGGATCACGGAGATCGTGCGCAGCGTCATCGAGATCACGTACCGGCGCTGCCGCCCGCGTACGTCCTCCTGGAGTCCCGTCCGGGCGCCGGTGATCCGGAAAACCTGGACGTTGCCGCCGCCATGCTGCTTCCGCATCGCATTCCACCATCCGCCCGTATCGGACTCTCCCCGCCCCGTAGCCGCCCGCGGCCGGTCGGGGAACCTGGCCGGGACAGCTCCCACGTTACGCCGCGACCGCGCCGGCCACGAGGCCGGGGGCGCACCCTGCGGGCGACCGGACTGCGCCGTGACGCGTACGGCCCGCGTCGGCATGCGGCGTACGGCACCTGGGCCGACACTGGCCGTAGTGCTCACGTCGAGCCGTACGAGGAGGCAGCGATGGGCTGGTTGTGGGCGATCATCGTAGGACTGGTACTGGGCCTGATCGCCAAGGCGATCATTCCGGGCAAGCAACATGTGCCCCTGTGGCTGACCGTCATCCTGGGCATGATCGGCGCCATCGCCGGCAACGCCATCGCCCGGGCGGTCGGCGTCGACGCCACATCGGGTATCGACTGGTGGCGGCACGTCTTCCAGCTGGTGATGGCGATCATCCTCGTCGGTCTCGGCGACCGGGCCTGGACGGCGGCCAGAGGAGACAAACGCAGGGCATGACGGGGCGCACGGCGAAGGGAGCGGCCTCCGGCACCGGAGACCGCCCCCTTCCTCACGCTCTCAGCCGCCCGTGACCTCGACCGCCGCCAGGTTCTTCTTGCCCCGGCGCAGCACCAGCCAGCGGCCGTGCAGCAGGTCCTCCTTGGCGGGGACGGCGTCCTCACCGGCGACCTTGACGTTGTTCACGTAGGCGCCGCCCTCCTTGACCGTGCGGCGCGCGGCCGACTTGCTGGCCACCAGGCCGACCTCGGCGAACAGGTCCACGGCCGGGCCGAGCTCGGCGACCTGGACGTGCGGCACCTCCGAGAGGGCCGCGGCCAGCGTCTTCTCGTCGAGCTCCGCCAGCTCGCCCTGCCCGAAGAGCGCCTTGGACGCGGCGATCACCGCGGCTGTCTGGTCGGCGCCGTGCACCAGGGTCGTCAGCTCCTCGGCCAGCGCGCGCTGCGCGGCCCGGGCCTGCGGACGCTCCTCCGTCTGCCGCTCCAGCTCCTCCAGCTCCTCGCGGGAACGGAAGGACAGGATGCGCATGTACCGGGAGATGTCCCGGTCGTCCACGTTCAGCCAGAACTGGTAGAACGCGTACGGCGTCGTCATCTCCGGGTCGAGCCAGACGGCGCCGCCCTCGGTCTTGCCGAACTTGGTGCCGTCCGCCTTGGTCATCAGCGGCGTCGCCAGCGCGTGCGCGGTCGCGTCGGGCTCCAGGCGGTGGATCAGGTCGAGACCCGCCGTGAGGTTGCCCCACTGGTCGCTGCCGCCCTGCTGCAACGTGCAGCCGTAGCGCCGGTAGAGCTGGAGGAAGTCCATGCCCTGCAGGAGCTGGTAGCTGAACTCCGTGTAGCTGATGCCCTCGGAGGACTCCAGGCGCCGGGCCACGGAGTCCTTCGTCAGCATCTTGTTGACGCGGAAGTGCTTGCCGATATCCCGGAGGAACTCGATCGCGGAGAGGTTCTCCGTCCAGTCGAGGTTGTTGACCATGACGGCCGCGTTCTCGCCCTGGAAGTCCAGGAACGGCTCGATCTGGGCGCGCAGCCTGCCCACCCAGCCGGTGACCGTCTCCGGGTCGTTCAGCGTGCGCTCCGCGGTCGGACGCGGGTCGCCGATCAGGCCCGTGGCACCGCCGACCAGCGCCAGCGGCCGGTGACCGGCCTGCTGGAGCCGGCGCACGGTGAGCACCTGCACCAGGTGCCCCACGTGCAGCGACGGCGCCGTCGGGTCGAAACCGCAATAGAACGTGACGGGACCGTCCGCGAGCGCCTTGCGCAAAGCGTCCTCGTCAGTGGACAGGGCGAACAGCCCGCGCCACTTCAGCTCGTCGACGATGTCCGTCACGGTTCTCGTATCTCCTCGGGTGGGCTCGTAATCAGGTACGAGGTTATACGCCCTGGCTGACAGAGCTCATATTGAAATCGGGGACGCGCAGCGCGGGCATCGCCGCCCTGGTGAACCAGTCGCTCCACTCCCTGGGCAGAGTCTTCTCGGTCCGCCCCGCCTCCGAGGCGCGGCCGAGCACGCCGACGGGCGACTCGTTGAACCGGAAGTTGTTCACCTCGCCCGTCACCTCGCCGTTCTCGACGAGGTAGACGCCGTCCCGGGTCAGGCCCGTCAGCAGCAGCGACGCCGGATCGACCTCGCGGATGTACCACAGGCAGGTCAGCAGCAGCCCGCGCCCGGTGCTCGCGACCATCTCGTCCAGCGAGCGGTCCTCGCCCCCGTCCAGGATCACGTTGTCGATGACCGGGGCCACGGGCAGCCCGGTCAGGCCCGCGCTGTGGCGGCTGGTCGTCAGGTGGCGCAGCTCGCCCTCGCGCATCCACTCGGTGGCCGCGAGCGGCAGCCCGTTGTCGAACACCGACTGGTCGCCCCCGGAGGAGTGCGCGATCACGAAGGGCGCCGACTCCAGGCCCGGCTCGTTCGGGTCGCTGCGCAGGGTCAGCGGCAGGCCGGTCAGCTTCTCGCCGACCCGCGTGCCCCCGCCCGGCTTGGAGAACACCGTGCGGCCCTCGACCGCGTCCCGGCCCGACGCCGACCACATCTGGTAGATCAGCAGGTCCGCCACGGCCGTCGGCGGCAGCAGCGTCTCGTAGCGCCCGGCGGGCAGCTCCACGCGCCGCTCGGCCCATCCGAGGCGCACCGCCAGCTCCGCGTCCAGGGCTCCCGGGTCGACGTCCTCGAAGTCCCGCGTGGAGCGCCCGGCCCACGCGGACCGGGTCCGGTCCGGCGACTTGGCGTTCATCTCCAGCGTCCCGTTCGGCTGGTCGTGCCGCAGCCGCAGCCCCGTGGAGGTGCCGACGTACGACGACACCAGCTCGTGGTTGGCGAAGCCGTACAGCTCGCGCCCGCCCGCACGCGCGCGTGCGAAGGCCTCGCCGAGCGCCGGAGCGAAGTCGGCGAACACGGCGGAGGAGGTCTCGGCGGGCGCCTCGGTGAACTCCGGCGACCGCTCCACACCCGTGACCAGGGGCTGCGCGTCCTCCGCGGGTCCGGCGCCGCGCGCGGCGGCCTCGGCTGCCCGCACCAGCGGCTCCAGCTCGTCGGGGGTCACCGCGGACCGTGACACGACCCCGGAGGCCGTGCCCTCCTTGCCGTCGACCGTGGCGACGACGGTGAGGGTGCGCCCACGCGTGACGCCGTTCGTGGTCAGCGCGTTGCCCGCCCAGCGCAGGTTGGCGGTGGACTGCTCGTCGGCGATGACGACACAGCCGTCCGCCCGGGACAGTTCGAGGGCGCGCTCGACGACCTCGTGCGGCTTGCTGGAACGCGCGCTCATCGACCGGCCTCCTGGGTCGTGTTGAGGATGTTGACGCCCTTGAAGAGGGCCGAGGGGCAGCCGTGGGAGACGGCCGCGACCTGCCCCGGCTGGGCCTTGCCGCAGTTGAAGGCGCCGCCGAGCACATAGGTCTGCGGCCCGCCCACGGCGGACATCGAGCCCCAGAAGTCGGTGGTCGTCGCCTGGTAGGCCACGTCCCGCAGCTGCCCGGCGAGCCGCCCGTTCTCGATGCGGTAGAAGCGCTGACCGGTGAACTGGAAGTTGTAGCGCTGCATGTCGATCGACCAGGACCGGTCGCCCACCACGTAGATGCCGCGCTCCACACCCCCGATCAGGTCCTCGGTCGACATCCCGGCCGGGTCCGGCTGCAACGACACGTTGGCCATGCGCTGCACCGGCACGTGCCCGGGGGAGTCGGCGTAGGCGCAGCCGTTGGACCGCTCGAAGCCGGTCAGCTTCGCGATCCGCCGGTCCAGCTGGTAGCCGACGAGTGTGCCGTCCTTGACCAGGTCCCAGGACTGGCCCTCGACGCCCTCGTCGTCGTAGCCGATGGTGGCCAGGCCGTGCTCGGCGGTGCGGTCGCCGGTGACGTTCATCAGCTCCGAGCCGTAGCGCAACTTGCCCAGCTGGTCGAACGTGGCGAACGAGGTGCCGGCGTAGGCGGCCTCGTAACCGAGCGCGCGGTCGAGCTCGGTGGCGTGCCCGATGGACTCGTGGATGGTCAGCCACAGGTTGGACGGGTCGACGACCAGGTCGTACAGGCCCGGCTCGACGCTCGGCGCGCGCATCTTCTCGGTGAGCAGCTCCGGGATCCGCGCCAGCTCGTCCTCCCAGTCCCAGCCGGTGCCCCGCAGGTACTCCCAGCCGCGTCCCACCGGCGGCGCCAGGGTGCGCATCGAGTCGAACTCGCCACTCGACTCGTCCACCGACACGGCGTTGAACACCGGGTGCAGCCGCACCCGCTGCTGTGTGGTCACGGTCCCGGCGGTGTCGGCGTAGAACTTGTTCTCGTGGACCGTGAGCAGCGAGGAATCGACATGGTCGACTCCGTCGGCCGCCAGCAGCCGGGCGCTCCACTCCGCGATCAGCCCCGCCTTCTCCTCGTCGGGCACGGAGAAGGGGTCGATCTCGTACGACGAGATCCACGTCCTGTCCGCGTGCACCGGCTCGCCGGCCAGTTCCACGCGCTCGTCCGAGCCGGCCGCCTTGATCACCTGCGCGGACAGCTTCGCCATGGCCACCGCCTGCCCGGCGACCTTGGCGGCGGCGTCCATGCTGAGGTCGACGCCGGACGCGAATCCCCAGGTGCCGCCGTGCACCACCCGCACCGCGTATCCGAGGTCGGTGGTGTCCGACGACCCGGCGGGCCGGGCGTCCCGGAACCGCCAGGAGGCGCCCCGTACCCGCTCGAACCGGAAGTCCGCGTGCTCGGCGCCCAGCGCACGCGCGCGTGCGAGGGCCGCGTCGGCGAGGGCGCGTAGGGGGAGGGCCGTGAAGGCCTCGTCGATGGTATGAGGCACCGCCGTCTCTTTCTGTCGAGGTGACCGTGGTTGCCGTGCGTGGTGACTGCTCCGATCATGTCGTCCATCCCGTTCGCGGGCCATGAGTTTCCGGAGCCGGACCCGTGGCTTTCTGTAGGGACCCGACAGCGAGTCCCGTTCGCCACTGTCGGTGCCCGATTGTCCGCGGGCCTGCCCGGACCGATAGGTTTTCGAGGAAGCCGCCTGTCATCACCGCCTGTCGTCCAGGCGCCGGGGCGGGTATCAGACCGCTATCGAAAGGGTGATCCGTTGAGCCGCTCGGTTCTCGTCACCGGAGGCAACCGGGGCATCGGCCTCGCCATCGCCCGCGCTTTCGCCGATGCCGGCGACAAGGTCGCCTTCACGTACCGCTCGGGTGAGCCGCCGGCCGCCCTGACGGAATTGGGCTGCCTGGCCGTCAAGTGCGACATCACCGACGCGGAGCAGGTGGAGCAGGCCTACAAGGAGATCGAGGAGGCCCACGGGCCCGTCGAGGTCCTCGTCGCCAACGCCGGCATCACCAAGGACCAGCTCCTGATGCGCATGTCCGAGGAGGACTTCACCTCGGTCATCGACACCAACCTCACCGGCACCTTCCGCGTGGTCAAGCGCTCCAACCGGGGCATGCTGCGCGCCAAGAAGGGCCGCGTGGTGCTCATCTCGTCGGTCGTCGGGCTGTACGGCGGTCCCGGCCAGGCGAACTACGCCGCCTCCAAGGCCGGCCTGGTCGGCTTCGCGCGCTCCCTCGCCCGTGAGCTGGGCTCGCGCAACATCACCTTCAACGTCGTCGCGCCCGGCTTCGTCGACACCGACATGACCAAGGTCCTCACCGACGAGCAGCGCTCGAACATCGTGTCGCAGGTCCCGCTCGGCCGGTACGCCCGGCCGGAGGAGATCGCCGCGGCGGTGCGGTTCCTCGCGTCGGACGACGCCTCGTACATCACTGGAGCCGTCATTCCCGTTGACGGCGGACTGGGAATGGGTCACTGATCACCATGAGCGGAATCCTCGAGGGCAAGCGCATCCTGATCACCGGGGTGCTGACGGAGTCCTCCATCGCCTTCCACACCGCCAAGCTGGCCCAGGAGCAGGGCGCCGAGATCATCCTGACCGCGTTCCCGCGGCCCACGCTGACCGAGCGCATCGCCAGGAAGCTGCCCAAGCCCACCAAGGTCATCGAACTCGACGTCACCAACGACGAGCACCTCGACCGGCTCGCCGACATCGTCGGCGAGGAGCTCGGCGGCCTCGACGGTGTCGTCCACTCCATCGGCTTCGCTCCGCAGGACGCGCTCGGCGGCAACTTCCTCAACACGCCGTTCGAGTCGGTCGCCACGGCCATGCACGTGTCGGCGTACTCCCTGAAGTCGCTCACCATGGCCTGCCTGCCGCTCATGCAGAACGGCGGCTCCGTCGTCGGCCTGACCTTCGACGCGCAGTTCGCCTGGCCGCAGTACGACTGGATGGGCCCGGCCAAGGCCGCCCTGGAGGCGACCAGCCGCTACATGGCCCGCGACCTGGGCAAGCAGAACATCCGCTGCAACCTGGTCTCGGCCGGTCCGCTCGGCTCCATGGCCGCCAAGTCCATCCCGGGCTTCAGCGAGCTGGCCTCCGTGTGGGACGACCGCTCCCCGCTGGAGTGGGACCTGAAGGACCCCGAGCCGGCCGGCCGCGGCGTCGTCGCCCTGCTGAGCGACTGGTTCCCGAAGACCACCGGCGAGATCATCCACGTGGACGGCGGTCTGCACGCCATCGGAGCCTGATCTCCGGTACGTCTGCGACGCCCCGTTCCCCGCAGCGCGCGGGGAGCGGGGCGTCACCCGTTCGGCTCAGCCGGCCGGGCGGGGGAGGCCCGCAACTGGGCATTCTGGAGTACGCGTTCACCACCCGAGCCCCTCCCCAGCACGGCCGAGGAGGTCCCCTTGTGCGCTTGTCCCGCCGAACGGCCTCAGTGTCCCTCGCCGTCGCCCTCGTACTGACCGTGGCGTACGAGGCGGTGCCCCGCGCGCGCGTGCCCGCCGACGACCACGAGTCCGCCGATCCCTTCGGCGCCGCCTGCCGGATCCGGGTGAGCGGCTCCAAGGTGACCGCGTACTGCCACAACCCCTACCCGGAGACCGACCGCGTCAGCCTGCACGTGGAGTGCGCCCGCTGGTGGGACATCGACACGGACAGCTCCCCGGTCGACGCCGGGCCCGCGCAGACCGTGCGGCTGACGGGGCGGTGCTGGAAAGAGGTCGGCGACGTGTGGATCAGTCACCGGCGGGCGAGCTGATCCCGCCCAGCCGGCACAGAAACGGGTAGCGGGCCGCCTCCGCCGCGGCCGTGTCCGCCTCGCCCGCGCGGATCGCCTCGAGCAGCCGCCCGTGGTCCATGTACGTCTCCGGGGTCAGCTTCTCGCCGACGTCCTCGCGCAGCCAGTCCCGCAGCACCTCGCCCAGGTCCGCGTACATCGCGGTCATCACGTCGTTGTGGGAGGCGGACACGACGGCCAGGTGGAAGGTGGCGTCCGCGGTCACGAACGCCTCCTTGTCGCCCGACTCCCAGGCCTCCTCGCGCCGCAGCAGCAGCGCGTCGAGCTGCTTGAGGTCCTTCTCCGTACGCCGCTCGGCGGCCAGCCGGGCGGCGGCCGACTCCAGCGTGGAGCGCAGCTCGGCGATGTGCCGGGGGTCGGCCTCGGCGAACCGCCGCTGCATCACGCCCGCCAGCTCGCTCGTCGCCACCACGTAGGTGCCGGACCCCTGGCGGATGTCCAGCAGGCCGTTGTGCGACAGGGCGCGGACGGCCTCCCGGACCGTGTTGCGGGCGACACCCAGCTGCTCGACCAGCTCCGGCTCGGTCGGGATGCGGGAGCCGACCGGCCACTCGCCCGAGGTGATCTGGGCCCGCAGGGCGGCGATGACCTGCTCGGAGAGCGCCGAACGGCGGGGATGGCTCAGGGGCATGGCTCACCTTCCCACGGTCGGGGTGCCCGGCGGCAGCAGGGGAGTGGACAGTCAATCATCCCATGATTCTATGATGGGCCTCATGCCTAGTGAGGAAACCCGGACGATGACGCCCCCGACGGTACGCAGCTCCGCCGCGCACGACGCCGGGAAACCGGGCGGCACGTCCACGCGCGCGTGGACGATGCGACTGCTCGTC
Organism: Streptomyces flavovariabilis; assembly: GCF_000725785.1. NCBI lineage: Bacteria > Bacillati > Actinomycetota > Actinomycetes > Kitasatosporales > Streptomycetaceae > Streptomyces > Streptomyces flavovariabilis. The sequence goes on along the minus strand of NZ_JNXD01000026.1, from coordinate 21,428 downwards.
CTCGGCATCGTGCTGTCCGCGCTGAACCTCCGCCCCGCCATCACCAGCCTCGGCGCCCTCCTGGAGGAGGTCCGCGACGGGCTCGGCATGAGCGGCAGCGTGGCCGGACTGCTCACCTCCGTGCCGCCGCTGTGCTTCGCCGTCTTCGGCGTCATGGCCCCGCGCCTCGCCCGCCGCTTCGGGGCCGGCGCCGTGGTGTGCGCCGGCATGGCCGCCATCGCCACCGGCCTGCTCGTCAGGCCCTACGCCGGCGGCACGGCCGGCTTCCTGGCCGGCAGCGCCCTGGCCCTCATGGGCATCGCCGTCAGCAACGTCCTGATGCCGGTCATCGTCAAGCACTGGTTCCCCGACCGCGTGGGTTCCATGACCGGCCTGTACTCGATGGCTCTCGCCCTCGGCACGGCCCTCGCCGCCGCCGTGACGGTGCCCCTGACCGACGCCCTCGGCGGCAGCTGGCAGACGGGCCTGGCCCTGTGGGCGGGTCTCGCCGTGGCGGCCGTCCTGCCGTGGCTGCCCTTCGTCCGGGGACGTGCGACGCCACCCGGGCCGGGGGAGAAGGCCGCGGAGACCACGACGCAGCAGACGCAGGGCTCGGACCCGGGCCCGGCGGCCCACACGCGCGTGGAGGCGCCCCGGCTGCGGATGGCCCGCAGTCGCACCGCCTGGGCACTCGCCGTCTTCTTCGGACTCCAGGCCACCGCCGCCTACATCACCATGGGCTGGATGGCGCAGATCTTCCGCGACGCCGGTGTGCCCGCCGGCACGGCTGGGCTGCTCCTGGCGGTCACCATGGTGATGGGCGTGCCCCTGGCCTTCGTCATACCGCGCCTGGCCACCCGGCTGCCCCAGCAGGGCCCGATCGTGCTCGCCCTGGGCGTCTGCGGCCTCGCCGGCTACGCCGGGCTGTACCTCGCGCCCGCCGCCGGCGCCTGGGTCTGGGCCCTGCTGCTCGGCGTCGCCAACTGCGCCTTCCCGCTCGCCCTGACCATGGTCGGCATGCGGGCCAGGACCGGCCCGGGCGTGGCCCAGCTGTCGGCGTTCGCGCAGAGCACCGGCTACCTGATCTCCATCCCCGGGCCGCTCCTGGTCGGCGTCCTCTACCAGCACAGCGGCGGATGGGGACTGCCGATCGCGCTGATGAGCGCCCTGATGATCCCGCAGATGGCCGTCGGCTTCCTGGCGGGCCGCGACCGCACGGTGGAGGACGAGGCGGCCCGCTGAGCCACGCCCCCGGGGGCCGGGAGCCACCCCGGGGCGCCGGGCGGGCCCGGGGGGTGGGAGACTTGCCCCATGCCAGTGCTCGACCCGAATCCCCAGCACGGTCAGAAGAAGATGCTGCTCGTGTTCGGAGCGTTCTTCGCGATCTTCATCGTCATCGCCGTCATCGCGACCATCGCCTCGCCATGACCCGTGCGGACGCGGCCCATGGTGGGGTTAGCCCCCCTGTCCCCTAGGGGGTGAGGGTCAGGGTCAAGTGGGTGGATCACCGGATGGGGCGGCAGCCGCGGATTCCGTAGCTTCGAGTGTGTGACCGCGAGACGGTCACCGACCACCCGAAGAGCGGAGGCACCCATGTCGGCCCCTACGCACACCCGGCCCCACCCGGCGACCCGGGCCGGCGCGGCCGGCCGGCTGCCCTGGTGGGCTCTCGCCCTGCCCGTGCTCGCCTTCACCGCACTGCTCGCCCTGATCCTGAACCCGTCCGACGCGCACGCGGCCACCGGCGACCCGGCGATCACCCAGCTCTTCGAGCGCGTGGAGCAGCTGATCGCCCGCTGATCACGGCCGAAGCCGGTGGTCAACTCCCTGCGCCCCGTGGCGTGTTTCATGCGAAGCTGGATCTCATGAGCGTCGCAGAACCCCGCAGGATTGTCCTCTTCCGCCATGCGAAAGCCGACTGGCCACAGGTGACCGATCACGAGCGTCCGCTCGCCGACCGGGGCCGAATGGACGCGGCGGAGGCCGGGCGCAGGCTGACCGACACCAGTATCGCCTTCGACCTGGCCCTGTGCTCCACCGCGGTCCGGACCCGGGAGACATGGAAGCTCGCCGTCCACGAGTTCCCGCAGCGGCCGAAAACCGTCTACGAGGAGCGGATCTACGAGGCCTCGCCGGGCGAGCTGATCGCCCTGCTCAACGAGACCCCCGACGACGTGCGGAACCTCCTCATGGTCGGGCACAACCCGGGCATCCAGGGCCTGGCCGACGTTCTGGCGGGCTCGGGCGAGGACGACGCCCGGGAGCGGATGACCCGTCGCGGGTTCCCGGCCTCCGCCTTCGCGGTGCTGTCGTTCGGCGGCACGTGGAAGGGCCTGGAGCCGGGCGTGGCCACGCTGCAGGACTACTGGGCGCCGGCCGAGTGACGATCTCCGCATGACAGGGGCCCGGCACCGCACGGTGCCGGGCCCCTGCTGGTCGGTTCAGACGATGTCGAGAGTGTCCGCCGCCTCGACCTCTTCGCGCGTGACGCCCAGCAGATACAGGACCGTGTCCAGGAAGGGGAAGTTCACCGCGGCGTGCGCCGCCTCGCGCACCACCGGCTTGGCGTTGAAGGCGACTCCGAGACCGGCCGCGTTCAGCATGTCCAGATCGTTGGCACCGTCACCGATCGCCACCGTCTGCGACAGCGGCACGCCCGCCTCCGCGGCGAACCGGCGCAGCAGCCGGGCCTTGCCCGCGCGGTCGACGATCTCGCCGGTGACTCTGCCCGTCAGCCGGCCGTCGACGATCTCCAGGGTGTTGGCCTGGGCGAAGTCCAGCCCGAGCCGCTCCTTCAGATCGTCGGTGACCTGGGTGAAGCCACCCGAGACGACACCGACTTGGTAGCCGAGCCGCTTCAGCGTGCGGATCAGGGTGCGGGCGCCCGGCGTCAGCCGCACCTCGCTGCGCACCTTGTCCACCACCGACGCGTCCAGCCCCTCCAGCAGTGCCACGCGCGCGTGCAGGGACTGCTCGAAGTCCAGCTCCCCGCGCATCGCGGCCGCCGTCACCTCGGCGACCTTGTCCTCGCAGCCGGCGTGGGCGGCGAACAGCTCGATGACCTCGTCCTGGATCAGCGTCGAGTCCACGTCCATGACGACCAGGCGCTGCGCGCGCCGGTACAGACCGGCGGCGACCACCGCCACGTCGATGCCGAGCCTGGCCGCGTCGGTCACCAGGGCGGTGCGCAGCGGCTCGGTCTCCACGCCGGAGACGGCGAACTCGACAGCGGTCACGGGGTACTTGGCGAGCCGGAAGATACGGTCGATGTTGCCGCCGGTCTTCGTGATCCGCGCGGCGATCGCGGCCGTCGCCTCGGCGGTGAGCGGATGCCCGAGCACGGTGACCAGGGAGCGGCCCAGCCCGCGCGGGCGGTTGTCGCCCAGGCCGGAGATGATCTCCGCCTGCATCTTCATCGACTCGGCCCAGCTGTGGACGGTCGCCCGCAGATCTCCCTCGAGCCCGGGGGGCGGCTCGGTCACGAGCGCGCACAGCACCATCCGGCCACGGGTGACGACCTGCTCGATGTCGACGACGTCGACGGAGTAGGCGGCGAGGGTGTCGAAGAGACCGGCGGTGATGCCGGGCCTGTCCTTGCCGAAGATCTTCACAAGGAGGGTGGGGACGTCGGCAGGGATGTCGGAAGACGAGGTCTGCGAAGCGCTCATGGTGGTTCCACCGTATCCGGCGGGCTGGGCACACCGCCCCTGAGGTCCGTCTGGCGGACAGCGAACACTGCATGTCGCCTCGGTGGCGTGAACCTTGCGTGCCGGTACGGCGTCCGGTGCCCTCGCCGGTCACCTCCCGCCGCGTGGTTTCCGCGGCGGCGGGGGAGGCGGTGGCGGAGGGGGCGGTCCGTCGTCGGGCCGCGCGGGCGGTCCGTTCCCGTTCCGCGGCCCGGGCGACTGCCGGGGGCCACGCGGCGGCGGCCCGACCGGCCGTACGACGGTGGGGGCGCCGTAGATGTCACCGGGAGCGGGGGGCTCGTCGTCCGGCGGCCCCGGCCGGTCCGCTTGCGGGGACGGGTCAGGGCGCTGCGGCGGGCCGGGCTCCGGGAGATGGCCGGGTCGCGGAGGCCTGCCGGTGATCGGCGGAGGCCCGGGGGGCGGGGCGTGGCCGGGGCGGGGCTCCTCGCCGGGACGCCGCCCCGCGGCCCCTGGCCGCTGTTCCTCGCCGATCCGCCGTCCCGCTCCGTACGCTCCATCCACCGGCGGTCCGTCCGAAAGGCGCTCCTCGCCCCCAGGCCTGGCGTCCTCCGGCTCTCGCAGCTCGTCCGGCACCCGGAGATACGGGTTGGTGCCCGGGTTCGGCGGCCGGTACGGCGCGCCCGGCGCGTAGGGCCCTGCTTCCCCACCACCCTCTCCACCCCGCCCTCCGGCCCGCCCGGCACGGCCGTCGTCCCCGGGCCGTACGCTGCCGGCGCCGGGCCAGGCCTGCCGGGCGCCCTCGTCGTGCCTCGCTTGGTCGGGGCCGGCTTGCCCGGCGTCGGCGCTGTCTCCGGGGCGCACGCTGCCGGCGTCCGTCCAGGCCTGGTTGGCGCCCGGATCGCGCTCCGCTGGCCCCGGGCGGCCCCGGGTCTGGTCCGGCCCGGCATCGGCGTGGCCCCCGGGGCGCACGGTGCCGCCGGCGTCGGGCCAGGCCTGCCGGGCGCCCTCGCCGTGCCCTGCCGGGCCGGGGCGGCCCCGGGTCTGGGCCGGCAACCCGGCATCGACGTCGTCTCCGGGCCGTACGGTGCCGGCGTCGGGCCAGGCCTGCTGGGAGCCCTCGTCGTACCTCGCCGGGCCGGGGCCGCCCCGGGCCTGGTCCAACCCGGCACCGGCATCGTCCCCGGGTCGCACCGTGCCGGCCCCCGGCCACGCCTGCCGGCCGCCCTCGTCGTAGCCGGCCGGCGTCCGATCGCCCCAGGGCTCCGCCTCCCCGGCCCCACCTCGCCGAGTTCCCGGTCCTGCCCGGTCGGCCCCGGCCTCGACCCCACCACGCCAAGCTCCCGCTCCGGCCCGGTCGGCCCCGGCCCCGTGCTCGGGCCACCCGGTGCCCGGCAGGCCCGCTGGTCCGCCGGTCGGGGTCGACCCCTCCCCCCGGGCCAACGCCGTAGCCCGCCGCCCCGCCGCCCCGCACCGCCACGCGAGCAACGCCCCCGCCGCCCCGGCCCCCGCGCCCCACCCCGCGCCCAGGAGCAGGGCCGGGCCGGGGTGGCCGTGCAGTTCGATGCCCGCGCCGAAGGCGTCGAAGCCGAGTACGGACAGGGACGCGGTCACGGAGACGTCCGTCAGCCACGCCAGCAGCGGCAGGGCGAGCGCGGTCGCGACCCCGAGCCGCAGCGCACACCGGCCCGCGAAACGAAGGGCAGCCTCCCCCGCCCCAACCGGTGTCCGCACCGCCGCCAACACGCCCGCCAGCAGCATCATCGACCCCGCCGCCACCCCGAGCAGCCACACCCGCCCGTCCAGTTCGGCCAGCCGGCCCAGCGTCACCGGCCGGCCGGAGCCGCCACCGAGCAGATCGTCCAGCGGGTCCGGCAGGAAGCGGGTCAGTTCGCCCGTCGCCCGTCCGTCCCACGGCACGAACAGGCCGAGCGGAATGCCCAGCCACACCCCGTTCGGCGCCCCGAGCAGTGCCGCGCCGGCGATGCGCCCGGGGCGGTCGTCACCGATCGCCGCGTACGCCGCCGCCGCGAACCCCGCCGCCACCGCCACCAGCAGCACGGTCACCACCGCCGACACGGCCGGCCGCACGACCCGGTGCACGGCGTCCCAGCCCCGCGGCAGCGGCGTACGGCGCGAGGCCAGCAGGGCGATGAGGAGGATCCCGGCCGACCAGCCGAACCCGCCGAGCAGCGTCGGGGCGGTGTCGACCGTGAATCCGACCGCGGCCTGCGCGTCGACCAGGTCGCCGAGCCGGTCCGGCAGCAGCCCCCCGATGTCTCCGAGCCCCGGGATCTCGACGGCCCCGCTCCCGCCGGTCACGTCGTCCGGCCCGAGCGACCCACCGTCGATCGTGATGACGTCGTGCCCCGCCCACGCCAGTCCGCCCAGCATCGCCACGAAGAGCACGACCACCGCGCCCGCCCGTGCGAGCAGTTCGGCCCGTGAGATCACAACTCCCGCCGCCCGCAAGGACCGCAGGAAGAACCACGACAGCAGCACCGCCCCGACCAGGCTCACCCCCAGTGGCGTGATCTCGACGGCCGTGTCCGCCTCCGCGCCCGTGAGGCCGAACGCCGAGACGTCACCGGACGGCGTGACCGACCCACCCGCCCCGAGAGCCACCACTGCCGCGGTCATCGGCCCCAACGACCCCGCCGTGTCCGCCTCCAGCAGCCGCAGGCCCAGCGCAGCCGTCCCCGCCATCCCGATCAACGCCCAGCTCACGGCCGTCACGGCGGACATCAGCACGTCCCCCCACGGCACGCGCCCGTCGTCCCTGGCCGTCTCGACCCCTGCGCCAGCCCTCATGGCAGACCCCCCGATCCGCTGCGCGGCGGAACACCACGCATGTCCCCCTCGCGTCGAAATACCACTCTCCGGCCCGGTTTCAACCCCGTCAACGGAATCGGCGGATGCGTCCGGACGCGGTCTTCACAAGGCCCGACTTTCGGTCAGAGGGCAGCTCCTGAAATAGTTCCCCCCGATGTTCGACATCCCTAGACTCCCCATGCCGGGGGTAAATCGGGGGACAACTCAGTGGGGCATGGAGTGCCGGAACTCGTACTGGAATCAAACGGACGTACCTGGACGCTCGATCCGTCCAGGGCATACACCCTCGGACGTGATCCGCAGGGGGACGTCGTCTTCGACGACGCCAGGGTTTCCTGGCGTCACGCCACGGTCAGCTTCAACGGCCGCAGTTGGGTCATCGAGGACCACGGCAGCACCAACGGCACGTTCGTGCAGGGGCAGCGCATCCATCAGATGGAGCTCGGCCCCGGCTCGGCCGTCAACCTGGGCAACGCGACCGACGGCCCGCGCCTGAACCTGTCCGGCGCCGCGGCCTCGGTCGCCACGCCGCAGGCGGAGCCCCAGCAGCAGCCGTATGCCGCGCAGGGCGCGAACCCCGGCTGGGGCCAGCAGGCCCCGGCCCAGCCGCCGCCGCACCAGCAGCCGCAGCAGCAGGCCCCCCAGGCCGGCTGGCAGCAGCCGCAGCAGGCCGCGGCGCACATCCCGCAGCAGCAGGGTGCCGGCGGTGCCGCGGGGGCGCCGCCGGTCTACGGCGACCGCAGTCCGACCACGTTCCACCAGTTCTCCCTCGGCCGCGTGATGCGCATCGGCCGTGCCCTGGAGAACGAGCTGGTCGTCTCGGACCTGCAGGTCTCCCGGCACCACGCCGAGTTCCACGCCACGCCCGACGGGCGCATGGAGATCCGTGACCTCGGCTCCCACAACGGCACGTACGTCAACGGCCAGCCCATCGCCAAGGGCGGCGCGCAGCTGCTCGGCCCGACCGACGTCGTCGGCGTCGGCCACTCGACGTTCCGCATCGTCGGCGACCGGCTCGAGGAGTTCGTCGACACCGGTGAGGTGTCCTTCTCCGCCCGTCATCTCACCGTCACGGTCGACGGCGGCAAGCAGATCCTCAAGGACGTGTCCTTCGGCGTTCCGGAGAAGTCGCTGATCGCGGTCATCGGCCCGTCCGGTTCCGGCAAGTCGACCTTGCTCAAGGCGCTCACCGGTTACCGCCCCGCCAACCAGGGCGAGGTGCTGTACGACAACCGGAACCTTTACAAGCAGTTCGCCGAGCTGCGTCAGCGCATCGGTCTGGTCCCGCAGGACGACATCCTGCACAAGGAGCTGACCGTCAAGAAGGCCCTCAAGTACGCGGCCAAGCTGCGCTTCCCCGCCGACACCACGGCGGCCGAGCGCGAGGCCCGCATCGACGAGGTGCTGCGCGAGCTCAAGCTCGACATCCACAAGGACAAGAAGGTCACGTCCCTCTCCGGTGGCCAGCGCAAGCGCGTCTCGGTCGCCCTGGAGCTGCTGACCAAGCCGTCGCTGATCTTCCTGGACGAGCCCACCTCCGGCCTCGACCCGGGCATGGACCGCGACGTCATGCAGCTGCTGCGCGGCCTGGCCGACGACGGCCGTACGGTCCTCGTCGTCACCCACTCCGTGGCCGAGCTGGCGATCTGCGACAAGCTGCTGGTGATGGCGCCGGGCGGCTCGGTCGCCTACTTCGGCCCGCCCGAGGAGGCGCTGAACTTCTTCGGCTACGACACCTGGGCCGATGTCTTCTCCGCCTTCGAGAACTACCGCGACTACGACTGGGCGGGCCGCTGGAAGGGCTCGCAGCACTACCAGATGTACGCCGCGGACATCGACGCCGTCGCGCCGCAGTCCGTACAGGTTCCGCACATGCAGGCGATGAAGCCGCCGAAGCCGCAGGGCTGGATGTCCCAGTTCGTCACGCTCGTCCGGCGTTACGTCTCGGTAATCGTGTCCGACAAGGGCTTCCTCGCCCTGATGGTGATCCTGCCGGCCGTGCTCGGCGCGGTCAGCCTGCTCATCGACGCCGACAAGGGCCTGCTGCCCAACCCGGCGAACCCGCAGACCGGCCGGATCATCCCGAACGGCACGGCCACCACGGTCCTGCTGATCCTCGCGGTCGGCGCCTGCTTCGCGGGTGCGGCGAACTCGGTCCGAGAACTGATCAAGGAACGCGTCATCTACGAGCGGGAGCGTGCCACCGGCCTCTCCCGCTCGGCGTACCTGATGTCGAAGGTGTTCGTGCTCGGCATGATCACCGTGCTCCAGGGCCTGCTGGTCGGCGTCATCGGCTTCTCCAGCCGTGAGATCCCCGAGGAGGGCCTGGTCCTCGGCAGCGCGACCCTCGTCGAGCTCTCCATCCCGATCATGGCGCTGGGCTTCACCTCGATGATGTTCGGCCTGATCATCTCCTCGCTGGTGAAGACCGCCGAGAAGACCATGCCGCTGCTGGTGATGTTCGCCATCATCCAGGTCGTCTTCACCGGCTGCCTGTTCACGCTGCACGGCTCGATCGGCGTCAATCAGTTCTCGTTCCTGATGCCGTCGCGCTGGGCGGTCGCCGCCTCCGGTGCCACGCTGGACTTCAACAAGATCAGCCCGCCCGAGACGGCCGGCGACACCGACCCGCTGTGGGAGCACACGGTCGGGGCGTGGGCCATGGACATGGGCGCGCTCCTCGCGATCGGCGTGCTCTGCGGCTTCTTCGTGGCCCGCTTCCTGCGCCGCCACGAGCCCGAGGTCATGCGGAAGTAGTCGCCGCCTGCGACGCCCGAAGGGCGGCACCCCGTCAGGGGGTGCCGCCCTTCGGCGTTCGTGCAGCGAGCAGAGGTCCGCGCCGGCCTCAGTACGCGCTGTCGACGTTGTCCATCGAGCCGTACTTGTCGGCCGCGTAGTTGCAGGCGGCGGTGATGTTGGCTACCGGGTCGTAGATGTCCCAGGAGGTGCCGGGGACGTGCCAGTGCTTGAAGGTCGGCGGGATGACCTGCAGCAGACCCTTCGACGGGATGCCGTTGATGGCGTTGATGTCCCAGTTGTTGATCGCCTTCGGGTCACCCGAGGACTCCCGGATGATGTTGCGCTTGATGCCGTCGTAGGAGCCCGGGATCCCGTGCTTCTTCATGACGTCGAGCGACTCGCGGATCCAGCCGTCGAGGTTGTTCGGGTAGCTCTTGGCGGCGGCCTTCTTGACCTGGGCGCGCTTGGCGTCGCGGCTCGCGGCCTCCTTGGCCTGGCGCGCGGCCTCGGCCTTCTTCTTCGCCGCCTCGGTGGCGGCCTTCTTCTTGGCGGCCGCCGCGGCGTCGGCCTTCTTCTTCGCCGCTATCTGCTCGGCCTTCAGGCTGGCGCCGGCCATCTGGTCCGTGACGCTCGCCTTGACGTCCTTGATCTGCTCGTTGCTGTACGCCACCGCAGCCGGCTGAGCGGCCTCGGTCGTGGTCTTGGTCGAGGCGCCGCTCGGTACCGCGGAGAATCCGATGGCGGCGGCACCGAGGGTGGCGACACCGGCCATGGCGATCTTGTGGTGACGGGTCAGGCTACGACTCTGAACACGGCTGAAGATGTTCTTGGGCATGCTGCTGTGGACCTCTTCGAATAGCGCGGGAGTCGCTCGGCGTCCGGCGTTGGACTCGGTGTGTTTCCGACACAAACGCCGCGGAGGTGAACCCACGGCGCTGAGCGACGTCAGCAATTCTTAGCGGCCGCAAAATGGCGTGGCAAAGGTGTGACGTACGAAGGAAGATAGTGGATCAGGGATGGGTAAATCGGGGCAGATTGGACTATCCGCGCCGCTCAAAAGGTGGGGCTTTGTCTCCTACGCACTTTCGTACGTGACGTGCGCCCTATGCGCGGGCTCACACCGGCCGGCACGCGTTCTCACCGCCCGTTGCACAAGCGATGCTCTGTGTGAGGCCCTTTCAGGGCAGCACGAGGTGCACGTCCCCGAACTCGTGCCACAGGTACCGGCCCTGGAGCGCGGCCTCGTATCCCCGCTCGATCGCCACCCGCCCCGCAACCGCCTCCAGCATCAGCAGATGCGAGGCCTCCGGCTCGTGCAGCCCGGTCAGCAGCCCGTCCACCACCCGCACCCCCCGCTCCGGCGTGACGACGAGATCCGTCCATCCCGCACGCGCGCGTACGGCTCCGTCGGCGCCCACCGCCGACTCCACGGCCCGCACCGCCGTCGTCCCGACCGCCACGACCCGGCCCCCACCGGCCTCAGCCGCGTTGATCAGCCGCGCCGACGCCTCCGGCACCGCGAAACGCTCCGGGTACGGCGGCTCGTGCGCCTCCGCCGAGGCCACCCCCGTGTGCAGCGTGACCGGCGCGAACTGCACCCCCCGGCTCACCAGCTCCGCCACCAGCCGGGCCGTGAAGGGCCGCGCCGCGCTCGGCATCTCCGCACTGCCCGCCCCGTCGGCGGACGGCAGCGCGAACACCGTCTGGTAGACGGACAGCGGCTGGTCCCGCCGTGTGTAGGCGTAGCGAATGGGCCGCCCGTACGCCCGCAGCAACCCCGGTACCCCCGGCCCGGACACCCGCGCCCACCACAGCCGCTCGCTCCGCCCGCTCAGCGGCTCCTCCAGAACCAGGCGTACGTCCCCCGGCAGGCACACCTCCCTCCCCGCGGGCCCACCCGCACGCGCGCGCGTGGTGCCCCGCCCGTCAGGGTCCCGCAGCTCCACCGCCCAGCGGCCGTCGTCCCCGGGCGTGGAGAAGTGCACCACCACACGCGCGTGCCCGGTCCATCCGTCCACGGCCGCCGCCAGCGTGGCCGAGGTGTTGACCACGAGCAGATCCCCGGCCCGCAACAGCCGCGGCAGCTCCGTGAACGCGTGATGGGCCACGTCGGTACCCCGCGACACCAGCATCCGCACGGAGTCCCGCTCCAGCCCGGGCCCCCGCTGCTCGACGGGCACCCGGGCCGACAGCTCCTCCGGTACGCACACGGCCGGTGTCATCGGACCCCGTCCAGCAGAGCCGGAGCCCGGTACCGACCGCTCACCGGCCGCTCGTCCAGCAGCCGCAGGAACCCCGGCACCACAGCCGCCGGCTCCCGCCGCGGTTCCCGGTCGTCCGGTACGGCCGCCGCGTACAGGTCCGTGGCCATGTCCCCGGGATCCACCGCCCAGAACCGCAGCCCTGGCTCCTCCACGGCCAGCACGGCCACCAGATGGTCCAGGGCCGCCTTGGACGCCCCGTAGCCGCCCCAGGTCTCGTACGCCTCGGCCGCCGCGTCCGAGCTGACCGCGACGACCGTGCCCGCCCGCGAGGCCCGCAACAGCGGCAGCGCCTCCTGGACCAGGCCGAGCCCCGCGACCAGGTTCACCTCCAGCGCCCGGCGCAGCCCCTCCAGCGACAGCTCCTCCAGCCGCACCAGCGGCTCGGCGCCCAGCGCGCTCGCGTTGTGCACCAGCAGATCGACGCCGCCCAGCCGCCAGGCCGCCGACACCAGCTCCGCCCGGTGCGCGGCGTCCGTGACGTCCCCGGGCAGGGCGGTCACGCGCGTGCCGTGCGCGGAGACGACCCCGGCCGTGTCCGCCAGCGCCTCGGCGCCCCTGGCATCGAGCACCAGGTCCCAGCCCCGCCCGGCCAGGGCGTCCGCCAGCGCCCGCCCCAGGCCCTTCGACGCCCCGGTGATGATCGCAACCGGCATGATCTGCTCCCTCGTCGTGATCGCGTGCCCACAACCTAGGAACGGGGCCGCCCCCGCCGCCTCGGACGCGGGCCGCAATCCGCGCGGTCCCTTCGCCCTACGCCACGGGCCCGGCGCCCCCGGTCCTACACCTCGCATCCGGCCGTCTCGGCCCCGCGACCTAGGCCCACTGGACCGGACGCCCGCCGCCACCGGTCCGATCCGCGCTGTCACAACCCGCCGGTACCGTGAGGACATGAGCCACGGTCCCCGGTCCGGCCTCGCCGCGGTGAGCTCCGCGTTGCTGGCCATGAGCAGGCATCTCGAGGTGCGCGACGTCCTCAAGACGATCGTCGCCTCGGCCCGCGAGCTGCTCGACGCGCAGTACGCCGCGCTCGGCGTCCCGGACGACCACGGCGGCTTCGCCCAGTTCGTCGTCGACGGCGTCAGCGAGGAGCAGTGGAAGGCCATCGGCCCCCTGCCGCGCCAGCACGGCATCCTCGCCGCGATGCTGCACGAGGCCAGGGCCGAGCGCCTCGCGGACGTCCGCAAGGACCCCCGCTTCGAAGGCTGGCCGAAGGCCCACCCGGACCTGGTCGACTTTTTGGGCCTGCCGATCCGCGACGGTGACGAGGTCATCGGCGCCCTGTTCCTGGCCAACAAGCTGCGTCCTGAGGAGGGACACGCCCCGTGCCACGAGCCGCACGGCGGTTGCGGCTTCACGCAGGACGACGAGGAACTGCTCGGCATCCTCGCCCAGCACGCGGCGATCGCCCTCACCAACGCCCGCCTCTACGAGCGCAGCCGTGAACTCACCATCGCCGAGGAGCGCTCCCGGCTCGCCCACGAACTGCACGACGCGGTCAGCCAGAAGCTCTTCTCCCTCCGCCTGACCGCCCAGGCCGCGGCCCGCCTGGTGGACCGCGATCCCAGCCGCGCCAAGGGCGAACTCCAGCAGGTGGCGGCCCTCGCCGCCGAGGCCGCCGACGAACTGCGCGCGGCCGTCGTCGAGTTGCGTCCCGCCGCCCTCGACGAGGACGGCCTCGTGGCGACCCTCCGGACGCAGATCCAGGTCCTCGACCGGGCCCACAGTGCCCGCGTCACCTTCGCCGGCCACGGCGTGAAGGCCCTGCCCGCCTCCCAGGAGGAGGCTCTCCTGCGCGTCGCCCAGGAGGCCCTGCACAACGCCCTGCGCCACTCCGGCGCCGACCACGTCGACGTGACCCTGGACCGCCGCGGCGGCGGAGCCGTCCTGCGGGTCACGGACGACGGCAGCGGCTTCGACCCGACGGTGGTCCGCCGTGCGGGACGCCATCTCGGCCTGGTCTCGATGCGGGACCGGGCGAGCGGCGCCGGCGGCACGCTGACCGTGGAATCGGCGCCCGGCAAGGGCACCGTGATCGAGATGGAGGTCCCCGGTGGCTGACGCAATCAAGGTGCTGCTCGTCGACGACCACCAGGTCGTCCGCCGGGGCCTGCGCACGTTCCTCGAAGTGCAGGACGACATCGAGGTCGTCGGCGAGGCGGCGGACGGCGCCGAGGGAGTCGACCGCGCCGAGGAGTTGCAGCCCGACGTCATCCTCATGGACGTCAAGATGCCGGGCATGGACGGCGTCGACGCCCTGCGCAGACTCCGCGAGCTGGACAACCGCGCGCGCGTGCTGGTCGTCACCAGCTTCACCGAGCAGCGCACGGTGGTCCCGGCCCTGCGCGCCGGTGCCGCCGGGTACGTCTACAAGGACGTCGACCCCGACGCCCTCGCCGGAGCCATCCGCTCGGTCCACGCCGGGCACATCCTCCTCCAGCCGGAGGTCGCCGGCGTCCTGCTGGCGCAGGAGGAGACCAACTCGGGCACGGGAAGGGCCGGTTCACTCACCGAGCGGGAGCGCGAGGTCCTCGGCCTGATAGCGGACGGCCGCTCCAACCGGGAGATCGCCCGCGCGCTCGTCCTCTCCGAGAAGACCGTCAAGACCCACGTCTCGAACATCCTCATGAAACTCGATCTGTCCGACCGAACACAGGCCGCCCTGTGGGCCGTTCGCCATGGCGTGACCGGCTGACACGCTTGCCCCACCGCAAGACGGAAGGTTGCGTTCCGGACCGAGATTCATACTGTCGTGGGAACGTCCCTCACATGGCGCAACCTCGGTGGATCTCCGCCGTTCTCCAGTGCGTGCTGCGGCGCCTGCCGCGGCAATCGCAAGGAGGGCTCAGAAGTGAAGAACCTGAAGAAGGCAGCGGCCGTGACGATGGTGACGGGTGGCCTGCTGGCCGCCGGCGCGGGCATGGCTTCCGCCACCAGCGCCCACGCCGACGGCCAGGCCGTGGGCTCCCCGGGCGTCGGCTCGGGCAACGTCGTCCAGGCCCCGGTGCACGTCCCGGTCAACGTGTCCGGCAACAGCGTGAACGTCGTGGGCATCCTGAACCCGGCCTTCGGTAACCTCGCCGTCAACCACTGACGCACCGCCTCCGTCTCCGAGCCGGAGGTGACCCCGGCCTCCCGGCATCGCCTGGGAGGCCGGTCGGCATCACCACGGGCACCCGCCCCGCTTAGCTGCGGGCAGTCGTACCGCCTGGGGCGGCACGGGTGGGCGCAGCGGCACCCCGCAGCGCCGGGCTGTGCACGCACCCGCCCTCAGCATCAACGCCGCACCAGACCAACCCCGGTCAGTGCCCCCACCGCACCGCTGCCCAGATCACCGCACCCCCCGCTCCCGCTCCTCCACAACAGAGTTGTACGCGGCGACCTGTGCTCGCCGAGCCGTCCGTTCCACCGGCCGCAGCGCCTCCCGCCGCGCAGAGATCTCGGACGAACTCACCGCGCCACCGTGCCCGCTCTCCGTCGCCACGGCGATCAGCGCCCCCACCCGCTGCGACAGCTCCAGTACCCGCACCGCCCGCGGCGGATACCCCGGCGCCAGCACCTCCCGCCCCCGCTCGGCCCGCGCCCGATACGCGTCGACCGCCGCCTCCGCCACCGGCCCCGACCCGGCCACATCCAGCCGCGTCAGCGCCTCGGTGGCCTCCCGCAGGGCCTCCGCGAGCTCCCGCTCCGCCTCACCCAGCGACGGCACATCCGCGGGCGGCGCCTCCCGCACGGGCAGCACATGCCACACCACCTCGACCTGCACACCCTCGGGCCCGACGTCGTACACGTCCGGCACCAGCCCGAGGGCGGCCCCGTGACAGACCACCGCCTCCTCGGCCTCCAGCGCCCGCGCGTTGAACTCCGGCGGTCCGCTCAGCCCCAGCGGATGCCCCGGCGCGGGCAGCGCCACCCGCAGCCCGGTCACCCCGAGCGTCCGCAGCCGCCCCAGCGCGAGGGTGAGCCCCACGGGCGACGACTCCCCGGGCAGCCCCTGCACCCGGTGCACCGCGTCTTCGCCGACGATGGCAAGCGCAGCGTCATCCGGAGAGACAAGTCCGGCCAACAGGGCATTTCCCCAAGCTGTAAGACGTCCAGCACGTGGTTCCGAAAGCATGCCCCCACCCTAGGACCCTCCAAGGACCGGACCGAGGGAATGCCCCGGTCGGCCGGTGGCGTAGATTTCATGGAGGGCTGCGCCCACCGGCGCGGCGGACCGAGCCACAGGCTTACGCGACAGCCGAGACCGGCCACACTGCAAGGGGAGACAACGCGCTCATGAGCGATGTTCTGGAGCTTCAGGACGTATCCGTGGTCCGTGAGGGCCGGGCTCTGGTGGACCAGGTCTCCTGGTCGGTCAAGGAGGGCGAGCGCTGGGTCATCCTCGGCCCGAACGGCGCCGGCAAGACCACCCTCCTCAACCTCGCTTCCACCTACGTCTACCCCAGCTCGGGCACCGCCGCCATCCTCGGCGAGACCCTCGGCCGCCCCGGCACCGACGTCTTCGAGCTGCGCCCCCGCATCGGCATGGCCGGCATCGCCATGACCGAGAAGCTCCCCAAGCGCCAGAGCGTCCTGGAGACGGTCCTGACCGCCGCCTACGGCATGACGGCCACCTGGCACGAGGACTACGAGGACATCGACGAGCAGCGCGCCCGCGCCTTCCTCGACCGCCTCGGCATGAGCGACTACCTGGAGCGCAGGTTCGGCACGCTCTCCGAGGGCGAGCGCAAGCGCACCCTGATCGCCCGCGCCCTGATGACCGACCCCGAGCTGCTCCTCCTCGACGAGCCCGCCGCCGGCCTCGACCTCGGCGGCCGCGAGGACCTGGTGCGCCGCCTCGGCCGTCTCGCCCTCGACCCGATCGCCCCCTCGATGCTGATGGTCACCCACCACGTCGAGGAGATCCCCCCGGGCTTCACCCACGTCCTGATGATCCGCCAGGGCAAGGTCCTCGCCGCCGGGCCGCTGGAGCTCGAACTCACCTCCCGCAACCTCTCCCTCTGCTTCGGCCTCCCGCTCGTCGTCGAACAGTCGGGCGAACGCTGGACCGCGCAGGGCCTCCCGCTCTCCTGAGGTTGCCCACCACCCCGCAAATCCCAAAGTAAGAACGGGATTTCACACCACGGGCGCCCTGTCGGCGACAGGGCCCGCGGACCTACCATGACCATGTGGAAATCGACGCATGGCTGTGGTGGCTGATCGGCGCGGCAGCGCTCGGCATCGCGCTCGTGGTCACCGCGATGCCCGAACTCGCGATGCTGGCGGTGGGCGCCATCGCCGCGGCGGTGGTCACCGGCGTCTTCGGCGGCGGAGCCGTCGCACAAGTCGTGGTCTTCGCCGTCATCTCGACCGCGGGCATCGCCGTCGTACGGCCCATCGCGAACCGGCACCGTGCCCAGCGACCCCAATTCGCCTCCGGAGTGGACGCCTTGAAGGGCAGACAGGCCGTCGTCCTGGAACGCGTCGACGCCTCCGGCGGCCGGATCAAGCTGGCCGGCGAGGTCTGGTCGGCCCGCGCCCTCGACACCGACCGCGCCTACGAAGCGGGCCAGGAAGTGGATGTCGTGGACATCGAAGGAGCCACCGCGATCATCATGTGACCTCGCAGGACGTAACTGGAGTGAACTCCTCGCCAGCTACGCGACGGTCTGTCAGACTCGACCAGCAAGATCTTCGACAACCATAAGATCTGCCGAAGGCGCCGAAGCGGAGAAGGGACACGGGGAACGACGATGGAACCGGTCATCATCGTCCTGATCATTCTGGTGGTGTTGGTCTTCATCGCCCTGATCAAGACGATCCAAGTCATCCCACAGGCCAGCGCGGCCATCGTCGAGCGCTTCGGGCGCTACACACGGACTCTCAACGCGGGCCTCAACATCGTCGTCCCGTTCATCGACACCATCCGCAACCGCATCGACCTGCGCGAACAGGTCGTGCCCTTCCCGCCGCAGCCGGTGATCACCCAGGACAACCTGGTCGTGAACATCGACACCGTCATCTACTACCAGGTGACCGACGCACGGGCCGCGACGTACGAAGTCGCCAGCTACATCCAGGCGATCGAGCAGCTCACCGTCACCACGCTCCGCAACATCATCGGTGGCATGGACCTGGAGCGGACCCTGACCTCCCGCGAGGAGATCAACGCGGCCCTGCGCGGCGTCCTCGACGAGGCCACCGGCAAGTGGGGCATCCGCGTCAACCGCGTCGAACTCAAGGCGATCGAACCTCCCACCTCCATCCAGGACTCGATGGAGAAGCAGATGCGCGCCGACCGCGACAAGCGCGCAGCGATCCTCCAGGCCGAAGGTGTCCGGCAGTCCGAGATCCTGCGCGCCGAGGGTGAGAAGCAGTCCCAGATCCTGCGCGCCGAAGGTGAGGCCAAGGCCGCGGCCCTGCGCGCCGAGGGCGAGGCCCAGGCCGTCCGCACGGTGTTCGAGGCCATCCACGCCGGCGACCCGGACCAGAAGCTCCTCTCCTACCAGTACCTCCAGATGCTCCCCAAGATCGCCGAAGGCGACGCCAACAAGCTCTGGATCGTCCCCAGCGAAATCGGCGACGCCCTCAAGGGCCTCTCCGGCGCCATGGGCAACTTCGGTGGCCTCGGCGGCGGCAACGGCGGCGCGTCCGGCGGCGGCGTCCCCGCCCAGGAACGCCGCGAGAAGCCGTCCATCGACTGACCCGGCACATATTGAAGGGGCCCGCTTCCCAAGGAAGCGGGCCCCTTCAAATGACAGCTCTAGGCCGCGGGCCGGGCCAGCCACTCCGGCAGCGCGGCGAAGTCGTCCTGCCCCAGCGCCAGCAGCATCGCGTTCGCAGGAGTCGGCTCGAACGGTTGCCGCAGCAGCGGCATCCCCGCCTCCTCCGGTGTCCGGTTCGCCTTACGGTGATTGTCCTGCGCACACGAGGCCACCGTGTTCAGCCACGTGTCCTGACCCCCCTGCGACCGCGGCACCACGTGGTCCACGGTCGTCGCCCGCCTCCCGCAGTACGCGCACCGGTGCCGGTCCCTGACCAGCACACCCCGCCTCGACCACGGCGCTCGTCTTCGGAACGGCACCCGCACGTACTGGCAGAGCCTGATCACGCGGGGCGCCGGTATGTCGACCGCGGCTCCCCGCATCCGCAGTTCGGGGTGGGACTGCTCGACGACGGCCTTGTCCTGAAGCACCAGAACGACGGCTCGGTTCAACGTCACCGTCGACAGCGGCTCGAAGCTCGCGTTGAGTACCAGCGTGTCCCGCATACCAGCCCACCTCCCGTGTGCACCGGCCCACCCCCTGGCGGGCTGGGATCAACTCTGGCCGGGCACGCCGAGATGGACAACGCAATATCTGCTGCTCCCACGGGGGGTGACCCCCCGCGACCCCCGGCAACAAAAATGCCCGCTCCTGATCAATTCCAAGACCAGGAGCGGGCAAACGTTCCATGAACGCCGGGATTGCGGGCGGCCTGCTCAGCCCTCGGCGGGCACCTCGTACTCACCGATCAGCTGGGCCCGTCCGATCGTGTGGAACCGCAGGTTGAAGCCCACGACGGCCGGCGACGCGTCCGCGTCCGGACCGAGCTTCTCCTGATCCACGGCGTACACCGTGAAGACGTACCGGTGCGGCCCGTCCCCGGGAGGCGGCGCGGCCCCACCGAATTCCTTGCCGCCGTAGTCGTTACGAGCGTGGATCGCACCCTCCGGCAGACCCTCGAACTTGCCGCCGCCCGCGCCCGCCGGCAGCTCGGTCACCGACACCGGGATGTCGAACAGCACCCAGTGCCAGAACCCACTGCCCGTCGGAGCATCGGGGTCGTAGCAGGTCACGGCGAAGCTCTTGGTCTCGGGCGGGAAGCCCTCCCACCGCAGCTGCGGCGAGGTGTTGCCGGCCGCCTGGACCTGAGCGTCCTTGAGCGTCGCCCCTTCTTCGACGTCCTCGCTCGTCACCGTGAACGACGCGACGGGCGGATGGAAGTCGTGGGGGAGCGGCCGCCGCTTGAGCTCGGTCACCTCGGTACCTCCTGATCGTTACTTGCAGTCGCCCCCGAGCCTAGAACCAGTTGCGCTTGCTGCCGACCTCGGACAGCCACTGGTTGAGGTAAGCGGTCCAGTCGGTCCCCTGGTAGTCGTCGAGACCCACCTGGAAGGACCGGAAGGTGTCGCTGCCCTCGCTGAAGAGCCCCGGCTTCTTGTCCATCTCCAGCACCACGTCCATGGCCCGTGCGTCGGCCACGAAGCTCAGCTCGACCTGGTTCAGCCCCCGGTACTGCTGTGGCGGGTAGAACTCGATCTCCTGGTAGAACGGCAGCTTCTGCCGCGTACCCCGGATGACACCGCGCTCCATGTCGGCGTTCTTGAACCGGAAGCCCAGCTGGATGAAGGCGTCCAGGATCGCCTTCTGCGCCGGCAGCGGGTGCACGCTGACCGGGTCCAGGTCACCGGAGTCCACCGCACGTGCGATCTCCAGCTCGGTGGACACGCCGATGTTCATTCCGCGCAGGGGCTGACCGTCGATCGTCGTGATCGGTGTCTCCCACGGGATCTCGAGACCGAACTGCACCGCGTGCACCGCGTTCGCCTGCAGCTCGAACGCCCCGCCCAGCCGCGACTTCGTGAACTCGATGTCCTGCTTGTACTCCTGGTCGCCGCTCTCCACCTCGACCTTGGCCTGCAGTCCGACCGAGAGCCCCTCGATCTGCTGGTTGACGGACCCGCCCTGGATCCGCACCTCACCCTGGACGACGCCGCCCGGGACGACGTTGACCTCGTGGAGCACCGTCTCGACCGAAGCCCCGCCGGCCCCCAGGCTCGCGAGCAGCTTCTTGAACGCCATGTCTCTCCCTCTCGCCCACTACGGGTGGATCCTTGATCCTTACAAACGCGATCCGGACGTGGCCGGTTCCATGCCCCACCCTGGCAAGGCCGGTGCCCGACGGCCACCCCGCGGCACGATTCGTCTCCAGTACCCTCGGACGGCATGATCGCGACCCCCGACCGTACGCCCCTGTCCAGGGAGTTCTTCGACCGGCCCGTCCTCGATGTCGCCCCCGACCTCCTCGGCCGCATCCTGGTCCGCAGCACCCCGGACGGTCCGATCGCCCTCCGCATCACCGAGGTCGAGGCCTACGACGGCGCCGATGACCCCGGCTCCCACGCCTATCGCGGCCGCACGGCCCGCAACGGCGTGATGTTCGGTCCGCCCGGTCACGTGTACGTCTACTTCACCTATGGCATGTGGTTCTGCATGAACCTGGTCTGCGGCCCCGAGGGAAAGGCGAGCGCGGTCCTGCTGCGCGCCGGCGAGATCATCGAGGGCGCCGAGCTGGCCCGCACCCGTCGACTCTCGGCCCGCAACGACAAGGAACTGGCCAAGGGCCCGGCCCGTCTGGCCACGGCCCTGAACGTGGACCGCTCCCTGGACGGCACGGACGCGTGTACCTCCGAGGACACCCCGCTCCGCATCCTGACGGGCGCTCCCAACCCCTCCGACCAGGTACTCAACGGCCCCCGCACCGGTGTGGGCGGCGACGGGGCCGTGCACCCCTGGCGCTTCTGGGTCGCCAACGACCCGACGGTGAGCCCGTATCGAGCCCATGTCCCGAGGCGCCGCCGAAGTTGACTCGCCCTGCCAGGGTGCGTAATGTAGTCCGAGCCGCTGAACCGGGTACGGCAATCGCCAGCAGCCGGAAGCGACAAAACCACTACCTAGCGACCCCCCTCAGCAGGGGCGAATTCGGCGTGCCCGCATGCCTGAATTCGACGCCGACAGACTCGATTATGAGTTGGACGGGGAATCGGCTAACGTAGTGAATGTCGAAAGGCCGACGAGCGAAAGCCCGGGCCGAACGGCAAATCCCGCCGACAGGGAATCGGATCGAAAAGGATCTGATAGAGTCGGAAACGCAAGACCGAAGGGAAGCGCCCGGAGGAAAGCCCGAGAGGGTGAGTACAAAGGAAGCGACCGTTCCTTGAGAACTCAAC
>NZ_JNXD01000025.1:0-145797 GCF_000725785.1 Streptomyces flavovariabilis | reverse complement strand
AGCGATTGGCCAGCGATCGCACGCTCGACACGTGCAGGTTGAAGCCCTCCAGTGTCAGGAGCGGGAAGAACAGGAATGCCTGCCAGCGGCCGATCAGGCGGGGGAGCCCGGTGGCGGCCCGGGCCTGATCCTGGGACCAGACCAGCAGGTCGGGGTCGAGGTCGGGGTCGAGATCCTCGTGGTTGGGGTTGGCGTGGTGGCGGGTGTGCTTGTCCTGCCACCACCCGTAGCCCATCCCGATACCGGCACCGGCGATCCGTCCGGACACCTCGCTGGCCCGGCGCCGGCGGAACACCTGACGGTGGGCCGCGTCATGGGCGAGCAGAGCGACCTGCCCGAAGACGACGGCCAGGAAAGCGGCGACGGCCAGGGTCCACCAGCTGTCACCGATGAGCGCGACGGCGGCCCACCCGCCGACGTAGAGCCCGGCGACCACGGTGATCCGCAGCGCGTAGTAGCCGGGACGGCGGCCCATCAGGCCGGCATCGGCGATCTTCCTGGACAGCCGGGCGAAGTCACTGCCGGGCATCGCCGAGGACGGCGGGTGAAGCGTGGTACTTCTGGTCATGATGGTGACACTCTCTCCGAAGGAGGCAGATGGCTCGGCGCCGCCTCGGGAGCTGCTGAGACCGGGCCGCACGGAGGGATGCGCTTCCGCCCTGGGGGAGGCGCGTAGCGCCGCGGAGCAAGGACGACGTCTGCTTCGTCAGCCGGTGGAAGCTCAGGCCCTCTATCTGAGGGCGGGTTCCCTGCGGGGCAGGTCTCACACCGCGTCAGCCTGCGACTGCCAGGCGTACCGCGTTGGGCAGGCTGGAGCATGCCGCCGACGTCCTGTTACCTCCGCTGTCAGCTCAGGTGGGCACGACAGGCATTCCTATGGGGGAAGTCTCGTGTAACCGGGACACAAGCGTCGGTGATGATGATGAGGTGAGAGCACCAGATCCTGGTGAGAGCTTGGTTCGCCTTGAGAGCTTGATCTCGGGTGACTTCACGAAACGCATCAGTCGCACCAACCGTCCGTGCGAGCCTCAATCCCAGAGTAGGCGCGACCCGTGGCGGTGGCCTGTCAGGCAGTCCTCGAGTTCCGACGCGGATTCTCGACGGTGGCCTCTTCCCTCACGAAGCGGGGCAAGCAGGCGAGAACCGAGCGCATCAGGAGTTCTCTTCCCTGTCGAGGGTGGACCGTAGGTTCTGGTGTGCTTCTCCTGGGCCGTTGCCCTCCTGTCCTTCCAGCAGGGCTGCCGCGAGGGCGTCGAGCTTGTGCTGGACGGCGCGTTCGGCCCGCAGCTCGGAGTTCTTCAGCAGCGCCACCATGAGCAGTGTCACGGCCGACATCGCCTCGCCCACGAACAGAAGCCACGTGATCGGCAAACCGATCACGTGCAACGTGACAGCCACGGCGACCAGGATCAGGCAGATCCCGAAGAACGTTGCCGAACTGGTGAACCGCGAGGCATTCTCGGCCAGCCTCTCAAACGGCTTGCTCCGCGAGCCTCCGCGGTCGGACGGGTGCTTGAGAATCATGCCCATTCTCTACAGCGGACGGTGGTATGCCCGAGGGCTGCCACGCCCGGCCAAGAGGCGGACCGTCCCGCGGGGTGGGCGAGGTTCCGTCCTGGTATGAGTTCGGTTTGGCCGGGCGTGATGTGGCCGGACCGTGAGCGGCTGCCCGGCGCGGTTGTGAACGGTGACGGCTCGTCGTGCGACCAGTCCGCGCAAGGTGGCGCCGCGACGGCTGCGACAGCCTCGCTTCCGCACGACAGGGCTTCCGCCTCGACGCCGCGCTCGCAGGGTGCGGATCTTCAGGGCCTGACTGACCGCGGATGGAGGGAGTTTGACGTTCGTCCCCAGCGGGGCCAGGTCGGGGTGGTTACGGACGATGCGCCCGACCACCACCGCGTCGATGGCGTCCTCGTCGTCCACGACGGCTACGACATGCCCGGTAACAATCGGCCGGTGTGGCGTCGGTATAGACCCTCAGTGCCCCTCGTTGGGCGGCCTTCGTGCAACTTGGGGCATTGAGGGTGTGGAAGATGCACGGTGAAATGACGCCTGCGGAGAAAGCTCTGGGGCGCTCGTATACCACCGTTGGCGGAGTCAGGTTCAACATCACCCGACTGTCTGTCGAACACCACCCGGGCCGCACGGTGACCTTGACGTTTGAGCTAACCGTGGAACGACCAGCCCAGCCGGATGAAAGCTGGGTGGTCAGTCTTCCGTGGGACGACAAACCGCGGTTGCCCGTACTGAAGGGCACGTCTTGGGCACGCAGCTTCGGACCGGAGAGGGAGTCCTGTGGGGGTGGCAGGTGCAGCCCGCGTCGGCATACTCCGGCATCTCGTCGGCAGGTCCGTTGCGAGCGCCCCCGTCGGGCATTCCGCACGCTGCCCACCTCATGGGGTGCGTCGGTCCGTGTGCTGGGCCCTGGGGAGCCTGATGGTGAACACACAACCCTTGCCGGGCTCACTGCCGACGGTGACGGCTCCCTCGTGTGCCTCGACGAACTGGCGGACGATGGACAGGCCCAGGCCACTGCCGCCGGTCCGTCTGCTGCGGGACTTCTCGGCCCGCCAGAAGCGCTCGAAAACGTGGGGGAGGTCATCGGCGGCGATGCCGCTGCCCGTGTCCTCCACGGTGAGGACGGCCAGGTCGCCGACGTGACGGGCGGTGAGTGTGACGGTCCCGCCCGCCGGGGTGTGCCGGAGCGCGTTGGAGGTCAGGTTGCCCAGGACCTGCCGCATCCTCACCGGGTCGGCGTCCAGGACGAGGCCGGGATCGGTGTGGGTGCACAGGTGGATGTCCGAGGACTCCGCCCGGGTGCGGTGGGCCGACACCGTCTGGGCGACGAGGTCGTCCGCGCGTACGGGTTCGCGGTGCAGTGCCAGGGTGCCGGCGTCGGCGGCGGCGAGGTCCTGCAGATCGTCGATGATGTGCTGCAGGAGCAGTGCCTCGTCGTGCAGGGAGGCGATGAGATCCGGGTCCGGCTCGACCAGCCCGTCGCGGGTGACCTCCAGCCAGCCGCGGATGTTGGTCAGCGGGGTCCGCAGTTCGTGGGCGATGTCGCTGACCATGGCCTTGCGCTGTGTCTCCAGCTGCTGGCGGCGTGCGGTGAGGTCGTTGAAGGCGGCGGCCAGGTAGCCGGTCTCGTCCTTGGTGGTGACCGCGACGCGTGTGTGCCGCTGCGGCGGCTGCTGGGCCGCGGCCGTCAGGGCCCGCAGGGGACGGACGAGGCGGATGGCGACCACGGTGGTCATGGCGACGGTGACCACGAGGACCAGCCCCGCGACGCCGACGATCTTGGCCTTGTTGGCGGGGGAGAGGTCGAAGCCCACGGGCTGTTGGCCGAGAGCGCCCAGATAGAGCCGCGCCCTGGGGGCGACGTACGGGTCGAGCTGGCTGCGGCGTGCGTCGTCGAAACAGTCCTGCGTCTGCCGACCGCCACCGAGCGGTCGTCCGGTGTCCTGGGCCGCGGCGGTGAGGCCGGGTATGACATCGACTCCGATTCCGGCCAGAGGGTTGGCCGCCTGCCCCTTCCTGCCGTCGGGGCCGAGGCAGGGAGCGGTCAGTGCGAGGAGTTCGTCCAATGCCTTCTGCTCGGTGCGGGTGGGAGTGTTGAGCGCTCCGTCCGCGCAAGGCGAGGGCACGGCTGCCTCTCCGCCGTCGGCGATGACCACGGTGCGGCCGCTGGGGAGCTGCCGGACGCGGCCGTCGCCCAGGTGCTTGCGCACGCACGCCAGGCGCTTCTCGGCGAGCGCCTTCACTCGTGCCCGTTCCGCCGCCGGGAGCCGGTACGGCCCCACCGCCCGCGGGTCGATCCCGGCGAGCTGGGCCCCCGGTTCGGTGGAGGTGTCGGTGTTCAGCGGGTCGACGGTGGCCGAGGCGCGGGCGGGCAGAGCGGTGCCGGGAGCGGCGGAGTCGGCGATGATGCGTCCGGCTTCCGTCGTCAGGGCGATACGCCGTCCCGTGGTGAGGGAGAGATCGCGCACCGACGAATGCACGCCCTCCCAGTCGGGGTGGGCCGCGGCGAAGCCGCTGAGCCGCCGCAGGATGTCGGTGTCGTCGGAGAGCACCTGACCGCGCTCTTCCTGGATGGCCCGCGTGGTGGTCTGCACGGCCAGCCACGCGGTGGCGCCCACGGAGACCACGGCGATGGCGACGGACGTGAGAAGCAGCCGCACCAGCAGGCTCTTACGCCAGGGGATGCGGGGACCGGGCGTCACGAAGGCTGCCCGGTGAGCTTGTAGCCGACGCCGAAGACGGTCAGCAGCCGGACGGGCCTGCGCGGGTCGGCCTCGATCTTCTTGCGCAGGTTCATGATGTGTACGTCGATGGCGCGCTCGGTGGAGGCGCGGTCGAGTCCCCGGGTGTGCTGCAAGAGCTGACGGCGCGAGAAGACCCGCTCGGGTTCCGCGGTCATGGCGTGGAGGATGGCGAACTCGCCGGGAGTGCACGGGACCAAGACGCCGTCGCAGGTGACCTCGTGCCGTGCGGGGTCGACGGTGATGCCGCCCGCGCGCAGTACCGGGGGGTCGTCGGTGGGGCGCAGGGTGCGGCGCAGCACGGTGCGGATGCGGGCGAGCAGTTCCCGTGGGCTGTACGGCTTGGTCATGTAGTCGTCCGCGCCGAGTTCCAGGCCGAGCAGGATGTCATCCTCGGCGGAGCGCGCGGTGAGCATGAGGACGGGTATCTCTCCGTCCTGCCGCAGCACCCGGCACACACCCAGACCGTCGACAGCGGGCAGCATCAGGTCCAGGACGACCAGGTCGGGTCTGCGGCTCCGGGCCTCGTCGATCGCGGCCCGTCCGTCGGCGACCACCACGGGGGTGTGACCCTCCTGAAGCAGCAGCCGTCGTATGAGTTCGGCCTGCAGGGGGTCGTCTTCCGCGACCAGAATATGTGCGCACACGCCGCTGACTGTAGGCGTGTGTGAGTCCCGTCCAGGGCTGTGTGAGGGCCTTCCCACATCCTGACAACTTCCTGATATCCGGACGCCAGGCTGGGTTCCCGGCCTCGGTCTTGCCGGGCACCGGCGCGGCACAGGCACGCCGGACGGCGCCGAACGCCCCTGCCGCTCGAACCCGGGGCCGCCTTCCCCGACTCGGTGGGACAGGCCACTCGACGCGAACGACGGAGACCCCATGCACCGCACCCGCCCCGCCCTCGTCCTGGCCGCCCTATCGGTCTCGGCATGTCTTCTGGCCGGCTGCAACCCCGGGCCGGCACGCGACAGCGACCGCACCGTGGGGCTGCCCGCCGCTTCCGGAACCGCCGCCCCACCGCGCATACGCCTGAACGTCACCGACGGGCAGAAGCACGTCCCCGTCAAGCGTGGCGGCCGAGTCGGGGTGGAGGCGGGGCGGATCGCCGAGGTCTCCCTGGTCACCGCAGAGGGCCGGGCCGTGCGCGGCGCCCTCTCCTCGGACGGCGGGAGCTGGGCACCCGACGCCCCCCTCGAACACGGCACCGGCTACCGGCTGACGGTGGTGGCCGCGGGCGACGGCGGTCACCGGACGACGAAGAAGGCCGCGTTCACGACCGTCGCCGAAACCGACCGCTTCACCGGCACGTTCACCCCGGACAACGGATCCACGGTCGGCGTCGGCATGCCGGTCTCGTTCACCTTCGACAAGGCGATCACCGACAAGAAGGCCGTCGAGTCCGCCATCGAGGTCAGCGCGAGCAGTGGACAGCCCGTCGTCGGCCACTGGTTCGGCGCGCGGCGCGTCGACTTCCGTCCGCAGCACTACTGGAAGGCCAACTCGACCGTCACCGTCAAAATCCGCCTCGACGGCGTCAAGGGTGCCGAGGGCGCCTACGGCGAACAGGACAGAACCGTCCGCTTCACCGTCGGCCGCAGCCAGGTCTCCACCGTGGACGCCTCCGCGCACCGGATGACGGTCGTCCGTGACGGCAAGACCCTCAAGACCCTGCCCATCACGGCGGGTGCGGCGAACTCGCCCACCTGGAACGGCCGGATGGTCATATCGGAGAAGCTGATCAGCACCCGGATGAACGGAGCCACGGTGGGGTTCGCCGGCGAGTACGACATCCCCGACGTCCCGCACGCGATGCGCCTGTCCACCTCCGGCACGTTCATCCACGGCAACTACTGGGGCGCGGACTCGGTGTTCGGCCGGTCCAACATCAGTCACGGCTGCGTGGGGCTGAACGACGTCCGGGGCGGTGGCGACGCCGGTCAGGACGGTGCCTGGTTCTACGACCACTCACTCGTCGGTGACGTGGTCGTGGTGAAGAACTCCGACGACAGGACGATCGCCCCCGACAACGGCCTCAACGGCTGGAACATGCCATGGGGTCAGTGGAAGGCGGGCTCCGCACGCTGAGTCGGGCCTCGCCGTGAGCCGTCGTCGTCCGGCACACACCCGGTCCGACTTCGGGAGCCGGAGCTGATCAGTTCCTCACATGTCTCGTCCAGGCTGACGGTCATGGCTTCCTCAACCCCTCGTCCGTCCCAACGGCGTTGGCCACGCGCGCCGTTCGGGACCGGAGCGACCACCTTCACCCGCCCGGGCTCGTACCGTCCGGTCATACCGGCCGCCGTCCTGGCCCTGTCCGTCGCACTCGCCGGATGCGCGGGCACGGCGACAGGCGTCAGGCCGTCCCACGTATCCGGGCCGGCGGCGGACGGTGCCGGCGCCGCATCGGCCGCCGCATCCGCCGCCCCCGGCACGACACAGGCCAGGCCCCCACGGACGTCCGCCGATCCCCGGGCGTCCGCCGACCCCGGAGCGGCCACCCCGCCCACCCCCGCGCGGCTACCGGGCCTGGGACCGCGGACGCTGGCAAAGATCCCCGCCGAGGCGCGCCAGGCCGTTCTGGTCACCGGCCGGGGCAAGAACTCCTCGGCCTCGCAGGTGGTCCTGTACCGGCGCACCGGCGCGGGCTGGGAACCGGGGGCCACCTGGCCGGCCCACAACGCCCTCAAGGGCTGGACGGACGACCACCGCGCCGGCGATCTCCGCTCGCCCATCGGCGTCTTCACCCTCACCGACGCGGGCGGACTGCTCGCCGACCCCGGCACGAAACTGCCGTACGACCAGGGGCCGGCCTTCACCATCGGCGGCACCGGCTTCGAGGGCGAGCCGCTCGCGGGCTCCTTCGACTACGTCGTCGCGATCAACTACAACCGCAAGCCCGGCACCTCCCCCCTCGACTGGACCCGCCCGCAGGGCGCGAACAAGGGCGGCGGCATCTGGCTGCACGTCGACCACCGCGGGCCCACGCAGGGCTGCGTGAGTCTGACGAAGAAGCACATGAGAGAACTCCTGCTCGCACTCGACCCGGCCCAGCACCCGGTGATCGTCATGGGGGACGCCGCATCCCTCAGGCGCTGACCGAACGGTGCGGGACGACAGCGCCGAGCTCCCGGCGAACGCCGGGGTGTTCGGTCAAGGACCAAGCAAGGACGGAACGTTGATGCGTGCCAGGCGCATAGGGGTCGCCGCTGCGGCGATACTCACGACCACGCTGGGATCACCGGCACCGGCTGCCGCCCAGCAGGCGGCCGAACCCCGGCCGTCCGCGCCGCGGGTCGGCCCCGACGGCCAACTCCCCGCCGGTTGGCGGATCACCGGTGGGGCCTCGGGCAAGCAGCTGGTCTGGCACTCCGCGGACCCGGTGCCCCTCACCGACGCCGGCGTCGAGTTCTACTCGGGAGACCGGTTCTTCGGCCGGCCGGTGGCCGCGAAGGACCAGCGCATCTTCCGGCTCGACCTGCACGCCGCACGCCTCGGGCGGGCCAAGGACCTGCAGGCGCGGATGGGGGGACGCCGCCTGGACGCATCGGGCGTCACGGCCGGCCCGGACAAGCGGCGCACCGCACCGGCGGCGAAGCTGCCGGCCGTGCTGCCGGCCAACCCCGTCGACCCCGGCAAGCCGGGTCGGTACGGGACGACGACCGGTGAATACACCTTGCCCTCGGTGCGGTTGCCCGGGCTGGACGCGCCCGTGGAGATGCGCGCCGTGGTGGTGGCGCCGAGGGGGGCCTCGGGCCGCCGGCCGCTGGCGCTGTTCCTGCACGGCCGCCACGACACCTGCTTCACGACCGACGGCGCCAGTTTCGGCGAGTGGCCCTGCCCGTCCGGTTCGAAGCCGGTGCCGAGCCACCGGGGCTATCTGCGCGATCAGAAACTGCTGGCCTCCCAGGGCTACGTGACGGTGTCCGTCTCCGCCAACGGCATCAACGGGCAGGACGGGGTGGAGGACGGCGGGGCCCAGGCACGCTCCTCTCTGGTGCGCCTGCACCTTGCCCGGTGGGCCGACTGGGCGGGCTCCGGCCGGTCATCGGCTCCGGCGGTCGTGCGGAGCGCACCTCCCGGCGACCTGTCCCGGGTGCTGCTGGTTGGCCACTCACGGGGCGGCGAGGGGGTGAACAGGGCCGCCATGGACAGCCTCTCCCGCCCGCCCGCGGACCAGGACGGATACCGGGGGCGCGTGCGCTGGCAGATCCGCGGCACCGTCCTCCTCGGACCCACCGCCTTCGGGCAGAACCCGGTCCCCGACGTGCCGTCGATGACGATCCTGCCGGGCTGCGACGGCGACGTCGGCGACCTGCAGGGCCAGATCTACGTGGACGGCACGCGCCAAGCCAGCCGGGGCGCCGCCCTGCACAGCGCGGTCTACATGGTGGGCGCCAACCACAACTTCTTCAACAGCGAGTGGACACCGGGGCAGGCGACGGCTCCGGCGGTGGACGACGCCGCGGAACCGGACCCCGTGTGTGCTCCGGGCAGCACCACACGGTTGACGGCCGGTCAGCAACAGGCCGCGGGCGGCACGTACATCGCCGCGGCGGCCCGGCTGTTCGTCGCGGACGACGACCGGGTACGCCCGCTGCTGGACGGCTCGAACCGGCGGGCGCCGTCGGCGGACCCCGCGCGGGTGCTCAGCCACGCCGTCGGCGGGCACCGCACCGCCGCGTTCCTACCGAACACCAAGGTCACCGTGGACGGCGGACGGCTGTGCTCGGCGGTGGCGGACCCCGATGCGGCGACCGCCTGCCTGGCTCCCGACGGGACGGGTACCTCACCGCACTTCGCCGAGTGGGAGACGGCGCCCGAACCGGGCCGTCGGGCGGTGGCCCTGCGATGGTCCGCACCGGGTTCTCCCGTACGGGTGCGTTCCGCCGAGCCGGCCTCCCTCTCCGGCGCCGAGGCCCTCGCCCTGCGGGTGATCGTGCCGCCCAACACCACGGGAACACGGCTGGACGTGACGATCGCCGACGCTTCCGGCCGCCGCGCGACCCTCGGCAGGGTCCGTGTCGACGGACTGCCGGGGAGCGGCGGGACCGCCTCGTACTGGGGGCAGGAGATACGCCTGCCGCTGACCGCCGCGACCCGGGCCCGGCTGGACACGGGCCGGGTGACGACGCTGGACATCACCCCGCGTAACCGCTCCGGACGGGCCTGGCTGATGGACGCCTGGGGCTGGCGCCCCGGTACACCGGCCGTGCGCCCGGTCGCACTGCCCCGTGTGGACGTCGGCCGGCTGACGGTCGACGAAGGGGACTCCGGAACCCGGAGCCACCAGGTCCCGGTGCGCCTCTCCGGCCGGGGCGACGGCCAGGTCAGGCTGTTCGTCACCGATCCCGTCACCGGCCGGGCCACGTCCCGCCTGGTGCGGGTGCGGCCCGGTGACTCCGTCATCGACGTGCCGGTGAAAGCAGAGGGCAACACCCGCTACGGCCAGGACACGGGGCAGGACGTGCTCGTGAAGGCGGTGCACGGCGCGGTGGTCGGCTCCCACCACGGCGGCGTGACCGTGCGGAACGACGACCCGATGCCCGAGGTCACCGTGACACCCGTCGCGGACCGGGTCACCGAGGGACAGGGCCTCACCTGGCGGGCCACCCTGTCCACGGTCGCGGACACCGAAGTGCCCGTGGAGTTCGGCTTCCTGGCGGCGGACGACGGCGCGGAGCTGTCCACCACGGACGTGGACCCGCAGTGGCTGATGGAGAACCACGGCGAATCGCCGCTCCCCGAGCGACCCCTGTCCACGGTGGGAATGCACCTGCTGTCCGCCGTCCCCGCCGGTCGGTTGAGCACCGAGGTGACCATACCCACGATCGCCGACGGGGTGACCGAGCCGGAGGAGGCGGTGCGGATCCAGCTGGTCGGTTTCGAGGAGCCGCCGGTCGGCCCGGTCTTCACCGGCAGGATCGAGGACACGTCCTGAGGGGCGCCGTGCGGGACCGCGGACGCACGATGCGTCCCCACCCGCCGAAGTGACCGAAGCGGTGGGTGGCGGCCGAAGCGATCGACCACCACCCACCGTTGCGTCACCATGGGGACACGAAGCACCACGGGGGACGGCGCGCACGATCACGGCCGTGTCCCGATCGGTGGCCCGGACCGGCTACCGCCTCGGTCCCGCGAAGGCGTAGACCGTGGTGCCGGTGACCGCGAGGGCCAGGGCCGTCCAGGTGCCCGCCGCCGTGCCGGGCGGCAGCAGCATCCAGGTCGCCACCTGCATCGGCGCACTCGTCGGGGGCGGGGCGAAGAACGAGAACGAGAGCCAGGCGAACGGCAGCGTCCACCCGAACTGCCCGCCGGAGAGCGCCGCGCCCAGAGCGGCCAGTCCCATCAGGCCCGCGCTGTCCCGGACGACGAACGCGGCGGTGGTCATGTCCTCGCCCATCGTCTGCACTGCCGGCAGCACCGCGGCGACGACCGCGCCGGCGAGCAGCACGTGCGCCGCTCTGCGGGGCGCCCAGCGGATCGCGGCCGTCCGGTCCAGCGCGAGGTCCTGCCCGCCGAGCCCGATCGAGACCGCCATCGCCCCGGTAGCGAGAACGAGCACGGCCGGCCGCTGATCCCCGGACCCCGCACCGCCGTCCCGGGCGAGCGCCCACACCGCCATCGCGCTGGTCACCACCATGGCGAGCGACGCGGGTACCTGACGCGAGCGCGCGTACAGCGTCAGCCATCTCACCGGGACGCACCGCCGGACAGCACATCGAACGCCTCGCCCTTGCAGGAGAGCGCGGCGGCGCGCATCGCGTTGATCCGCGAGAGCTGCTCGGCCCGCGGAAGCGCCTTGAGTTCCTTCCACACCGGGCGGGCCGCGGCGTCGACCTCGCGGCGCACACCTGCTGACTCCATGCCGGGAAGCGGCCTGAGGTCC
The DNA here is from genome assembly GCF_000725785.1 of Streptomyces flavovariabilis. NCBI lineage: Bacteria > Bacillati > Actinomycetota > Actinomycetes > Kitasatosporales > Streptomycetaceae > Streptomyces > Streptomyces flavovariabilis. Next base: position 134,652 of record NZ_JNXD01000025.1, on the reverse strand, counting down.
CCGAGGACCCAGCCCGCCGCGACGGTCTGCGCGTACTCGTCGTACCCGAAGCCGCTCCAGCCGACGGCAGTGCACCCCGGCACCATGCCTTTGGCGATCAGGGCCCAGGTCAGCTTCTCGCCCTTCGCGGCGGCGATGATCTCGTCGTCGAAGTCGAAGAGCACGGTCTTGCGGGACCACTGCGGCGTGGAGCCCTCCGGCAGTACGGCGGTGTTCTCCCGGACCGAGACCGGCGCCTGGCCGCCCAGGGCGCCGTGCAGCAGGCGCAGTGCCTCCTTACCGGGGCCCGCCAGGTCGGCGAGTCGCGCCTGGTGCGTCTTCGTCACGCACACCGGGCCGTCGCACACCAGCTCCGCGGCGGTCTCGTCGACGACGTACATCCGGCGGGGGTCGGAGGGGAGGACGAGCAGGGCGATCACCGCGCCCGCCAGGACGGGCGTGAGGGCGATCAGCCGGGCGCGCCAGGTCGCGGCGACCAGCAGCGCGAAGCCGGTCGCGGCCATACCGAGCAGCCAGATCGTCTGCCCGACATGCACGGAGGCGGAGAGCGTGAGGAGCACATCGCCCACCTCCTGCACCGCCGGTGACAGCAGGGAGACCCGGTTCGGCTCCGTGATGGGGATCCCCGTTGCCGTGGTCGTCTCCGTCCGGCCCAACGACATGTGCATGAGGGAGGTGAACACGAAGGCCCCCATGGCCAGCGCGGGCGGGGTGAGCACGGACGGCAGGGCCCGCCCGGCCCCCATGCCCAGCACGGCCCCCGCGACGAGGAAGAGTGCCCCCACCAGCGAGATCGGCAGCCATCCGAGGTGCGTGTACTCGGTGTGGGCGAGCACCTGGACCCCGCCCACGAAAACGAGGAGCGCGAAGGCCGAGGCCAGCGTGATCGCCGTCGTCCCCGCCACCGTGGCCGCGCGGTGCCAGGCCGGCCGCGGCGTACTCGTGAGCAGCTCGGACATCTTCGAGCGGTGGTCGCGCAGCCCCTGCAGAGCCCCCAGCGCCACGGCCAGCGGCCACAGGTAGAACAGCAGGGAGCGGGTCCACATCGCCAGGGACGTCCACTGGGCTGTCCACGCCGTGGTGCCCTGCCACCACATGGTGCCCACCAGATACAGGAACGCCAGCGCCGTCGTCAGGACCACGACGCCGGCCCACGGGGCGACGGAGCGTCTCAGCTCGATGCGCAGAATACGGACGTTCACCACATGCCCCTTTCCCGCGCGGGGTCGAGCAGCAGCGCCGAGTAGCCGCGCTCCAGCGGACTGTCGCCCACGTGCTCGGGGCCGCCCGCCGCGGCCAGAGCGTCCGGGGTGCCCTGGAAGACCAGCCGGCCCTCGGCGAAGAGCACCACGTCGGTGCAGGCGGCGGCGACGTCCTCCACCAGGTGGGTCGAGACGAGCACGCAGGTGTCCGTACCCAACTCCTGAAGCAGCTCGCGAAAACGCAGCCGCTGTGCCGGGTCCAGGCCGACCGTCGGCTCGTCCAGCAGCAGGATCGACGGATCGTTGACGATGGCCTGGGCGATGCCGACCCGCCGCACCATGCCGCCCGACAGGGCCTTCATCCGCTCGTCGGCGCGGTCCGCCAGACCGACCCGCTCCACGGCGCGCTGGACCGCCCCGGGGATGTCGGCCTTGGGCACCTCCTTCAGCCACGCCATGTACTCGACGAACTCGCGCACCGTGAAGCGCTTGTAGTAGCCGAACTCCTGCGGCAGATAGCCGATCCGGCGGCGCAGCGCGCGGTGCTCGCCCATGCCGCCCGCGGACTCGCCGAGCAGCTCCAGCGTGCCCTCGGTGGGGCGCAGTACGGTGGCCAGCGTCCGGATGAGGGTGGTCTTGCCCGCCCCGTTGGGGCCGAGCAGACCGTGCACGCCGGTGCCCAGCGACAGGTCGAGCCCGTCGACCGCCATCCGTTTCCTGCCGACCCTGACCTTCAGCCCGGTGGCCTTGATCTGCCAGGCGTAGGCCGTCGGCGCGATGTCGGCCGCGCTCACCGCGGTCCTCATGTGATGTTCCTTTCCGATGGTCATTCATGGGCTCCCAGCACCGAGTACGCGCCCCTGCGGGCGATCAGGACACCGATGCCGAGCGCGAGGACCAGCCCCCACACGGGCAGGCCGCCCGTCTGCAGGGCGAAGGCCGTACGGCTGGCGGCCAGCGTCGGCGCCACGATGACGCCGGCCCACACGGCCACCAGTGCGAGAGCGGCACGGGTCACGCCGATGACACCGCCGAGCGCCAGAGTCGTCGAGGTGAAGGCCAGACAGGGCAGCAGCCACTGTGCGGCCGTCACCCCCGTCACCCATCCGCCCACCAGCAGCGCGGGGACGATCACGGCGAGCACGGACGCGGTCCGCCGCAGCACCAGGTACAGCCCCGCCCTCGGCACGGAGGCCGTCAGCTCGTACGCCGGGTCCAGGCCGCGTGACCAGGACGCCGCGACGCCGAGCACGGGCAGGACCGGGGCGAGCAGCAGCACCAGCGACACGTCACCGAAGCCGGTGCCGGCCAGGTCGAGCAGCAGCGCGAGCAGGGTCACGCTCACGACCATGGCCAGCCACGGCACCATCGTGGGCGTCAGCCACCTCGACAGCCACGCCGACCGGCGCCGTCGGCGCGGCACGGGGGTGGTGGCGGCCAGTTGGGGTTCGAGGCCGGACCACACCGTGCCGACCAGATCCGCCACGGCCGGCACCTGCGCCGCGACGGCGGCCGACAGCCGGTCACGGCACACCCGGCACGCCTCCAGATGGGCCTCCAGGGCCCACACCTCGTCGGCGGCGATGTCCGTATCGCCGCGCGCGTAACCGTCGATGATCCGCATCGACGCGTGCTCCACGCTCATGCCAGCGCCTTCCGCATCGCGATCCGGGCCCGGCGGGCACGGGTCTTGACCGTCCCCTCGGGCAGCCCGAGCAGGACCGCGGTCTCCCGGACGGACAGTCCGTCGAGCACCATGGCCTGCAGTACCTGTCTGAGCTCCGGCGCGAGGCGCCGCAGCGCGTCCCCGACGTCACCGCCGACGGTCGCCGCGAGAGCCTCCTCCTCGGCGGCGGGCGCCACGGGCTGCGCGGCGGCCGCGGGTGGCGGCTCCGCGTGGTGGGCCCGGCGCCGGAACGCGTCGACGAGACGGCGTGCCGCGATCGTCCACAGCCAGCCGACGGCCGTCCCTCCCACCGCGGTTCCGGCGAACGCCCCCGCCGCGCGCCACACCGCCAGATACGTCTCCTGCATGACCTCGGCGACGATCTGCTCGTCCGCGCAGCGACGACGCAGCCGCACCGCCATCCACGGCGACGTACGCCGGTACAGCTCCTCGAACGCCGCCCGGTCACCCCTGGCCACCAGCCGGACGAGACCCTCCTCGTCCATGTCCCCCGGTGCCTTCCTGCCTGATCTCACACCCACTAGACGCCCGGCCCGTACGGCGGGTTTTCCTTCCGGTGTGATCCCCGTCACGGTGGCGGCTCCGGTTGCTTCGGCACGACGGCGTCCCTCCGTCCCCATCGCCTGGGCGAACAAGGTCCGGATCGCCGAAACGGAACGCACGAACGGCCGCGTGCCTCCCGGGGAGACCGAACCCGAAGCCGCCGGTGCCCCTTCACCGGAATGAACCGGAACAGAACCTGCCGGAAGCGTTGACGCGATCGAACCCCGAACCTATCTTCTGGTCGAAGTCCCGCACGCTGTCCAGGATTTCGAACAACCGCAGTCTCGGTCCAGCGAGCCTCGGCCCCACCCCGCGCAGAAACGAGGAACGGCATGGCACGCGCCCTCTCCAGACGGACCCTCCTCCAGGCCGCGCTGCTCGCCACGGCGGCACCGGCGATCACGTACGCCGCGGGCGGCCGGGCAGCGGCCGCGACGCTGCCGGTGCCCGCCGCCTGGGCCCTGCGGCCGTTCGAGCTCAAGGACGTCGGACTCGGGCAGGGCGTCTTCGCCACCAAGCGCCAGCTGATGCTCGACCACGGCCGCGGCTACGACGTGAACCGGCTGCTCCAGGTCTTCCGCGCCAACGCCGGGCTCTCCACCGGCGGCGCCGTCGCGCCCGGCGGCTGGGAGGGCCTGGACGGCGAGGCCAACGGCAACCTGCGCGGCCACTACACCGGCCACTTCCTGACCATGCTGTCGCAGGCGTACGCGAGCACCGGCGACCAGGCGTACGCCGACAAGATCCGGACCATGGTCGGTGCGCTCACCGAGGTCCGCGCGGCGCTGCGCACCGACCCGCGCATGCTCGCCGTCACCGGCAAGTGGGGCGGCGCGCACGAGAACGTCCGGGGCTCGTACCAGTACATCGACCTGCCGGCCGCCGTGCTCGGCGGTGCCCCGGCGATCACCCTGTCGGTCTGGGTGAAGCCCACCCACAACGCCAACTGGCAGCGGATCTTCGACTTCGGCAACAACACCAGCCGGTACATGTACCTGGCCTCCCGCAACGGCAGCGGGATACCGCGCTTCGCCATCACCACCGGCGGGCCGGGCGGGGAACAGGCCCTCAACGGCACCACCGCCCTGCCGCTCAACCAGTGGAGCCACCTGGCGGTCACGATCAGCGGCACCACCGGCACCCTCTACGTCAACGGCACCGCCGTCGCCCGGAACACCTCGATGACGCTCAACCCGGCGGCGCTGGGCACCCTGACGAACAACTGGCTGGGCCGTTCGAACTTCTCCGACGACCCCGTGTTCGCGGGCGCCTTCGACGAGTTCAACGTCTGGTCGCGGGCCCTGACCGCGGCCGAGATCACCTCACTGCAGACCAGCGAGGCCAAGACCTCCTCCGTGGGCCTCGGCAACCTCGCGTCGTACTACTTCTCCACCACCACCGGCGGCACCTGGGGCGACGCCTCCGGGCGCGGCCTGACCGCCACCCTGCGCCGCACCTGGGGCGGGCCCAGCCACCCCGGCTTCCTCGCCGCGTACCCGGAGACGCAGTTCATCCAGCTGGAGTCGATGACCAGCGGTGACTACACGAAGGTGTGGGCGCCGTACTACACCGCGCACAAGATCCTCAAGGGCCTGCTGGACGCCTACCTCGCCACCGACGACGCCCGGGCGCTCGACCTCGCGTCCGGCATGTGCGACTGGATGTACTCCCGGCTGTCCAGGCTGCCCGACTCCACGTTGCAGCGGATGTGGGGCATCTTCTCCAGCGGCGAGTTCGGCGGCATCGTCGAGACGATCATCGACCTGTACTCGATCACCAACAAGGCCGGCCATCTCGCCCTGGCCAAGCTGTTCGACCTGAACAAGCTCATCGACGCCTGTGCCGCGAACACGGACACGCTCGACGGCCTGCACGCCAACCAGCACATCCCGATCATGACCGGCTACGTCCGCCTGTACGACGCGACGGGTGAGACCCGCTACCTCACCGCCGCCAAGAACTTCTGGAACATGGTCGTCCCGAATCGCATGTACGGCATCGGCGGCACCAGCACGGGTGAGTTCTGGCGGGCGCGCGGGGCCATCGCGGGCACGATCAGCGACACCAACGCCGAGACCTGCTGCGCGTACAACCTGCTCAAACTGGGCCGCACGCTGTTCCTCCACGACCAGGACCCCAAGTACATGGAGTACTACGAGCGGGCCCTGTACAACCAGATCCTCGGATCCAAGCAGGACAAGGCCGACGCGGAGAAGCCGCTCGTCACCTACTTCATCGGCCTCAAGCCCGGTCATGTGCGCGACTACACCCCCAAGCAGGGCACGACCTGCTGCGAGGGCACCGGTATGGAGAGCGCCACGAAGTACCAGGACTCGGTGTACTTCAAGAAGACGGACGGCAGCGCGCTGTACGTCAACCTCTACAGCCCGACCACCCTCACCTGGGCCGAGAAGGGCGTCACCGTCACCCAGACCACGAACTATCCGAGGGAGCAGGGCTCGACCCTCACGTTCAGCGGAAGCAGCGCCGCCTTCGAGCTGAAGCTCCGCGTGCCGTCCTGGGCGACGTCGGGCTTCCAGGTGACCGTGAACGGCAGCGCGGTCAGCGGCACTCCGACCGCCGGCAGCTACTTCACCGTGTCCCGTACCTGGCGCGGCGGCGACACCGTGCGCGTCACCATCCCCTTCCGCCTCCGCGTGGAGAAGGCGCTCGACGACCCGTCCCTGCAGACGCTCTTCTACGGCCCGGTCAACCTGGTCGGCCGCAACACGAGCACCAGCTACCTCCAAGTCGGGCTGTACGCCAACGCCGCGCTCACCGGTGACCTGCTGCCCTCTCTGACACCGGTGACGGGCAAGCCGCTCCACTACACGCTGAACGGGACCGAGTTCGCCCCCTTCTACGAGGGAACCGAGGACCCGACCCACGCCTACGTCCGGCGTTCCGAGCCCAGGGTCGTCTTCGGGAAGACCGACTCCGGTGTCGCCAACCCGGCGAAGTCCGACGGCACCACGCTCCTGGACGAGATCTGGGCCGGTGCGCCGTTCAGCAGTAAGAGCGCGCTGGTGACGAGGGTGCAGTCGACGGTGAACTCATGGGTCTCCGGGGGCCGGCTCACCCAGGCCGACGGACAGAAGGTGCTCACCACGGCGCAGAACGCGACATACGCGACCTGACGGCGGCCGGATCCGCCCCTGCGGACGCACCACCTGACGAGGCCGGACCCTTGGCGGGGCGCGCTCGGACACGCGAGCGCGCCCGGTCGTCGTCCGCCCTGACGGGGTCGCGTGGCCGGTCCGGCGAGAGCGGCGCGGACGTAGCCGTCGCCATCGCGCAGACCCGCTCGCGCTCAGCCGGTTCGCCAGGCCGCCTCGAGGGCCGTCCGGTTGGTACGCAGAAGGTCGTCCAGGTCCGTCTCGTAGAGCGAGTCCGGCACGTTGTCGGAGAAGATCTCCAGGACGCACGGGCCGCGGTAGCCGACGCCGTGGGCGGCGTGCAGCAGTCGGCCGACCGGGATGTCGCCGGTGCCGACACCGCGCCGGTCCATCCGCGAGCGGGGTGTGCGCCAGTCGCTGACCTGAAGCAGGAACAGACGGTCCGGGGCGTCGGCGAGGCGGGGGACGAGATCGGGGTCCTGCCACACGTTCCACAGGTCGAGGCAGACGCCCACGTTCTCGCGGCCGACCTCCTCGACGACGTCGAGCGCCTGCCCGTAGGTCCAGATGGCGGTCTCCGCGTTGAGCAGGACGGGGTTGAGGGGCTCCAGCGCGATCCGTACACCGTGGTCGGCGGCGATGTCCGCGAGTTCGCGGTGATGGGTGACGACCTGGCGGATCGCCTCGTGCAGGTTCCCGTCGGGCGCCGGCCCGGTGTTGGTGACGAAGACCGCGCCCGGGGCGAACGGTGCGATCAGTTCCACGCTGCGACGGAAGCGGGCCAGCCGGTCGCGCCGGCCGACGGGCTCCGGCTGGGTCTCGCTGGGGAACACGGTCCGTACAAGGGCCTGGACCGAGCTGATCGGCAGTCCCGTCGCGTCGAACGAGGCGAGTTGCGCCTTGGCGCGGTCACGGTCGTGGTCGAGCTTGGTCTCGCACAGCTCGATCGCTTCGACACCGAGGTCGGCGTAGTGCGTCAGGTCCTCCTCGAAGGACCAGGGCATGGTGGTGAACTGGTTGACGCCGTAGGGGAAGGGGAACGGAGGCGTGGGGCTGTTCATACGAGTACGTCCGTGTCGTTGCTGTCGTCGTTCCTGCTGTCGGTGAGGAAGCCGGTGACCGTCCGGTGGAACTTCTCCGGCTCGTCGAAGGCCGGGGTGTCGCAGGCGAGCTGCGTCTGCAGGGCGGCCAGGGAGGGTTCGTCGTAACAGGTGGCGTGGGCGTGCTTCCAGTCCGGTGCGTAGTACTGGCGGGGCGCCTGCTCGACGTACACCGCGCGGGCCAGGCGGCGGCTGCGGCCTGTGCCGCGGCGACCGGCGTGATCACCTTCCACCACGAGGTGGAGGTGGCGCAGGGCGAGGCGTCACGCTGACCTGGCCATCACATTCAGAACTTCAGGCGTCGAAGGGAAACTTATCCACCGGAAGCCCAAAAACTATGGCAAAGCGGACTGGGGTGCGGGTGGTTGGCCGTGTCATCGTGCGGGCCATGACGACACAGCACCTCCTTGACGATCTGGACGACCGGCCCCGCCTTCCCCTGCGCCCGATGGCGAACAAGGTGCCCGAAGTGACGGCCTTCTTCTGGATCACCAAGGTGCTGACCACCGGCATGGGAGAGACGGCGTCCGACCTCCTGGCCCGTGTGCTCGGCCCGATACCGGCGGTCGCCACCGGCGGTATCGCCCTGGTGGCCTCACTGGCCGTCCAGTTGACCGTCCGTCGGCACGTCGCCTGGGTCTACTGGACCGCCGTCGTCATGGTCAGCGTCTTCGGCACGATGGCGGCCGACGTCCTCCACGTCGGTCTCGGCGTCCCCTACACGGTCTCGACCCCCGCGTTCCTCGCCGTCCTGGCCGCCGTCTTCGTCCTCTGGTACGCGAGCGAGCGCACGCTGTCCATTCACAGCGTCCGGACCCGCCGGCGCGAGACGCTCTACTGGGCGGCCGTCCTGGCCACTTTCGCCCTCGGCACCGCCGCGGGCGATCTCACCGCCACCGCCGGCCTCGGCTACCTGGGCTCGGTCGTCCTCTTCGCGGTCGCGATCTGCGTGCCCGCTCTGGCTCACCGCTTCAGCGGTCTGAACGCGGTGGCCGCCTTCTGGTCCGCATACGTCATCACCCGCCCCCTCGGCGCCTCGCTCGCCGACTGGATGGCGGTGAACCGCTCCCGCGGCGGCCTCGCTCTGGGACTGGAGCCGGTCACCCTGGCGTGGACACTCGCCATCCTGGTCTTCGTCGCCTACCTGGCCACATCGCAGCGTGACAGGCGTGGCCGCACCGCAGCCTGACCGGGTACGACGCCGTGGAGGCGAGCAGGGCCCGCAGCCGCTTGACGGCGAAGCCCGGATGCGAACCAGCTCCCGGCCGTGGTGCGACGAGGCCGGCCGCAAGGCCACAGAGGGTGGTGCTCAGGCGGACTGTCAGGGAGCCGATCCACGACAGGCGCCCAGCGCCGGGGCGACGAGGATGGGCTGGATCCCGGGGGATTCCGCGTCCTGCTGAGCACCGAGAAGACCGCGGAGCGGGGACGCTTCGACGCCGCCCACGAACTCGGACGCCTCGTCACCCGGACCGCCTACGGTCCGGCAGTCCGGCATTCCGGTGCGGCTGGGCAGTGCACGACCCGGGCGGTGCAGCAGTGACAGGTGTGCAAATGCGCGCCATGTCATAATGCGTTTATATTGCAAATTAAAGGAACATATGGACATGTCATGACAGGGTCACGCATCGCAGTGAGAGCAGCCGTCGCCCTGGCGCTGGCCGGGACGCTGGTCATGGCGTGCGGCGCCGACGGTGGCGACTCGAAGCCGTTGACCTGGTCGATGTGGGCCAGCGGCGGTGAGGAACAGCAGGTCTGGCAGGAACTCGCGGACCGTGTGTCCCGCGAAGATCCGCAGCTCACGATCAAGCTTGAGACCTCGTCCTTCGATGACTACTTCGCCAAGCTGAGCACCCGTTTCAGCAGCGGCGATGCGCCCTGCATCGTCTCGATGCAGTCGCTCCGTACCACGGGCTACACCCAGGGCATGCTGCCGCTCGACGATCTGATCGCCAAGAGCAAGTTCGATGTGACGGACTTCGACAAGTCCGTCATGGAGGGGCTGAGTGCCGACGGGAAGCAGTACGCGCTGCCGTACGACGTCGGCCCGGTGATCCTCACGTACAACAGGGACACGTTCCGGAACGCGGGAGTGCCGGAGCCCGAGCCGGGATGGACTCTGGCCGAGTTCGAGTCGGTCGCCCGCAAGCTGACCGGGGAGCGGAGGTACGGGTTCGTCGCGTCGCCTCAGGATGTGTGGATGTTTCCCATGGTGCTGACCAAGACCGGGGCGCAGCCGGCCGACGTGGCGGGCAAACTGCGACTGACCACCCCCGCCATGACCAACGGCGTGCAGTGGTACGCCGACCTGGTGGCCAGGAAGAAGGTCGCCCCCCGCGTGCCCGAGGCTGATCCCCTGTTCGCCGAGAGGGAGTTCCTCAGCGGCAACGTGGCCATGGGCGCCAGCGGTCCGTGGGCGTTGCTGAACCTGAAGAACCAGGCCGGCTTCCGGGTGGGCCTGACCACGATTCCCGCAGGCCCGGACGGCAGCAGGACGTACTCCGCCGGTTCCGGGTTCGGTATCTCCAAGTCCTGCCCGGACCCGGAACGGGCTTTCAAGGCGATCACGCTGATGACCGCCAAGAAGCAACTGGAGTGGCTCGGCGGGGTGGGACGTGCCTATCCGTCACGTGAGTCGGCACAGCATGCGTGGTACGAGAACGCCCGCCTCGCCGGTGCCCGAGAGGTCCTCGAAGCCGCCAACGCCACGGCGATTCCGCTGCGTACGACGAAGCACTGGGAGCGGGTCAACCAACTGCTCAACCAGCATGGGGTCAGCATCTTCAACGGGGCGAGCTCCGCGAAACAGGTTCTGGAGCAGGTGCAAAGTCAGGCCGGGCATTGATCGGTGCGTGAGTGAGCTGAGTGGCGAGTAGACGGAATGGCGGAAGGGGGCTCGGCCGCAGGATGGTCCGGAACCCGGATCCGGGAGGGTCACGACGGCAATGACGGCGGCGATGAGGCCCCGTGAGGAGCTCGCCACCCGGCCGTGAACGGACGGACGGGCGTCAGGCCGGCCCGGAGTCGGACGTGGCTCCGCCGGGTGTGTCAGGGCTGCCGCAGGGGCGGAACGGTGGGTACCTCGATCGCGTTCTCGATGTCCGCCGGGGTCATCCGGAACTCCTCCGGATACGCCTCACGCGTGGTGCGGCGGACAGGCTCGGTGGTGCGCCAGGTGTACAGGCACCGCTCGCACTGGCGGACCAGCCACACCCCCGCCACCGGGGAGGCGGCGAGTGTCCGGACGGCATCGAAGGCGCAGCGGGGGCACGCGGCATGGGTGGTCATGAGGAGAACTCCTTGAGGGGGCCAGGGGAGAGTCGGGTCACCGGGAGGAGGCGGCAGTGCGCAGCTGCTGGAGCCTGGCCGCCCACTCCCGGGTTTCCGGCAGGTCCTTGGCGGGAGTCGAGAAGTTGCCGCGCACGTCGGGAGCGACCGGCGTCGTCGCATCGATGATCATCTTGCTGGTGATGCCGGCGGGCTGGGCCGCGGGCGCGAGCTCGACGACGGAGAGGTTGGGCACGACGACGACGTCCTCCCGGGGGTCGACCTTCGCGGACATCGCCCACATCACCTGCGGGAGATCGAAGGGATCCACGTCCTCGTCGACGACGATCACCTGACTGACGTAGCCCAGACCGTGCCGCGTGGTCATGGCGCGCATGCCGACGGCCTTGGCGAAGCCGCCGAATCGCTTCGCCGTGGAGATGATCACCAGCATGCCGTGCGTGTACATCGCGTTCACCGCCTGCACCTCGGGAAACTCCGCACGCAACTGCTTGAGCAGCGGGACACAGGTGTTGGGTCCCACCAGGTAGTCGACCTCGGTCCACGGCTTGCCCAGGTACAGGGACTCGAACACCGGGTTCGTGCGGTACGAGACGCGGTCGACGCGGATGACGGGCATCCGTCGGCCCCCGGAGTAGTGGCCGGTGAACTCGCCGAAGGGCCCCTCGATCTGCCGCTTCCGCGACTCGATCACCCCTTCGATGACGACCTCGCTGCCCCACGGCACGTCGAAGCCGGTCAGAGGGGACGTGGCGATGGGCGCGGGTGCTCCGCGCAGGGCCCCGGCCATCTCGTACTCGCTCTGGTCGTACGCCATGGGCATGCCGGACACGATCGCCATCACGGGGTCGTTGCCCAGGGTGATGGCGACGGGCAGGTCCTCGCCCTTCTCCTCGGCCTTGTGCAGGTGCAGAGCGACGTCGTGCACGGGGACCGGCTGGAACGCGAGCCGGTCGGGGCCGATGACCTGGATGCGGTACGTGCCCACGTTCTGCTTCCCGAAGTCGTCGGGCGCCTCCGGGTCCCGGGAGACGACCGCGGCCTTGTCGAGGTAGAAGCCGCCGTCGCCGTCGTTGAGACGGAACAGGGGCAGCACGGAGAACAGGTCGACGTCCCCGCCCGCCTGGGTGTTCTCGCGCCAGGGGGCGTCCTCGCGGCGCTCGGGCGCGATGGGAAAGTCGTCCCAGCGCGAGGCGAAGATCTCCACCTGCTCCTTGACCGGGGTGTGCTTGGGCAGCCCCAGGGCCAGGGCGTGGTTGGTCCAGGAGCCGTGCACGTTCAGCGCGATACGGGCGTCCGTGAAGCCCTTGACGTTGTCGAAGTACAGGGCCGGCGCACCCTCGCCGATCCGGCCGGCGGCGTTCGCGGCGGCGGCCAGATCGGGCTCGGGGAGCACCTCGTCGGAGACACGCAGCAGTTGACCCTCCGCGTCGAGAGCGGCGAGGAAGCTGCGCAGATCGTCGTATGCCATGAGGGATGTCCTTTTGTGCGAGGTGTGGGCCGCATGATGGGTGGCGGTCAGGCGGCGGACCGCCCGACATCGGCACGGGCCGTGCGCATGCCCTCCCAGCGCCTGGCCGCCGGCGCGGGCAGGTCGAACTGGTCGAGGACGCGGGCGGTGATGTGGTCGACGATGTCGTCGACGGAGGCCGGGTGGTTGTAGAAGGCCGGCATGGGCGGCACCATCCGCACCCCCATGCGGCTCAGGCCGAGCATGTTCTCCAGGTGGATTTCGCTCAGCGGCGTCTCACGAGGAACGAGGACCAGCCTGCGACGTTCCTTGAGGACCACGTCGGCCGCACGGGCCACCAAGCCCTCCGCGTACCCGGCGCGGATCCCGGCCAGCGTCTTCATCGAGCAGGGCGCGATCACCATGCCGTCCGTCCGGAACGAACCCGAGGAGATGGTGGCGCCCTGGTCGTCGGGCTTGTGCGTGACGTCGGCCAGCGCGCTCACGTCCGCGACCGACAGACCCGTCTCCAGTTCGAGGGTGCTGCGCGCCCACCGGGAGAGAACCAGATGGGTCTCCACGTCCTCGAGCCCGCGCAGGTGCTCCAGGAGCCGTACCCCGAAAATCGCCCCGGTCGCTCCGGTCATGCCGACGATCAGTCGCACCGTTCCCCTCCTCAAGCCATATGGGCTGCGCCTTTCGGGACCGGCGCCGCTCTTTCGAACCTAGGTGGTCCATCAGGACGAGCCTGGGTACGCTCTGGACTCACGATGGGGAAAAACGGACACCTTGCTGTCAGGGATCTCCGGTACACGGCGGCGGTCGGAGCACCAGCGGGCGTCGAGGTGGGGGAGCTCGGCGGGCTCTTCGCGCGCGCCCGGCGCCATGGCAACGATCCCCACGCCTTCCTGCGCCCGGCCTTCCACCAACTGATCGCCGTACGCGAACGGTCCCTGCACCTGACGGTGGACTTCGTCGAGCACGAACTGCCGCCCGGCGCCTGGCTGTGGATCCGCCCCGGACAGGTGCAGCGGTTCGGGAGGGACCTGTCGGCCGCGGACGGCACGATCGTGGTCTTCCAGCCGGGGTTCCTGCCGCCCTCGACCCTCGCGGCGGCCGACCTGGGCCCCCCTTACCAGCAGGCGCCGGTGCGGCCCTCGGGCCAGGACGCGCGGGCGCTGCGCCTGGGGCTGGACCATTTGGCTTTCGAGTTCGCCGCGATGTCCTCGATGCCGCTCGCCTCCCACGTCGAGGTGCTCCGGCATCTGGTGTCCGTACTGATCCTGCGCCTGGCCAAGGTGACGGGCGGCTCGACCGCACCAGGCCCGGCGGCCGAGGTGTTCCGGCGCCTGTTCGAAGCGGTGGAACGCGACCACATGGTGACGCGTCGGGTCGGGGACTACGCGGCCGCGCTGGGTTACAGTCCGCGCACCCTGTCCCGCGCCACCCTGGCGGCCACCGGGATGAGCGCGAAGAAGTACATCGACGAACGCGTCCTGCTGGAAGCCAAGCGCCTCCTGCTGCACAGCGATCTCGCAGCGAAGAACGTGGCGGCGGAGCTCGGCTTCGCCGATCCGAGCGACTTCACCAAGTTCTTCCGGCTGCGCACGGGGACGACGCCCGGAGAGTTCCGGATGCGGGCAACCGACAGTGCCTGAACGGTCCTACGCCGACGGCCGAACCGTGGTGCGCCGCTCCACCGGCGTGGGGGAGGGTTTGGCCTGTACCGACGGTTTGCCGCGGTCTGCGCTCCGCTCGAGCAGTAGACGCGCGGCGTTCCGGCCGATCTCCCGGCCCGCCTGGTCGACGCTCGTCAGGGAGATCGGACCCAGTGCGGCGAAGGCCGTGTGGTCCCGCGAGGGCGTGGCTCAGCCAAGACCCGAGGCCTGTACGACCTCCTGAGCCCGGCGCCCAGGAGACTCGACCTTGAGCAGGACGGGATCCGGACTTCTCGCCGGTACAGGTAGGCGTGACGGACTTCCGCGTCGTTCGCCGGGAGGTCGGCTCGGCGGTACAGGGCAGGCGGAGGTAGGCGCACAGGACGTCGATACAGGTCTGGCGTAACTCTCGGGTGGGGCATCGTCAGCGAGGTCGGCCAGGGCGTGGACGACGCCGAGGTGTACAGCCGTGCATTCGTTGCAGAGCTGGGAGCCGGCGGTGGTGAAGCGTTCGGTGTGCACGCGGGTGGTCGGACAGGTCCGCCGCGCACGATACGAAGACGCCGAGCGCTACTGAGCGACCAGCGAGTTGTAGAGCTCGGTCAACTTGGTCTCGAAGGGAGGTGCACCGAGTTCCCGGGCGGCAGGCACCACCCGCTCCCGAAGAAAGCGGTCGTGATGTTCCGCGGACTCCCAGACGTCGACGACCTGCCAGCCGCCTCCCTCCAGGGGTGCCGCATAGTGAGCGATCATCCCGCTCGGCAGGTCGTTGCGGTCCGGGATGACCCGGTCGATGGTGGCCTGGTAGAGCTCCTGGTTCCAGTCAGGGCTGTAGTGATATCCAAGGATGGGCATGTGGCAGTGCTCCTTCGCGCTCATGGGGCTTTGATCACGACGCTAGGTCCCGGGCCTCATGGCGGCGACCGGCAATGCGCCATCCGGTACGCCGCGCTGCCTGCCGACGACCGACACCGCTGAGTGACCGCGAGCCCGTCGCCGCGAGCCAGGGGAGGCTCGACCCACACCCCTGGAGCAGTTCGTACGCCTTGACCAAGCAGGTGCTGGAGGACGTCGGTCCCCCGGCCCTACCGCGAGAGCTTCGCCTGGCAACAGGCCCTCGCCGACCTCGTCGCGGTCGGCAGACTCACCCGCACCTGCCGGCCGCAGACCAACGGCAGAGTCGAACGCTTCGACCGCACCCGGCTCGACGAATGGCCTACCAGCGCCCCTACGCCGGCAACACCGAACGCACCCCAGCCCTGGCAGACTTCCGGCACACCTACAACCACCACCGCTGCCACACCGCGCTCGGAGGCCAACCACCCCTCACCCGCGTCAACAACTTCACGGCTCAATACACATCTTCCGCAGCAGCTGTTCCATGCGCCCGTCCGGCCCGCCGTGGGTGTTCTGGAAGGTGTAGAAGTCGCGGAGGGCCAGGTCGCTTTCCTTGCGTAGCCCGGGCGTGGAGGAGCGGCGATCGCGGACCCAAAGTCGGTTCCGAAACTCCCGCTTCCATCTGTGGGTTTCGTACGGTCTGAGGCGGCGCGGTCAGGCGATCCCGGTGCCGCGCAGCAGCAGCAACGCCACGTCCGCCACCGCCACCGCGACCGCTGCCGCGAACGCCGCCCGCTCCCAGCGGCGTCCCAGCACCGTTCCCGTCACCGCGACCAGAGCGGTCACCACGAGCACTGCCAATCCCCACCTGCCAGGCGGCCCGGCCGGCCCCAGCACCAGAACCGCGGATGCGGCCACAAGAGGTACCGGCAGCAGCAGCCGCGCGCCGTCGGGGCCCAGCCGGTGCGGCCATCCCCGTACGCCCGTCGCCAGATCGCCACGGATGTCCGGCAGTACGTCACCCAGATGGGCTCCGACCCCCAAGAGCGCCCCGGCGGTGACGACCCACCAGGCCGGCCACGGCTGCCCCGGCAGCCCCAGCGCCACGAATGCCGGGAGCGCGGCGAAACCCACCGCGTACGGTGCCCAGGACCATGCAGTTGCCTTGAGCCGCAGGTCGTACGCCCACGCCGCCCCTACTCCGGCCAGGTGAACGGCGCCCGCCCGCAGGCCACAGGCGAGCGAGAGCGGCACGCACAGCGCCAGCGCGGCATACGCGGCCACCCACACCTCCGTCACACCGACCGCGCCGTCGACGACGGGTTTGCCATGGCGGCCGGCGGCGATGTCCCGGCGTGCGTCGAACGCGTCGTTGCACCAGCCGACGGACAACTGCCCGGTCAGAACGGCGGCGCCGGTCAGCACACATCGCGCGGCGCCCTGGCCGGCGGTCACGGCGAGCGCGGCCATCAAGGCGGTGACCGCCACGACAGGCCCGGGGTGGCACGACCCGGCCAGACCAGCCAACCGGACGGCCCAACTCGCCTCGGGGCCGCCGGTCGTCGACTGCTCGGGAGTGCCCACCCGGCCGATCGTAGGCGCCCGGGCCCCACCCGGCCGGCACACACGCTCTGCGGGGCGCACCGCCGGACGGGCGATCCATGGTGTCGAAGTCCCGGTCCGGGGAACACGTGGGGAGCAACTCACCCGAGTTGGTAACCGGATGGGAACCATATGACGCGGATCGCCGCCGTTCACGGTGCCCTCGCACCGCACCGCCGCGCCCAGTCCGAGATCACTGACATGATCGCCCGCACCTGTCTGCCCGAGGGCACCGACCGCCGGGTCCTGGACCGGCTGCACCGCAGCGTGAAGGTCAGCTCGCGTCACATGACGCTGCCGCTCGAACGGTACGGGGAACTGGACGGATTCGGCGCCGCCAACGACGCCTTCATCGGCGCCGCCACCGACCTGGGCGCCGAGGCCGTCCGGGGCGCACTGCACTCCGCCGGCCTGACCGCCGCCGAAGTGGACCTGCTGATCTTCACCTCTGTCACCGGCATCGCCACCCCCTCGATCGACGCACGGCTGGTCGGCCGACTCGGACTGCGGCCGGACGTCACACGGCTGCCCCTGTTCGGCCTGGGCTGTGCCGGTGGCGCCGCCGGTCTGGCCCGTATGCACGACTACCTGCTGGGCCGGCCCGACCACGTGGCGGTGCTGCTGTCGGTCGAACTGTGCTCGCTCACCTTCCAGCGCAACGACGCCTCCATGGCCAACCTGGTCGCCAGCGGGCTGTTCGGCGACGGCGCCGCCGCGGTCGTCGCGTGCGGCGCGAACCGCCCGGGCCGCCCGGATGAGACCGCCGGCCCGACGATCGCGGACACCCGCAGCCACCTGTACCCGGACACCGGGCGCGTCATGGGCTGGGACATCAAGGACACCGGCTTCCAGGTCGTCCTCGACCCGCGGGTCCCCGATGTGGTGCGCCGTTACCTCGCCGATGACGTCGAGGGGTTCCTCGGCGACCATGGGATCAAGCCGAAGGACGTGACCGCCTGGGTGTGCCACCCCGGCGGCCCCAAGGTCCTGGAGGCCGTTACGGAGGCCCTCGACCTGCCCGACGACGCCCTCGATGTGACCTGGCGTCATCTGGCCGACGTGGGCAACCTGTCCTCGTCATCGGTACTCCACGTACTGCGCGACACCCTGGCCCAACGCCGCCCGCCGCCGGGCACACCGGGCGTGCTGCTGGCCATGGGTCCTGGCTTCGCCTGCGAACTCGTCCTGCTCCGCTGGTAGTTCGGACACCGTCGAAGGACACGAAGGACACATGATCTGGTACGGACTGCTGGTGGCCGCCGTCGCCGGCGAGCGCGTCGCCGAACTCGTCGTCGCCCGCCGCAACGAACGGTGGAGCACCGCCCGCGGCGCGACCGTGACCGGGCAGGGCCACTACCCGGCGATGGTCGCCCTCCACACCGGCCTGCTGATCGCCTGCCCGGCCGAGGTGTGGCTGGCCGGCCGCCCCTTCGTACCCGCCCTGGCCTGGCCGATGCTGGCCGTGCTGGCGGCCTCCCAGGCACTGCGGTGGTGGTGTATCCACACCCTGGGACCCCGCTGGAACACCCGGGTGATCGTCGTACCCGGCCTGCCGCTGGTGACCGGCGGCCCCTACCGGTGGCGGTGGGTGCGGCACCCGAACTACGTGGCCGTGGTCGCCGAGGGCGTGGCCCTGCCCCTGGTGCACACCGCCTGGGTCACCGCGGCCGTGTTCACCGTACTCAACGCCGCCCTGCTCACCGTGCGCATCCGCTGCGAGAACCGGGCGCTGGCCGCTGCGACCACGCCGACCGCACAAGCTCCGGCGTGATCGACGTACTGGTGGCCGGCGGCGGACCGGCAGGTCTGGCCGCCGCTATCCACGCCGCGCTCGCCGGCCTGGAGGCCGTCGTCGTCGAACCCCGGACCACGCCCGTGGACAAAGCCTGCGGAGAAGGCGTCATGCCCGGCGGTGTCGCCGCGCTGCGGGCACTGGGCGTCGAGGCCAGTGGCCGCGAACTGCTCGGCATCCGCTACGTGGACGGCAGCACCCGCGCCGAAGCGTCCTTCCGCGGCCACGGCGGGCTGGGGATCCGCCGTACGACGCTGCACTCTGCCTTGCACGAGCGCGCTCTCGGCCTCGGCGTGCGCATGCTGCCGGGCAAGGTCGGCGAGGTGCGCCAGAGCGCGGACACGGTCACCGCCGCCGGGACCACGGCCCGTTGGCTGATCGCCGCCGACGGCCTGCACTCCCCGGTGCGCCGCGGCCTGGGTCTGGAACTGCCGGGCCGCCCCCACGGCCGCTACGGCCTGCGCCGGCACTACCGCGTCGAACCGTGGACGGACTTCGTGGAGGTCCACTGGTCCCGGCACGGCGAAGCCTATGTGACACCGGTCGGCGACGACTTGGTGGGCGTCGCGGTCCTCAGCCGCCGCCGTCGCGGATACGACGAGCACCTGGCCGGCTTCCCGGCCCTCACCGCCTCGCTGCACGGCCCGGCCGCGACGGAGGTACGCGGCGCCGGACCACTGCGGCAACGGGTGCGGCGCAGAACCGCCGGCCGTGTCCTGCTCGTCGGCGACGCCGCGGGCTACCTGGACGCCCTCACCGGCGAGGGCATCGCCCTCGCGCTGGCGACGGCCGGGGCCGCTGTCCACTGCCTGGCCGCCGGGCGACCGGACGCATATGAGCGCGCCTGGACCCGGCTGACCCGGCGCCACCGACTGCTGACCGGGGCCCTGCTGGCCGCGAGCCGCCGTCCCGGCACCGCCCGCCTCATCGTCCCCCTAGCGTCCCGGATGCCCCCGGTGTTCTCCGCCGCGGTCCACGCACTGCAGTAGTGGCCGATTCCCCACCGCGGCAGGACTCCTGCCGACGGGTCCGAAGTTTCTCCGGCAGTTCAACCACCACGTCGGATCGGGTGAATCGGCCGATTCCGGCTTCTCTGTCGGATCTTGACCACCTGAAGATCACCAGCAACATCCAGGATCGCCGACGGACCCGGAATGCCCGACGTCGACAACCTCCCTCGCGTAGTCGACGGACTGCCATGTCTGAGTGACCGCGGGCCGCAGCCCTCCCGGTATGGGCCCAAGTGCCGTGCAGCGCACCGGATATGCGCGTCCCGCCGCGCTTTGACACCGTCCACATTCTGAGACTTTGCGGCTTCGGGCCACCTGTCGCACCGCGCGAGGGCTACGCTGCTGTACAGGCGTCCCAGACCCCGGCGGCTTGTCGTTTCACGACACAGATGGCTGCGGGGAGCGGACCTTTCGTCCGTCACCCGGCGCATCCCTGGAGGGAACCGGGTGGGTCCCCTGTCCTGTTGCACAGGCCCTCGGACCGGCCGTCGTTCCGTCTCCGCCGAACGTACGCCCCTGCCGACAGCGCGCCAAGGGGCCGGGAAACCCGGCATCCCCACCTCGCTGCCGGATGGCCTTTGAACCGAGGCGTCATGCCCCTTCCACAGCTCACCATCTACCGCCATGACCAAAGGCACCGGGCACTGATCACCCTGGCCGGTGAGATCGGCCTGGAATCGGCACCGCTGGTGCGCGCGGCACTGGCACAGTGCTTGAGCGACGGCATCCGCATCGTCGACGTCGACCTCACCCCCGTGACCTTCTGCGACTGCAGCGGCCTCAATGCCTTCCTCTACGCCGCGCAGCGGACCAGGAGGGCCGGCGGAATCCTACGACTGCACAACCCGCCACAGTCGCTGAGGCGGATCCTCGACCTCACCGGCTGCGGGTTCCTGCTTCTCGGCCTACCGCTCGGGCATCGGCCTCCGTCTCTCGGGGACGTCCCTGCCCCGGCTGCTCCAGACCTCCCGTACCGGAGTGTTCCGCCGGGGCCTGTCCTCTCGGGCGATGCGCGGTGAAGGCCCAGCCCAGGCAGGGGCAGCCGCACAAGCCCCATGCAGGCGAGTCGTCCACCATGGACGCGGTCCGATTGCGTCGGGTGAACCGCTGGCTGGCGCAGGGCCTGAGCGGCGAACTGGCGGATCTGTACGTCGACTCCCGCGAGACGTCCGCCGCTGAGGCGTACCGCAGCCGCAGCCGCCAGGACTTCCTGAACCGTCTCACCGGTGACATCCGTCGGCCGGGGTTCGCCATGGTGACCGCGGAGACGGACCACCTGGTGGGATGTGCCTTCGGGTTCCCGGTGGGCAGTGACGGTTTCTGGTGGTCCGGGTTCGACGGAGCACTGCCGCAGACCATCGAACAACTCACGGCGTCCGGCGGCGTCTTCGCGATCACCAGCATCCTGGTCCAGCCACACCCACAGGATGAGGACATGGCCCGCCGTTTGCAGGAGCGGCTGCTGAGCGACCACCAGGCGTCACTCGGCGCCACCTTGGTGGATCCGGACGATCACCCGACCCTCGCGTCGCTCCGCTCCTGGGGATGGCTGGACGTGGGAGAGGTGTGGCGGCCGGCGGGCCCGACCAGGTTCCGTGCGCTGGTATTCCCCCTCGGGGAACGAATCACGGCGCGGCTGGAGGGCCTGGCACACGATGCCTGGACCCGGTGGCCCGGATGAGGTCCGACAGTCGCTCGGCCCGCATCCAGGTGCTGGTCGCCGAGCAGGCGGCCCGACGCGGTGCCCGGGTCGGCGTGGTCGATGTGTGCACCGCGGCCGTGGCCGCACTGCCGGTCGGCGGAGCCGGGGTATCAGCGATGTCCAAGACCGCCGCAAGCCATCCGCTGTGCAGCACCGACGGCATCAGCGAACAGCTGGAGGAGCTCCAGCTCACCCTGGGCGAGGGGCCCTGTGTGGACGCCTTCACCCAGGGTTCCGCCGTTCTGACACCTGATCTGCTGACCGGCGCTATGCAGGACCGCTGGGCCGTGTTCGCCGATGCGGCCCTGGAAGCCGGGGCACGCGCGGTCTTCGCGCTCCCTTTGCAGATGGGGGCGATCAGCCCGGGAGTTCTGGACCTGTACGCCAGCGTCCCCACCGTGCTGGACGCCGAGGAGCTGGCCGACGCGCTGGCGTTCGCCGACCTTGCGACGCTGCTCCTGCTCGACGCGCGGATCGACGAGACGGGCGCGCCGGTCGACGGAGTACTGGCAGATCGCGGCTTCGAGGACCTGGGCGGATACCGGGCGGAGATCGACCAGGCCACCGGAATCCTCACCGTCCAGCTCGGCGTCGGCATCGACGAAGCCTTCGTCCGGCTCCGCGCCTACGCCTATACGCAAGGGCGCCGGCTCGCCGACGTGGCCGCCGACGTGGTGGCCCACCGGCTCCGTTTCTCCCCCGACACCGAAACCAAACGGACCGACGACGGCACCTGACTCATCGGCTCCGGCCGACGAACGCGCTGCGCTTCCCGCCCTCTCCCGGCGGGACTAGTCTCAACAGAGGGTGGTGCCACCATGAATCAGCAACTCCTGGCCAAGACCTTCGTCGAGCTGGCGGACAACCTGGTCGCCGACTTCGACCTCATCGATTTCCTGCGCCTGCTCACCGACCGCTGTGTGAGCATGCTCGACGCGAGCGCCGCCGGGGTGCTGCTCGCCGACCGCGACGGCAAACTGCGCGTCATGGCCGCCTCCGACGAACGGGTACGCCTGCTGGAACTCTTCCAGCTCCAGAACGACGAAGGCCCCTGCCTGGAGTGCTTCCGCACCGGCACCTCCATGATCGTCCCCGACCTGACCCGGGAGGTCGACCGCTGGCCGCGCTTCGTCACGGCGGCCCACCGCAGCGGTTTCGGGGCGGTCCAGGCGCTGCCCATGCGCCTGCGGGACGAGACCGTCGGCGCTCTCAACCTCTTCCACACCACCCCCGGCCCCTTCGACCCGGCCGGCACACTCGTCGCCCAGGCCCTGGCCGACGTCGCCACCATCAGCCTCCTACAGCAACGGTCCGCCCACCGCAGCACCGTCCTCAACGAACAGCTGCAGACTGCCCTGAACAGCCGCGTGCTGATCGAACAGGCCAAGGGGAAACTCGCCGAACGCCAGAACACCGACATGGAACGGGCCTTCACCGCCCTGCGCGGCTACGCTCGTGCGCACAACCGCCGCCTGTCCGATGTGGCGCGCGCCTTCATCGACGACTCCGAACCCCTCCCCGGCTTGGTGGCCTGACACTGATGCCGAGGCGGTGACCGCACGCAGCTGCCCGAGCACGAGGAACCGCGCTCGGGTCATGGGCCGTGCTTCTGGAGGCGCGGTGCTCCTGGTGCAACGCTGCCGGCTGACGCCCGCTGTGGTGCGGCGTCGGCTGCGGGGCTGATTCCGGGCTCCGGGCCCTCGGCCGGCTCGCCGGACCGCACCGCCGTCCCTGCTGTCGCTGTCCACGCGGCGCAGTACAGCAGCAGCCTGGCCATGAGGTTGATCCACAGCACGACGGCGACCGGCACGGCGAAGGCGCCGTACATGCTCTTCCCCGCAACGCCCTGCAGGTAGCCGGTCAGCAACCACTTGAGCAGTTCGAAGCCCACCGCACCGATCAGCCCGGCGACCACGACCGCACGTCGGCCGGGATGCACCCGCGGCAGCCGGGTGAGCAGGTAGACCAGCAGCAGGAAGTCGACAGCCAGGGCGATGGCCAGGCCGGCGAAGAACAGCAGGACCCGTCCCGCCCCGCCCTCGATCCCGGCCTTGTCTGCGGTCCAGCCGACGGCGCTGTTCGCGAACACCGAGCTGCCGATCGCAACCAGCCCGACCGCGCCGAGGCCGACCAGCATCACGGAGTCCTTGAGCTTGAGCAGGAACGGGTTGCCCGGGTCCTGCTCCTTCTCCCACACCGCGCGCAGGCTGCCACGCAGGGCGCCGACCCAGTTGATGCCGATCACGAGGAGCAGAGCGCCCGCGATCAGCCCGACGGAACCGGCGTGCGCGACGAGACTGTCCAGGTCCAGCAGGTCGGAGAGGCCCGGAGCCTGGGAGGCGACCTCGTCCTGGAGTTTCCCCAGCTGTTCCTCGCTCAGCAGCTTGGCACCGATCGCCGCGCCCACGGTGATCAGCGGAAAGAGCGCGACGAAACTGGTGAAGGTGATGGCCGCGGCGAGCCGGGCCCAGTGGACGGCATCCAGCCGCTCGAACGCCCGCCAAGCGTGCGTACGCATCAGCTTTCCGATCACGGGCAGCCTTCTCAGCCATTCCATGAGGAACACCCGCTCTCTGCGTACCCACCGTCACCGTGTCCGGCGGGTCGACCGAGGTCTGTATCGAGGTCGTCTGAGGGATCGTCAGCGGGGAGCGGCCCGGCGTTGAACCAGTGCCCTTGTGGCGGGGGCGTTCGACCAGGTCCGCGGGGTCTTCGTCCCTCCTCTCCACCTGCGCCGTCTGCGCGCGGGAGGTGTCGCGTTCGTTGATCAGAGCGCCCCGTTCCTGTTCGGCTGCGGCTGTCTCGCGCCGAGACTGCTTGAGCCCGCGATGTGCGGTGCGGCGGCGAGTGGTGCGGCGCGTACCGGTCAGGACCAGGCTCAGCCCGAGCAGAGCCGCCGCCCCGACGACGATGCCGCAGAGGAAGAGGGTGCCGGTGGAGCCGGTGACGTCGACACCGAAAACCGAGAATCCGCCGGTGAACTCGTGGGCGCTGCCACTGTTCGAAAGAACGCCGACGACACCGATTACCACCGCGGCGACGAGGATGACGAGTCCGAGGATGATCACGGCGTGCTCCTGGGGCCTGCTTCCTGTCCTCACGCAGAACCGTTCTGTCGGGTAGACGCCACCGCCATGGGTTGCGTCTACCCTGAAAAAAATTGAGGTATAGGCGAGACTGATCTGGCTTGGGTCACCGTGTTACAGGCGGCGCCAGCGCGCCGAGGCGAAGGAGAAGGCACCGAAGAGGATCAACCCGATCGCGACGGCGACCAGGAGCCACGGTCCCACCGGTGTCTGTGTGAAGCTGCGGAGCGTCGCGTCCACGCCCTTGGCCTCGTCCGGGTCGAAGCGGACGGCTGCCACCAGGATGAAGATCCCAGCCGCGGCGAACACCACACCACGTGCCACGCCTCCGCCCACCCCCAGAGCGGTCACGACCTGCTTCGTACCGTGGCTCATGGTGCCGGTGTCCAGCTGCTTCAGGAAGCTCCGCATGGCCGCCCGGACGGCGAGTACCGCACCGATGCCGATCAGGAGGCAGCCCCCGGCTCCCACCAGTACCTGGCCGTACGACAGTTTGAGTGCTGATGCGGTCCAGTCCTGCGACTGCTCGTTACCGCTGGAGCCCTGGCCGCCCCCGGCGGCATAGGTGGCCGTGCTCCAGCAGACGAAGGCGTAGAAGACCGCCCGGCCGCCGTCCAGCACGCGTGAACCCGCCTTCCGTTGCGGCCCCCTGGTGAGCACGGCGCGGGCACCTCGCCAGAGTGCCATGGCGGCGAAGCCGACCACCAAGGTCCACAGCATTGCCTTCCCGAAAGGCTGCGCCGCGATCTCGTGCAGCGCGCCCTGGCGGTCCGCCTGGCCGCCACCGCTGCCGACGGCGACCCGGATGGACAGCAGTCCGATCAGTACGTACACGATGCCGCGGGCGACAAAGCCCGCTCGCCCCGCGGCAGTCAGCGTCTCGTTCTGGGTGGAGCGTGCCGCGGCCTTCGTGGCCCGGCCGCGCCCTTGCGTGTTGGACGAGGTCACGATGTCCTCCCCATGGTGTGGGCGCGCGGTACGCGTCCACCGCTCTCAAGTGCCCAGGGCCGGGCACTCGATGCGCGCTGTCGACAAGTGACCGGCCGGAGCGGAACAGACCGAGTCGCTCCCGCACCGTTGTCCCGACCTCAGGACTATGGCCGCAGCCCTTCCAGTCGTTGCAGGGCCTGCACGCGGGCAGAAGGTTCCACCAAAAATCCGGCCTACTTACAGGTCGTTTCACAATGAGGTCGCCGAGGAATGTGCTGTCACGCTCGGCTTCGTCCGTAAGATCACTCCATGCCTGCTGAGGAACGCGTAACTCGGTCCATGTTTTCTGGTGGTGTCCAGCCGATATCAGATCCTCAGCCGATGCTGGAGCTGCCTCAGCGGGTCTGGTCAGATGAAGACTGGGAACAGATCCAGCGTGACTACGCGTCGCGGGACATGGACGAGAAGTGGGACGTCTTCGTGGAAGGCGAGGTTGTCTTCCTGCATCGAAGCTGGACCGGTTACGGAGTCTTCGCGGCGACCTTCGCGCCGGTTAATGGCGGTGGATGGCGGATCGCCAGTGCCGTGGTAGAGCGTGATGCCGAGCGCTATGGAGGCACGGACGGTGCCTACGACTGCGTGATGCTTGAGTTGGTGATCACCGCCATCGTGCTTGGCGAACCGGACGCAAGGCCCTCGCCGACACGTCGACCATGTGCGTCGGCGAGTCCGTCGTCCGCTATGGCTTCACCCGGAGCACGACATGGACGACCAGCGGCAAGTCCGTCGCCGACATCATCGCCGCCGAACCCCGCGCCCAGGCCGTCCTCGACGAACAGCGCATCGGGACGCTCAAGCCGTCCGGTCCGGTCCGTGTGGCCACCGGCATCTACGACGACATCGTTCCGCACGCCCAGGCCCGTCAGTTGGCCGTGGACTGGTGCCGCAAGGGCGGCAACGTCACCTACGCGGCCGTTGACCTGCCCAACCTCGGCGACAGGATCCTCACCAACCACCTCGCCCCCCTCCTCACCGACCAGGGAACGGCCATCTCCTGGCTCACCGACCGACTGGAGGGCGAACCGGCCGTGTCCAACTGCTGGACGATGCCCTTCCAGCGCTGATCGAGCCATCCGGCGGCCCGCCACCGCGGCGGCCGCCGGCCGAGCGGGCGCTGACGTCCGTCGCCACCGTTGAGAAGACACGCTGCTGCTTGCCCTGTTCGAGCAGGGCACCTTTGGCCGCCTCTGGTTCGACCAAGGAGTCCTCGGCTTGAGGTCACCGCGCCGCGGACCGCAGGGCCGCGGCGACGTCCCGGAACAGCAGGTGGAAGCTCGCGCCCTCGCCACCGCGGATGACGGTCGCGACGGGCCGTGGCCGGTAGCCGGTCGCCGAGTCCCGGCTGCTCAGCAGCCGCTTCCAGCCGTCCGTCCAGGGCTGCGCACCCGCCTTGACCTTCTCGGCCATCCGGTCGAAGTCGGCCCGTGTGTGCAGCAGCGCCGGGTGGGCGAACCCGCCCTTCGGGGCCATCGGCGAGGCT
Source organism: Streptomyces flavovariabilis (assembly GCF_000725785.1). Taxonomy (NCBI): domain Bacteria; kingdom Bacillati; phylum Actinomycetota; class Actinomycetes; order Kitasatosporales; family Streptomycetaceae; genus Streptomyces; species Streptomyces flavovariabilis. Next base: position 108,109 of record NZ_JNXD01000025.1, on the reverse strand, counting down.
GATGCGCTCCCCGTGGCCGCCCCGATCGCACCGGCACCGGCACCGGCCGCGCCGGTCGGCCTCAGCATCCCGTGACGGCTGAGCGATCGGTCTGTGGTGGCCTGCTCCATCGAACTGTCTCCTGGTTCTGCTCCGGTTCCGTACCAAGGAGACGCGCGCCGCACCGGTGCACAACAACTGTCCGGCGGCCCGGTGGGCGAGCGATGTCGTGTGTGCGGGCGCGGTCCGCCGAGCCAAGCGGACGGTGACTCGCCCCCATGCAAGGGGCCGTATCGGAGGAATCCGATACGGCCCCTTGAACATGTACGGCGAACGCGCGGGGTCCGCAGGCCCGGGGCACCTACGGGGTGGCGGTGCCGTCCTTGCGTACCAGCCGGTCGTGAGCCTCTTCGAGCCGGTCCGTGATCTGCTCGACGCCGATGGCGTCAAGGCCCTTCTGCCGTCCCGCCACGGCAGCCTTCGCCGCGGACGACGCGGAGGCGAACAGGGCCCAGGAGTCGGCCGTGTAGTTTGCCCGCGCCGGACTACCGATCTTCTCCAGGGCGCTCCGGATCGGTGTCGTGTCCACCGTGCTGTCCACGTCCCCGGAGATGGCGTTGAACGCGTCGAGAACGATCTTTCCGGACTTGAGGACGAACCTCGCCGTGTGCGCGCCGTCGGGCAGACCGCGGAGCGCGTACGTCGCGAGGCGCTTGTCGGTCGCGGCCGTCTTCGCGTCCCGGGCGATCAGCTTTCCGTCGACGTAGACGTCGAGGACGGCGGTGCCGTCGTTGCCGCCGATGATGTCGATGCCCGTGCCGGTAAACGGGACGGTGAACGACGAGCCGGCGGTCGTGCCGGTCGACGTCGACCGGTACCAGTCCATCGCGTCGCCGAGGGAGGCTTTCCGGCTCCACGTGCCGTCGTAGGTGACCGAGCTGTCCATGTTGTCGAGCTGTGCGCGGGCGTAGGGCGTGTACCCGTCGATCTTCTCGACCTTCAAATTGTCGAACGCCGTCTTGTGGAAGTCGGATCCGAGCTTGACGCGGCCCTCGGTCTGCGGAGTCGGGTCCTGGTACGTGGAGACGGCCTTGCCGTCGATGTAGGTCGTGATCGTCGCGCCCTTCGCCTCGATGGCGAGACGGTAGGCGTCGGACGCGGGGACCGTTCCCGACTTGATGGCCGTGCCGTATTCGTAGAACGTCCAGGCGCCGGTCGGTGCGATGCGCACGTTGTAGGCGGCGTCGCTGATCGCCATGCCCTTCTGCTGACGGACGCCCACGGCGGCGAGTCCGCCGGCCGGGTCCGGGAACGAGACGTCGACCGAGGCCCGGTAGTTCTCCCAGCGGAAGTCGCCGACCGTCGTGTTCGGGGTGTGGCGGTTCCAGGCGCCGGTGTCCTTCATGGACTGGTCCATGTACTGGTACAGGACGTTGTCGCCGCTCGCGTCCTCACCGACCTCCCAGGCGCCGGTCTGGTCGACCATGTAGCGCGGCTGGTTGCCGCGGGACCTCAGGTAGGGCTGGGACGCCTTGTGCGCGCCGTTGCCGGTGCCGACCTGGACTCTGCCCTCCTCCTCGTACCCGAAGTCGTCGGCGTACAGGACGTTGTCGCGGGAGTTGTGCTTCTTGCCGGTCGCGTCGGTGTCCAGCACCGTGCGGTCCCGGGACTCGGGCAGGCGTTGCTTCGTCGCCTTGTCGTGGCTCTTGTCGAGCGTCGTCAAGGTCACGATCGACCTCGGCTTGACCGTGTAGGTGTAGTACCCGGCGCCGCCGGGCCGGATCTCGTCGACGAGGCGCTTGAAGTTCGCGTCGTAGGGCCGGCCCGCGTCCGGGGCGCGGGTTTCCCAGATCTCCATGGTCGGGTCGGAACCGAGTCGCATGTTCTCGGCCTTGATCCGGTAGGCCTTGGGCTGGTCGCTGTCGTTGACGACGATCGTGGAGAAGTCCTTCTTACGGGGGTCCGCGAGCGTCATGTAACTCGGGGCCCCGTTCGAGCCGTCGACGTTCTCGGTGCCGCTCACCCCGCTGTAACTGGCCTCCGGCACGGTGCGCCAGATGCCCGCCGTGTTCGTGTCGTTCTCCCAGCCGGTCTTCGCGAACTGGGTGAAGTGCTGCATCACGTAGATGGCCGCGTCGTAGTGGAGGTGGCCCGACCACGGGTCACGCGCGCTGACGAGTTCCTTGTGGCTGTACTGCGCACCTTCGTAGAAGGAGCCGATCGCCGGCTGGAAGATGTAGTGCGTCCGCTTCGAGTTGGCGTAGCTCTTGACGGAGCGGTTCGCGAGATCCAGGGCGCTCTGGACGCCGCCGATACCGGTGCTCGTTCCGTTCGGACCCTCGGTGTTGTTGACGCGGTAGTCGGTGTAGCCGAAGGAGCCGACTCCCTCGCTGTACCAGACTTCCTTGTCCTCGCCGTACTTGTTCTCACCGGTCGCCAGCCGGGTGTACGGCAGATTGGTGTCGCTGCCGGCGGGCCCGTCGCGCCGGTCATCGGTGGTGTAGTGGTAGCCGACCGCGTCGACCATGCCGAAGAGTTCCGCGTCGCTGAGCATCGACGGCCCGATATTGAGGGTGGTGTTCTCGTCGGCGGCGATGATCTTTATGCTGCGGTAGGCCTTCGCGGCCCTCTCCCGCTTCTTCGCCGGGATGCCGTAGCGGGGGTCGGCGAAGTCCGTGTCGGCCAGAATCGCCTTCTTGTACCACTTGATGAAGGCCTCGTCCGGGTCCCGCGTCTCGTTCGTATCCGGGTTCACGTAGTCGACCATGTACCCGTATTTCTCGTACGCGTCGAGGATCGTCTCCTTGTACCACTTGTACATCTCGTCGGAGCCGGTGCCCTTGTTCCATTCGTTCTGGACCCATCGGGGCATGACCCAGCGGAGAATCGAGACCTTGAGCCTCGGGTTGACCGTCTTGGCGTCCGCTGCCAGTTGGAAGCCCGGGGAGCGCGACGCGTCGGCGAGTTCGTCCGCCGTGCGCATGGTCGCCGGATCGGAACCGGTCGACGTGTTCGTGTCCGAACCCATCTCGACCTTGACATGGTTGATCAAAGGGTTCTTCCCACCGAACAGCACGCGGATGAGCTGCCAGTACCGGCCGGGGTGCTCCGCCTTGTAGTCCATCAGCAGGTTGCTCGTGCTGTTGCAGCTGAGCACGCCGAGGCCCTTGTAGGTCAAACCGTTCACGTTGTCCGCGCGAATGTCGTCCCCGTTGACCACGACCTCCACGGGATCGTCCGCGGTGTGGGCGGCGGGGGCGGTGATCACTCCCGCCGCGAGTGCCATGGTGGTTGCCGCGGCAAGCGACATCCAGCCGAGTCTTCGCTGTGTGCCCATTCCGCTTCGACTCCTAGTTCTCGTGGGGCGTACCGACGCCAGACGTTCGAGATACCGAAAGGTGTCCGCGATTCCGGGAGGACCGTAGGTGGTAAGCGATTTCTACGTCAATCCCTGTGAGTCATGCCAATTGAGGTCCCCTGGGAGCCCTGACCGGCTGGAAAGCGCCTGGATGCTGAGGTGGTCGTCCCGGGACACTGCCGCACTCAGGGGGAGTGGGACGAAAACGCCTGAATCGCGCAAGGGGTACAAGGTCCAGCCGGGCAGGGGCTCGGTGCTCCTCGCACTTCGTCCCTACGGACGGGAGTCGGCCCGGCCGCGGATTCAGCCTCTCCGCGTTCGCGGCGGTGCGGGATGATCAGGCCGGTGCCCTGGGGTTCCTGCCGGACGGATGACGAGAATCGACGCCAGGCAACCGGCAGTGCCAAGGCGACGCGAGCAAGGTTGATGTGAATCGCCCGCTGCACATGGCACCTCGTCGCGCGTTTGACGCTCATCCCCCTCGACGTCGCGAACCGTCCGGCCGCAAGTTCCTATCAAGCCGTAGGGAAATCCCCACAGTTCACGGCAGTCGACCTGTGAGCGTGAACTCTCAACTAACGTCTGCGGACACTCCGCTCCAACGGCCTCCCCACCCCCCATTTCGACGGAGACCACCCATGTCCGCAGTGACGAACGCATCCGGGTCCGGTTCGCCGGACGCGCGATGCGGTTCGGCCGGCTGTTCAGCAGCCGGTCGTACCATCCCCCCTCCTCCCACCGTCCTGATGGACGACGAGGCACTCGCGGACTTCCTCGCCGTGGCTGCCGCTGAGTACCAACTCATCACCCCCGAAACCCCGTTGCCCTGTTTCGCGCTCTTGCTCGGCAGCGCGGAGGCGACGACGTACCACGTGCGGCGTGTCGCCTTCGGCCGTAATGCCCGCACCAGTGATCCGGCGGCTCTACGGGAGTTCCGCGAGACGATCGTGCCGAAGTTCGGGCCGGCCTACGAAAACGAGCACCGCGGCTGGTGGATGGACTCTCACGACCTCCTCCGGGCGTCCCGAGAGGCCGAGGCCCTGGGGATGGACCTGCTCGGCTCCATCCACATGCACCCGGACTGGCACCGCCTGGGACCGCCTTCGGAACGGGGCCAGACGCTCAGCGAGCGCCCGACTCCCATGGACCGCCATCTCTTCGGCCGGACCGGCTGGCCCCTCAACATCATCTGCTACCTGGAGCGCCGGGACGGCGAGTTCTACCACGCCCTGGGCGCCTGGGCCCCGCCTCCCCGGCCCCCCGCCGAAGGTTTCGAGGATGCCGAGTGCCCCGAGGTCGACCTGCGTATCCGTACGAGTTCACTGATGAAGGCGTGAGAACAATGCAGCAGCCCGAAGGAACGAACGCACCCGCCCATGACGGCACCGAGGGCGGCACCCATGACGACGCCCGGGCGATCCGCGCCCTGTGGGCCGAGATGGCCCGCGGCTGGGCGGCAGGTGACGCCGCGCTCTTCGCCGCGAGCTTCGCGGAGGACTGCGACTTCACGACCGTACGAGGCGACAAGCCACCCGGCCGGACCGGGATCGTGGCCGGCCACGACGCCCTCTTCCACGGGCCGTACGCGGGAACCGTCCTCCACGCACGCGTCGTGGCCGTCCGATTCCTCCGCCCCGACCTCGCCACGGTGGAGGCCGAGTCGACCATCACCGCCCCGGATGGGCAGCCGCTGGCCACCACGCACGCGTTGGCCGTCGTGGAACGGACAGCGGAGGGCCACTGGTTGATCAGCGCCTTCCACAACATGATCCCCGCGCCCCGCCCTGCGCGGCAGTACCCCGACTCGAAGGATTCCACCGTGGACGAACCCACCGCCGCGCGGCCGAGGCTCCGCCACCTGGCCATCGTGGCCCGCGACCCGGAGAAGCTGGCCGAGTTCTACTCCTCGGTCTTCGCGATGGAACTCTTCCACCGCGACCCGGACGGCAGTTGCTTCCTCTCCGACGGCTATCTCTCCCTCGCCTTGATCAAGCACCAGCTCGACGGTGAGACGCCGGTCGGCTTCAACCACTTCGGGTTCCACATCGAGGACACGGCCGCCACCACCGAGGCCCTGGTGGCTGCCGGGACCCCGAAACCGGCCGAACGCTTCACCAACCGTCCCTTCGCCGAGTACCGGGCCATGGATCCGGAGGGCAACTGGTTCGACCTCTCGGAACACGGCTTCGGCGGCCCGCGCCCGCCGTCCGACTCCACCGGGGCCTGAACTCCGACCAGACGCTCCGCAGGGCCGCGCGACAACGCGACAGCTGTAGCAGCGGACCGAGGCGCTACGCGTGCCGCCGGTGATCGCCCGACACCAGTGAACGATCAGCGATCCAATCCGGTGTCACCCAGTTCCCTCGGCCCCCTGTCGTTCCGGCATTTCATTCTCGGCGCGCGGCTCGACAGCGAAACGGCCGTCCGCGCGGTCGACACCGCACTCGAACCCGGGGTCCCACGCAGCTGGAGAACCTCACCGTCTGGCCCGTATGGGCGTGATCACCGTTCGCGTAGCTCGGAGCGAGTACGCAGAGGTCGCCACTCGACTTCACATTCACCACCGGATGAGAGGGACATACACAGCATGCGATCGATCAACCGACTGACAACATCAGTCGTCGGAGCGGCCGTGCTCCTGGGCTGCTTCTCGGGACCGGCCGTGTCACAGGCGAAGCAGGACGGCACACGGGTGCTGGTGTTCTCCAAGACGGCCGGCTTCCGCCACGGCTCGATCTCCGCCGGCATCGCGGCGGTGAAACAGCTCGGCGAGACGGGCGGCTTCTCGGTCGACGCGACGGAGGACGCCGGAGCCTTCACGGCCGACAACCTCGGGCGCTATGACGCGGTTGTGTTCCTGTCCACGACCGGTGACGTCCTGAACCCCGCCCAGGAGGTGGCCTTCGAGAGCTACATTCGCAGTGGCGGGGGCTACGTCGGCATCCACGCGGCAGCCGACACCGAGTACGACTGGGCGTTCTACGGCGGGCTCGTCGGTGCCTACTTCGAGTCGCATCCGTGGTGGCCGATGCGTGCCACGGTGCACGTCGAGGACCGCGCCCACCCGGCGACCGCTAACCTGCCCACCACCTGGAACCGCACCGACGAGTGGTACAACTTCCGCTCGAATCCACGGGAGCGGGTCCGCGTCCTGGCCTCCCTCGACGAGTCCTCGTACTGGGGCGGCACCATGAACGGCGACCATCCGATCGCCTGGTGCCAGAACTACCAGGGCGGCCGCTCCTTCTACACCGGCGTTGGCCACAGCAAGGAGTCCTTCGCCGAACCCGCCGTCCGCCAGCACCTGTTGGGCGGAATCGAGTGGGCCGCCGGCGCCGTCGAGGCGGACTGCCGGCCGGAGAACGGCTAGCGGCCGCTCTTCGACGGTACGGCCGCGTCGCTGTCGGCATGGCGGCGAGCGGGACCGGGCGCCTTCGAACTGAGCGGCGACGGAACACCGACGTCGGCCGGCGACCGCGGTCGATTACGCGACGTACTCCTCTTGACCGCGCTCGGCCCGGTCGAGAGGCCCCAGTAGGCGGACGGTCTGCCGTGTCCAACTGCTGGACGATGCCCTTCCAGTGCTGATCGAGCCATTCGGCGGCCCGCCCGCCGCGGCGGCCGCCGGCCGAGCCGGCGCTGACGGCCATCGCGACCGCCGACAAGACACGCTGCTGCTTGCCCTGTTCGAGCAGGGCACCTTCGGCCGCCTCTGCTTCGTGTCCAGTTCGCCAGGTCGGTCGAGCTGTAGCACGCGATGCCCTGGAAGGACATGTCGGACGAATCCACACCCGTTTTGTCCTCGCCGAAGCCGTACCAGGTGTCACCGACCCTGATGATGCCCAGGCCATGATTCACGCGTGGCGTGACCTTGTGTGCGTGGTGAGAGGCGTGGGCGGCAAGCGGTCGGGCCATGCTCGTCACATCCTGCGCGTGCGGAATACCGTGTCGGTGCTGCCTGGTATCAATGGGGTGATGAGGGACCAACGGTCGTGGCCACGGAGGCGCGGGGGAGTAACAGGTGGCTGAACAGCCGGTCTTCGTGGTGGGTGAGGGCCTTCAGGCGCTGGAGGCGACACCATTCGAAACGGAGGAGGAGTTCCAGGAACTGCTGGCCCGCCATCCGAGGGTGCTGGACTTCGGAACCCTTGCGGATGGTCGGTCCCTGCGGCTGGTGTTGGTTGCGCGGGAGATGGGGGTCTCGACGAGCCCGGAGAGCGGGCCAACATACTGGCTCGACCACCTCTTCGTCGACGCTGACGGGGTGCCGACCCTTGTGGAGGTCAAGCGCGCCACCGACACCCGTATACGCAGGGAGGTCGTGGGCCAGATGCTCGACTACGCCGCGAACGGTGCTCGGTACTGGCCCGCGGCGTTGCTGCAGCACTCCTTTGAGAAGACTTGTCGAGCTGACGGCCGACCTCTGGACGAGGCGTACGCGGAGTTGCTGGGCGAGCGTTCGCCCGAGGACTTCTGGGGGTCGGTTGAGGAGCGGCTGACCGCGGGGCAGATGCGGCTGCTCTTCGTCGCCGACCGCATCCCGTTGGAACTGCGTGCAATCGTCGAGTTCCTCAACCGACAGATGCGGCAGACCGATGTGTACGCCATCGAGTTGACCCAGTACCGAGGTGACGGTGCGCTGAAGGTCCTCGTGCCCCGTGTCTACGGAGAAGTGGCAACGGCCGCGAAGACGCCGTCAGGCACGCGCAATGCACGGAAGACGACGCGGGACGAGTTGGACGCCGCGATGAGCGTGAGGTGCACCGCGGAGGTGCGTCATGCCGCCGAAATGCTGCTGGCGCACGCACAGGCACGTGGCAGGCTGGTGGGGGGCACCGGCCGGTACCCGAGCATGAATGTCCACTACCGGACACGTGCCGGCGGCTGGGCGCCGATCGGGACACTGTCGATACTCGGTGATCCCGCGCGAGAGGAGTTCGCCTTCAACCTGCAGGCGATCGTCCAGCGCTTCGGCTCCGGGGCGACGGAGACGTTCGTCTCCGCCCTGCCGACCGCAGTTGGCTTGGACAAGCGGCTGGACGAGCTGCGGGACGTGGGGTTCAACGCATGGCCGTCCGTTCCTCTGGGAGCCCTGGCTGCTGAACCCGACGCCACTGAGAGGCTCCTGGCCGCCGTCGAGCGACTCCTGGACAGCCTGGAGCCGACTACGGCCTGATCGCTGGGGAGTTGCTGGTGGCCGGTGTCTGTGCCGCCTGTGCCCAGAGCCCTTCTGCGGCGTCGTGACGTCCGGATCTCGTGAGTACATGGGCGAAGCGCACAAGTGCGCCGGGCTCGCCGAGAAAGCCCGCCGGGACTGTCAGTTGTGTTGCCCGGGTTCGGTGGATCGCCCAGCGGTGGCGGCCGAGGCGGCTCGAGGACTCCATGACCTCGCGGGTGACGCCGCGTGGCAGGGCCAACGACGCGGGTGGTCGTAGTCGTACCCCTTGGCGGCGTGGAGCTTGGCCGGGCCGGCGTCGGCGCGGACCGCTGCGGGAGCGGGTCGGCAGAAATTCCGCAGACGTTCCAGGGCCCGGCTGTCGCGCTCGTTCGTGCCGGACCAGTCATGCGGTCCGCGTGTGGTGGCCTTGTGCCTGCAGCCCGGGGAGGGACTGGCCGCTGCGGCCGGGAGCCGACAGGGTTAAGGCGTGGAAGGTCCGGGGAGTTCCACTACCACCGATTCCGGAGATCCCCACGGTTCCTCCAGCGCGGCCCGAAGTGCGGTGACGGTATCCGCACCGATGCGCCCGCCCAGCATGGCTTCGATCCCGGCCAGGATCTGCATCGTCTCCTCGCGGCGCCGGGCACCGGCCGCCGTGAGGAGTACGAGCTTCGACCGGGCGGAGTGCGGATCGCTCTCCACGGTCACCACGCCCATGGCGACAAGTTCGTGGACCCACTGGTGCGCTGTCGGGGCGCTGACGCCCAGACGCCGGGCCAACTCGGCGATGCTCGCCCCCTCTGACGGGAGCTGACTCAGCAGGGTCACGTGTGCCGCGCTGATGGCCGACCCGTCTTCCTGGGCCTCGAATGCAGTGGTCAGGGCGGCTCGGAACCAGTTGTGTGCGCGCCACAGCAGCCGGATGAGCGGCTCGGATTCGGACGGGGAGGAGGCCATGTGGTTCTGCTTTCACGCTGGGGCGGTCGGTTCGGCGCGGTCTGCCGATCGTAAGCCGGTCAGATCTGGTGCCCAACATCACCGGAGCTTCCCAGGGGACTCTTCATTAGGTAACCTACGATTAGGCTACCTAATGGTGGAGGGGGAATAGATTCCCGCCTCCCGAACCATGCCTCTGATTCCCGTAGACCGATGGAAAGGCAGGATGATGACGACAGGATCGTCTGAATCTCCCCTCACCGCGGGGACCTCGCGGCGGCGTCTGCTGGCCGCCGCGGCCGGTGCCACCGCCGGCACAGCAGCCCTCGCGGCCCCGCCCGCCGTCGCCCAGGCCGCCACCTCCACATCGGCCGGGTCCGCCGTCGACCGCCCGGGGCGCGGTATGAAGGTGATCGCAGTGGAAGAGGCGTTCTCCGTTCCGGAGCTGATCCCGTGGCCGGGCGAAGCCTGGATGCCTCCCGGCTGGGGGGAAGAGTGGGGGCGCCGGCTCGCCGACCTCACGGAGTTGCGGCTGGCGGACATGGACGAGCATGGCGTGGACATGCAGGTCCTGTCGCTCACCTCACCCGGCGTGGAGGCCATCGAAAACCCCTCCGAGGCCGTGACCACGGCCCGCCGGGTCAACGACCACCTGGCCGACGTGGTCGCCGCCCACCCGACCCGGTTCGCCGGCTTCGCCACCCTGCCGTTTCAGGACCTGAAGGCCGCCGTGGCCGAACTGCGCCGGGCGGTGGAGCAACTGGGTCTCAAGGGGGTCCTGCACAACGACCACGTTCACGGTCACTACCTCGACGAGCCGCAGTTCCGGCCGGTGTGGGCCGAGCTTGAACGGCTCGGCGTGACGCTCTACCTCCATCCCGCGCTCTTCCCCGCCGATCAGTGGCGGGTGTTCCAGGGCCATCCCGTGCTGAGCGGGCCGTCCTGGGGATGGACAGCACAGGTCGGAGCCCACGCACTGCGCCTGATCTACGGCGGAGTGTTCGACGAGTTCCCCGGGGCCTCGGTGACGCTGGGGCACATGGGAGAACTGCTGCCTTTCCAGCTGGCCCGGCTCGACAGCCGCTACCACCAGGCCGACCCCAAGAGCAGGCCACGACACCTGCCCTCCCACTACCTGCGGCACAACCTCTACGCGACCACCAGTGGCGTCTTCTCCCACGCGGCCCTCCTCGGAGCCGTCCAGGCCATCGGCGCCGACCGGCTGCTGTTCGCCGTCGACTACCCCTACGAATCAACCGCCGAGGCAGTCGAGTTCCTCCGCACAGCGCCGTTCTCCCGCGCCGACCTCAAACGCATCGCACACCGCAACGCGGCACACCTGCTGAACCTCTGATCAAGACAGCAGCAGGTGAGGAGTATGGCTGGGCCGACACGAGGCGGCAGGCAGACGCGGGTGTTGGCGTGGCTCACCGACACCTTGCAGGGCTCGGCCCGCAGGAGGGCTCGTCTCGTGGATACGGCTGTCGTGCAGCCACTCCCAGGCCTCGTCGCAAGCGGCCGCGTCCAACGCGGGTGAGATCGTGCGGAGCGCGACCGCAGCCCAACGGTCGATCTGAGGCGCCGAGTAGGCGTCGAACGATGTCAGCAGGGTCGGCCACTCCTGCGTCATCAGGTCCTCTGTCCAGCACTCGCACCAGAAGCCCCACAGGGGTGTCGTCACCGGCATCAGTGGTGACCCGGGCGGATATGGGTCGAGGAGGCGGAGGTAGAGGTAGTCGTGCGGCCGGGAGATGCCTCAGCCGAATCGCTCGACGCGGAGCAGTCGTACGTGCCGACCACGTGGCGTTCGCGCTGCCGTTGGGGGAGTGGTGGGCTGTCGCAGGGATGGCCCGAGGGGTGAGGGCTGGGCTGCCCGCTCGGCGGGGTGGGCAGAATGATCTCGGCCCAGCAGCATTTGCCTTCGCATGTCCGCTCGGTCCCGTAGCGGTCGGCGAGTGCGGAGACCAGGAGCATGCCTCTGCCGTGCTCGCTGTACGCGTCGGGGGAGATCGATTTTCGGCGGAGACGAGTTGGTGTCATTGACCTCGATCTGCAAAGCGTCTGGCAGACGGCGGAGCATCAGGGAGATGCCTCCGGTGCCGGCTTGCTGCACTGCGTTGGTAAGCAGTTCGCTGAGTTCGGCTGTCTGCAGCACCTCGGCATCCCACTCACCACCCCAGCGCCCTATCGCGTTCAGCGCTCGGTGCCGGGCGTCGGTGACGGCCATCGAGTTGGCGGGTATTCGAGTGTCCGCGTGCAGGCCCACGTCCTGGCACGCGCGAAGCACCCGACTCAGGCTGTCAGCCTGGTCCGGCACACCGCCGAGCAGCTCACCGGGGCGTACGACCGCAGGTCTCCCCAGTATCTAGCCGCCCTCGGATTGCTGTTGCTGCGCGGTGTCACTAGACGCCCGACCGTGACCGCGTCGATGGTGTCCACGTCGTCCACGATGGCCACGACGTGTTCGGTGCCTGTGTGGGCGCTGTCGAACCAGGTGGGCCTGCCGTTGATGACGGTTTGTAAGCGCCGGGGCAGGATCGCGCCCACCTCGGCCGTGACCCACACGGCGTCGTCGCACACGATCGCCTCGTGCACTGCCCCAGCCATGTGGAGGCTCATCCGCTCGAAGCCGTGATCGTGATGGACGGCCCAGGCGGTGCAGCGCAGGGCGTTGCCGCACATGGTTGCGACAGAGCCGTCCGCATTGAAGCAGTCGACTGCGAGGACGGCGGGGCTGTCGCTGATCAATCTGCTGATGACGAGGCCATCTGCTCCTACGCCGGTGCGTCTGGCACACAGACGTTCCGCCTCCTTGGGCCAGTCCTTTTCGTCGTCCGTTTCGAGGTCGGAGAGCAGGACGAAATCGTTCCCTGCGCCGTGGATCTTGCGGAAGCGCATGACAAAGCTCCTCGCATGGTGAGGTGAGAAGGGTGGTGTGGTGCCCGAGCGGGATGTCATCAGCGGTGTTCGATGGGCCGGTAGGTGGTGCGGGCCTCTCGCATGATCAGCGGGGTTCGTCCGGCGAAGTGCAGGATGCGCTGGGCTGACGTGCCGGCGGACCTCATGTCCTGTATCCGCTGATACGTGCCGTCGAGGAGGATGAAGTCGCCAACGCGGACACCGGTCGGCGGCCTGGTGGCCCCCACCGTTCCCACTGGCGGGGTAGGTATGAAGGGCTGATCCGCGGTCCTGCGCTCGTACATTCAGCCCCTCCAGATGCCAAAGAGGACGGAGCCGCCGACTGCGATGAGGCTCAGGACGTAGGCGAGTTGCTGCTGCCGGGGACTCATCGGGTTCCGATGACGTGACGTTGAAGACGGTCACGGACTGACGGGATGCCGATGTCCCCGAGGGGCACCCAGGCCGCCGCACCAGTCTCGATCACCGCAGGGAGGACAGCGCCCGAGTGAGCCCGGAACAGGTACCGGATGCCGACCCGTAGGCGGGGCCCGTACCTGTGTTGCCCGGGCCGCGTCACGTCCACCAGGAAGGGACCATCGAGGTCGGGCTGTGTCCACCCGTCGCGGACGCCGACCTCCTCGGCCAGCAGGCGCAACGCCGCCTCGCTGAGGGAGTTGTCCTGGGCCTCGGGTCGCGCTTCGGCGAGGGCGTAGCCCTCTTCGTGTCGCAGGCAAAGGACACGGTTGCTCTCATCTACGACGACTGCTCCCGTCATCACGAGCGGGCAACGTCGGCCGTGTGTACAGGAGCGCCGCTGCGCATGATCACGGGCCGCGTCGTACACCGGCATCAACGACATCTGCTCCGACGGGTGTTCATGGATGTAGTGGCCGAGTTCCTTGATGATCTGGTCGTCCCTGACGCTCACGGCGCACCCAGCCCGTTGCGCTCGGTGTAGATCCACAGCAGCCGCCGTGTGAGGAGGGCAACGTCCCGGAGGTAGAGGAACGCGCCGAAGGAGGGAGTTCCCTCGGCCGGCCGCTTGCTGGGGTCGATCAGGGTGTAGCCCTTGCGGATGAGTGCCCGCACTTCCTGGTCCCTGTCCGCTCCCAAGTCTTCACAGAGGAGCAGGTTCAGGTGCCCGACGATCGCCGGCATGGCGCTGTCCATGTCCTCACGGGTCGAGGTGCCCATCTTCATAGCGAGGACGGACGCGGTGCGCGAGGAGATCGTCTCTACGTCGATGGGATCCTCGGCCGCAGCGCTCTCGGCTGCCCCCGGTGCCTTGCCGATACTTGCCACAGTCATCACCGCTTCGTCCTTCCGGAGCACGATTTCCGTGCCGATAAACCTAGGAAGGGCGATAGGGAAGGCTCCACGAGTGTGCCGGAACTTGCCCGACGTTCACCCTAGGGATTCGATGGCTGCGGTGATGAGTTCACGTGCGGCCGGGCCGTAGACGGCAAGTTCTGCAAGCTCGCTGAACGTCTGGGCATACATGGCAAGTTCGTGCTGCTGAACCACGGTGAGGTGTGCCGAAACGAGTTCGACGTTCACGGTCTCGTCGTCGTAGAGGAAGAATCCTTCGACGGGCCAGAGAGTTGAACGGTCCGCGTCCTGAGGGATGATGCCGATGCTCACCGAGGGGAGCGCCATAGCGCTGAGGAGATAACCGAGTTGCCCGGCCATTACGTCCGTCCCCCCGATGCGGTATCGGAGCGCGCTCTCTTCCAGGAGGATGGCGAACGTGTGGTTGCCGTACACGACCTGCTGCTTCTGTACGCGCACCCTGACTGCCGCCGGCACGTCGTCGATGAGCCCGCGGCGGTTACGGATGGAAGTCAGCAGCGCGGTGATGTACGAGGCCGTTTGTACTGGGCCGGGGATGAGCCACGGCGAGTAGATGCGGAATCGCTGAGTGCGTTCCCACAGAGGCAGGACGGATTCCTGGGCCCACTTGAGCCCACTGCGCTCCATCTTGCGCCACTCGACATACATGCCCTCGATTCCGCGGGCTGTGGAGATGAGATCCTCTGCTTCATTCTCCGCCGCAGGCGAAGCACCAATCACGAAGGTCGCGCTCCGAGGGCGCACGGGTGCCGCTCTCGAAGCGCGAAGCCTTCGACTCGTGCCAACCCAGACTGTGGCCAGTGCTCGCTTGGTGAGTCCGGCTGCTTGCCGGATTTCGGCCAGGTGCTGTCCGAGCGCCTTGCGGGCTTCCTGAACGCTCGAGGATGGCGAGGTCATATCTGTGACGGTACTGCTCGGGGCTGTCAGGCCAACTCGAACTCTGCGTGGGGCGTTGCCCGCTGCCACACGGCCTCGAAGGCCGACTCGCAGAACTTCGCCACCTCCGGGTCCTCCGTGAGTTCGACCTCCATGTTCTCGCCCTCACCGTCAAAGTGATTGACGAGGACAAGGCTGGAGTCGAACAGCCAGAAGTCGTTGCCCGGGAGCGCGAGATCCGTCACCCTGCGGCGCGAGAGCCAGCGCACGTCTTCGCCGGCGGCGATGTTCAGCCCGTCGGTCACGTCGTACTCGAAGCGGATGTACTCGCTGACGGGCGTCGAAACGATCCTGGCCCGGCGCACTTCGACGCCTCGCGCAGTGGCGGCCGTGACAAGGCCGTGCCAGTCGGCCCAGCGCTCGGCGGGGTCGAGGATCTGGTCGGTCTTCCAGTCGACGAAGGCGGGGTCCGACTTCATGTAGGCGTCGCGCATCTCCAGATGGACAGCCGTCCTCTGGCAGTCGCGGAACAGCTCCTCAAACGTCGGTGGCCTCGTCATCCTTCTTTACCTCCAGGAAGAACTGCACCATGCGCCGGGGGATCTCCACCGCCGACTCGTGGCCCGGGATGTCCATCTGACGCAGTCGGGCATCGTCGTCCACCGTCCACCCCTGCACGACGTAGGTGCCCTTCTCCTCGTCCAGGTAGATGGTGGGGGAGCCGCCACTGGGACTCTCCGGGTCCTTGCCGAGCTTACGCAGGGCCATGGTGTCCTCCTCGGAAGCCGGTAACGATCTCTGTGCCAGAGCTTGCCCGTGACGGAGCTGCCGAGCCAGGAACTTGCCCAAACTTGCCAGGACCGTCACCGGTTCGCGGTCACGCGTCCCAGGTCACCGGGAGGCTCTTCACCCCGTAGATGTCCGCGGTCTCCGGGCGCAGGGGAACGTCTTCGGCGGGTACGGCCAGGCGCAGTGTGGGGAAGCGCTTGAGCAGCGCAGAGAACGCGACCCGCATCTCGATGCGGGCCAGCTGGTGGCCCAGGCACAGATGGATGCCGTGGCCGAAGGCCAGGTGCCCGCCGTCCTGCCGGTGCAGGTCGAGCACGTGGGGATCGGTGAAGCGCTCGGGGTCGCGGTTGGCGGTGTTGTACGACAGGACGACCGTCGTGCCGGCCTCGATGGTCTGCCCGCCCACCTCGACATCCTCCAGCGCCGTCCTCATGAACGACTTGGCGACGCTCAGGTACCGCAGCAACTCCTCCACGGCCCCGTCGACGAGCGCGGGATCGGCGCGCAGCGCGGCCAATTGCGCCGGGTTCTGCAGCAGCGCGAAGGTGCCGAGGGACAGCATGTTCGCGGTGGTGTCGAACCCTGCCGCCAGCAGGATCAGGCTGATCCCTTTCAGCTCCTCGTCCGTCAGATCGCTGTCGGTGAGTTCGCTGAGCACGTCGTCGGTGGGGTTCGCGCGCTTGGTGGTCACCAGTTCCGCGAGGTACTCCTGGGTCGCGGTGTAGGCCGCTATCAGCTCCTCGTCGCTGGTGGCCCCGCTCATGAACGTGTCGATCTGCTCCTGGAAGGAGCCCCGGTCCTCGTACGGCACCCCCAGCAGCTCGCAGATCACGATGGTGGGGATCGGCTTGCCGAACGCCGTCACCAGGTCCGCCGGTGGCCCGGCCTTGTCCATGGCGTCCAGGCAGTCGGTGGTGATCTGCTCGATGCGCTCGGTGAGCAGTCGCATCCGCCGTGCGGTGAACCTTCCCGCGAGCGGTTTCCGGTAACGCCCGTGCTGCGGCTCATCCATGAGGAGGAACTCGCCGGGCGGCGCCGGTGGGAGCTCGAAGTCGACCACGTTCATGAGCTCTTTGCGCGAGCTGAACCGCGGGTCGGCCAGGACCGATCTGACGAGGTCGTATCCGGTGATCATCCAGCCGGGTTTTCCGCCGGGGTGGGTGTAGCGGCTGATGGGGCCGTGCCGGCGGGCGTCGATCAGCTCCGCCGGCGGGTCGAAGGGGCAGCCGGGCTGACGCTCCGTCGGCAGCGCCGTGACGGTGTGGAGGGATTCGCTCATGGCCATTCCTCATCTCGCGACATTGCGTGTTTGACGTGTAGTGAAAGCTACGTTGCGTTCAAAATGACGTCAATCGATAGAATGACATTTGAGCAGGTAGATGGCGATAAACTGATGCAATGACGCTGAGAGTGAATGCAATGGTTCGTTGCAATGAGTAGAGGCGAAGGCAATACTGGCGGCATGCCAGGAGGACGGTTGACCCAGCGGGAGCGCCAGCGCATCGCGGCCGGACTCGCCGACGGACTTTCCTATGCCGAGATCGCCAGGCGGCTGGACCGGCCGACCTCGACGATCAGCCGGGAGGTCGCACGCAACGGCGGCCCCGGCGGCTACCGGCCCCAGCAGGCGCACCAGGCGACGGTCCAGCGGGCGCAGCGCGGCACACCTGCACCCCCGCGCGGGGGCGGAGTGCCGAGCGGCATGATGGAGGAGGAGATCATCGAGCTGGCGGTCAGGTCGGGGATGCCGCGGATGACAGCGCGCGCGCACGTCGACCTGTTGCTGTCCGAGCACGGCAGGCGCACCGCCGCCGAGCTGACCCACCGGTTGAAGGTCAGCCCGGCCTCCGTCTCCGTGGCCGTGAACTTCCTGGTCGAGCATGGGTATGTCCGGCGCGAGCGCGATCCGCAGCGGCGTCGGGACATCTATGTGGTCGACGACGACGCCTGGTACCGCTCGGTCGTGATCAGCTCGCGGCAGACGCTCGAGTCGGCGCAGGCCGCGCTGGCGGCGGCGGAGACCCTCGGACTGGACACGCCTGTCGGGCAGCGGCTGGCCAAGGTGGGGACCTTCCTGGAGCGGGTCACCGGGGACCTGACGGAGTCGGCCGACCGCTGGCGCGGCCTCCTGGCGTGATGGGTCTTGTGGACCTTCTGCTGGAGCCGACGCACGATCTCCAGGGCTGGCTGATCTTCTCGCGGATGCCCCCGGACTACCGTGCGCTGCGCGGCCCGTCGTGTCGGCTGGGCGAGGGCCGGACGGTACTTCCGCTCTTCGTCGCAGCGGTGGTCTGTTTGCGCGTCGAGGTGGCGTCGGCGGGTAGGCCGGCCATGCGTCGCAGGCG
Organism: Streptomyces flavovariabilis; assembly: GCF_000725785.1. Taxonomy (NCBI): domain Bacteria; kingdom Bacillati; phylum Actinomycetota; class Actinomycetes; order Kitasatosporales; family Streptomycetaceae; genus Streptomyces; species Streptomyces flavovariabilis. Next base: position 90,417 of record NZ_JNXD01000025.1, on the reverse strand, counting down.
CCACAGGAGCACGTCGCTGATGGAACCGGCGGTGTCCAGTTCCCGCCGCGCGGCGGCTTCGGCCAGCAGCGCCGCCGGGTCGTGGCCGGCGCTCTCGGCGTCGGCGAGGGCGGCGGCCAGCGCGTGCCAGTCCGGTTCGGCAAGGACCTGTTCCGCCAGCTCCGGCACCGCCTGACGCAGATGGGTGGTCTGCCTCTGGCGCAGGGGCTGCGACAGGCGCCGCCCCCGCTGGTACAGCACCCCCAGCGGGACGTCGGCAGCGGCCCGAGAGGCAGTGCGCAGGTGCTCGGCGGCCTGCCGGGCAGCGACTGCCTGTTGAGCGTGCCCCTTCTTTGCGTGCCAGTGGGCGGCGGCGGTGACGAGGAAGAACGCCATGTCGATCAGCATCGCCGTGGTGGCCCCGTCCTCCCCGCGGCCGAGCGCCGGGCCGCTGTAGACGAGGTCTCGGGCCGCCTGGCGCAGGGCCCGGTCGTGTCCGCGCTCGGCCTTCACGTGGGAGCGAGTGGCTCGTTCGAACGCGAAGGCCGCCTCGCGCAGCTCCGTGCGGGTGTGAGCGGCAGAGGTCTTGGCGAGCGCGTCGAGGACCTCCCCGGCCGCCGCGATCTGCGCGGCCACCACAGCGTCCTCGCTATGATCGATGACCAGCACCGCCTGCCAGGCTGCCGTGGCTGCCTGGCGTCGCGCCGCTGCGGGGCCACTCAGTGCGGTGCCTGTGGTCTGGTGCGAGGGCGTGTCGGTGCTCTGGGTGCGGGTTTCGCCGGACCATCGTTCGCGGATGCGGGGCAGGGACAGGTCGGGAGCGAGTGTGGAGCCCGCATAGAAGACCGGTTCCTGGTCGTCGTTGCGGTCGTCGGGAAGTGCGACCTTGTAGCCGAGCAAGTCGCCGGAGGGCGCGGCGCGCGGCCGGATCAGCACGCCGGCGGCGGCCAGGCGGTCGAAGAACTCCTCCTCGCTGGTAGCGCCGGCCACGGCGCGCCGTACGGTTTCGCGCAGTTCCTCCCGCGCGGGGCGCTCCCTGCCCTGCCGTTCGGCTTTGTGTCGCTCGGCGCTGGTGGTGCGCTTGGCGGCGGTGCCGTCCCCAGGGGCGACCTGGTGGAGGCCGAGTTCCTTTTCGACGAGGCGGCACTCGGCTTGGGCGCGCTTGCCGGAGCGGTGGTGGTCGGGGCGGCGGCCGTCCTCCCGTACGAGGGTGGCGATGATGTGGATGTGGTCGTCGGCGTGGCGGACGGCGGCCCATCGGCAGCCGGCGCCGTCGCCGGGGTCGACGCCGGTGGCGGCGACCATGCGGCGGGCGATGTCGCCCCACTGCTCGTCGGACAGAGTCGGGTCTGAGGGGGCGGCGCGTACGGAGCAGTGCCAGACGTGTTGGTCGGGACGCTGGTCCGCGTCAAGGAGAGACTGGGGCTGGTCGAGGAGGTGCTGGAGATCCTTCTTCGTCACCGAAGGGTCGCGGCCGGGGTCGGGGGCCATGCCGTCGAAGGACGCGACCAGATGTGGGTCGATGTGCTCCTCGTGGGTGCCCTTGCCGTACAGATAGTGCAGAAGTCCGAGGGTGTTGCTGCCCTGCTGGTGGATCCGGGGGATCAAGCCGCCTCGTCCTCCTGCCAGTTGGCGACTCTGTCGGCCGCCCGCTGGACGGCCTGTGCGGCGCGCTGCAGATCGGCGAGAGTGGCGGCGAAATCGGGCTCGTCGGCACCAGAGTTGAGGGCCTTGGCGATCTGGTTGACCCTAGATCCGTACCGTGAGACGTCACTGGTACCTCACGGAGTCCTCCCTGCTCCCTCACGGAGGACTCCGTGAAACGCTCCTGACCTGTGGCTTCACCGCCGCTCCCCGAATTCACCGCAGGCTTGCGCATGTCGCTGGAGCCCTCACTGAGAGCTCTGTGAGGCGGCGGTGAGGGCTCCGTGATTCCGAGGCTGCCGGCAGGCGCGGTACCGATCGGGGCTTCGTGGAGCGGGCAGGCGGGGAGGCGGCTCTTGCTGGGCCGGTTGATCTTCTGGTGCTGGTGCCAGGTGACGATGTGCAGGTACGCCTTGTCGTCCGGGCCCGTGTAGCGGCAGATGAGTCCGGCGTCGGCGAGCTGGGCGAGGTCGGTCTCGACATCCGAGGGCCCGTGTTCCGGGCGCGGGGCGCGCTGGTGGCCGCTCGCGCTTTTCGGGGGGTGTCGTCAACATAGCCACACCCAGGCCGCGCAAGTCCAGCCCAATCCCGCGCAATCTCTTACGGCAGAAAGGCTGCCGAAAAGCAGGCGATAGAGGGCGGTCCCAAAATTTTAGGGCACGATCGGCGGTTGCCGAAATAGTTGCTCGCGGCGTCGAGCCAGAAGGATCACATCCCGAAGCCGTTGACGTGCCGCTGATGGGGAAGCTACAACACAACATCCCACGTCAGCGCACCATCAGAGCGCCGATCGACATGTCGCTCGGCTCCCCTTCCCGACCCCGGGAAACCGCTCCGCAGCGAACCGCGCGAGCGGAACATAGACCACGATCGCCGGTTAACCAAACCGGCGAATGGACGCTTCAATTGGAGCCATGCCCCCACGCTCACTGGAAATCGGGCCCGCAGGAATCCGGGCGGCCCGCACCATCGAAATCGTCCGCACCGAACGCGGCTTGTCGCAACGCCAGCTCGCCGGCCGCGTGACCGCGCTGGGCCACCCGATGTCCAACACCATGCTGTCCCGCATCGAACGTGCCCAGCGCCGATGCGACGTCGACGATCTCGTCGTGATCGCCGAGGCGCTTCACGTCTCAGCCCCCGTGCTCCTGCGCGGCTGGCCCGCCGCCTGAACTGCCGCCGCCATACCGAGGCGAGTACCCCCCTGCCGCTCCAGAGTGAGGACCCACCCCCCTTGCACCGACCCGCAATACCCCTTGTCTCCGCATGTACCCAGCACCTTGCCCTGAAGGAGGTGAACGTGAATGCCTGACCGCCTTCTGACGGTGGCCGAGGCCGCCGAACAACTCGGCACGGGCGAGCGCTTCGTACGTCGCTTGATCACCGAGCGTCGTATCCGCTACGTCAAACTCGGCCGCCCCGTCCGCATCCCCGAGAGCGCGGTCGCCGAGTACGTCGAGGCGCGCACCGTCGAGCCGGTCCGCCGCGTCCGGGCCCGCTTCGGGAAGGCGGCCTGATGGCGGGACGCAAGCCGCAGAGGCGGCGCGAGTTCGGCACGGTACGCAAGCTCGCCTCCGGCCGGTGGCAGGCCCGCTACCTCGGCCCGGACGGACAGCGGTATACCGCACCCGAGACGTTCGAGACCAAGTCCGACGCCCAGGACTGGCTCAACATCACCCGGGCCGACATCGAGCGCAATCACTGGCGCGACCCGGAAGCCGGGGCGGTCAGTTTCGAGAGGTACGCACTGCGATGGATGGAGGAGCGCGGCCTGGCCCCGACCACGCTCGACCGCTACGACGGCCTGTTGCGCCTGCACATCCTGCCAGCCTTCGGTGGCAAGGACCTGGACGAGATCGCCCCGCCCTCCGTCCGCACGTGGCGAGCCGAGCGTCTGAAGGCGACCGGCCCCACCACGGTCGCCAAGTCGTACCGCCTGTTGAAGGCCATCCTGCAGACGGCGGTCGACGACGACCTCCTGCGCAGCAACCCCTGCCGTATCAAGGGCGCGGGAAAGGAGGAGGCCGACGAGCGTCCCACTGCCACCGTCGAGCAGGTCTTCGACCTGGCCGATGCCATGGGCCCACGCTGGCGACTGATGGTCCTGCTCGGCGCCTTCGCCTCGCTCCGCCCCGAGGAGCTGGCCGAACTGCGCCGTCACAGTGTCGATCTTGACGAATGCTCGCTGCGGGTCACGCTCGCCTCCCCGGAGCTGACCAACGGCAGACGCGTCACCGGCGACCCCAAAACGCGGGCGGGCAAGCGCACCGTCTACCTGCCTGACTTCTTGCTCCCGGAGCTGCGTCGCCACCTCCAGTGGTTCGCGGAGAAGGAGGGCGACGGCCTGCTGTTCGTGGGAGAGAAGGGTGCTCCCTTCCGTCGCTCCACCTTCGGGCGGAAGTGGCGCAAGGCGAGGGCCAAGGTGGGGATGCCGGACAATTTCCGCTCCTACGACCTGCGGCACACCGGCAACACCCTCGCCGCCGACACCGGCGCCAAGCTGAAGGACCTCATGGTCCGCGCCGGCCAGTCCTCCGAGCGAGCGCAGCTGATCTACCAGCACTCGACAGCGAAGCACCAGCGGAGACTGGCCAAGGGCATCGACGCCGAGGTGCGGCAGCAGATGAGCGAGTCCGCCGCCGATAGGCGACGACCCGGGGAGGGGTGACGGCGCATCGGCGTGCTCGTGCCGGCCGGTACTGGTACCGCAACGGGCAAACGGCTGCACTGTAGTCGGCGGGCGTGCACTGACTGATTTCCGAGCGCAGCCGGGACCGGGCGTCCGAACACGTCGAGTCACGCGCTCAGTTGTGCGCGAATGAGCGTGTCGAGTCGCTGCCACGCCGGGGACAGCGCGTTGACCGAGCCCTGGATGAGAGCGGGGATCTCGGAGGCTGCATCCAGCTCGGGCGGTTCATCGGGTCCGTAGCGCCTCCGGGTCGCCTCGACGATCCGGCGGGCGAGGTCGTCGATGTGGGGATGGTCGGCGTCGAGGTCGTGCGCGTGGTCGTAGTCGAGGAAGAGCTGCCGGAAGTCGGGGTCGTCCAGGGTCTCGGCCTGGTCATGGAACAGGGTGATCGCTCGGTCCGGAAGGATGGCGAACACGAGGATCCACAGGTCGCGTTGCAGGTTCACCCAACGAGGGGTGAACTCCCAGCGAGCCAGTTGCTCCAGATGGGCAGAGACCTCGGTGGGCAGCGGTGCCAGATGCCCGGCGGCGAGCCGGCGCAGGCGCCCTTGCGTTGTCTCCAGGCCGCGGATGCGGGTTGTGAGCTCGTCGTCGATCTCGTGCAGCGCTCGCTGGAAGTCCTCGTCGGTCGCTGATCTCAGGTCCCGGATACGGGCCAGGGGGACGCCCGCTTCGGCGAGCGTCCGGATCTTGATCAGGTCGGTGGCGTCGTTCGCGCTGTACCGGCGGTAGCCGGACGCATCGCGGTCGGGTTCGGGGAGCAGCCCTTTGTCGTGATAGACGCGGATGGTCTTGATCGACACTCCGACGTACCTGGCCAGCTGCCCGATGGTGATCACCCGGTCATCGTCCCACTTGACCTTGCCCCTGGGGCAGGGCCGCAGCATGGCGTCATGGCGAACACGAACACCGATCGGGAGACCCTGCGCGAGCTGGCCGATGCGGGCAACGAAACCGCTTTGGACCGGCTTGCCGACCTCGCCGACGCCGCCGGCGACCTCGGGGAACTGAGCGAGCTGTTGGACGAGGGATCCATGCACGCCGGGTTCCTGCTCACTCGACGCGCGGTCGCGGCCGGCGACCTACGCGAGCTGCAACAGATCTCAGACGCCGGGTACGGAGAGGCGGGAGAGGCGTTGGCTCGGCTGCTCAAAGCGTGCGGCGGGCGGTGACGTGGCTACTGTCGGCGGCAACCGGCGCCAGCACCGTCCTCGTCGGCCTGCACCGCGCCGGACACCGTGAGCTGATCGCCCGCGGCCGCACCACCACCCACCGCGACTCAGCCCCCTGCACACCGGCCACCCGGTTCGAGATCGGGTCCCTGACCAGGCGTTCACCGCCCTGCTCCTGGCCGAACAAGCCGCCAGCGGCGTGCTGGACATGAACGACCCGCTCTGCCGCCACCTGCCCGTACACGTGCTCCTGCCCCCGGGCGGACCTGCGATCACCAATGCGGCAGATCAACTACACCCGATACGCCCTAGCAACTATGGTCATCGGATCTTCCCCGGAATCGGCCGGTGGCTGCCCGGGCTGAACGGGCGGCAGCGGCTGTGCGGCGCTGGCGAAGATTCAGAGGACATCTGCCCGTGCGCCACGCCGTTCTGCGGAACGGTCAGGCGGCGTAGCGGAGCACCGCAGGGACGGCGGGGGCCGCGGTCGCGTGCACGGGACGGGCGGTGCGAATGGTGGGCATGGCCTGCGAGCGGTTCCGCGTGAAGACGACGAGGCGCAGCACCGTGAACCGCGCGACACCGGCGAGTGCGGAGGCGGACAGGTAGACGATCTGCTCCAGCACCGCACCGGGCGCCGCCACCATCTGCTGCAGGACAAGCATCGCCGCGCAGGTCACTGCGTATGCGGCCGCCGCGGACCCGGCCGATTGCGCATGCTGGCGCCAGGTCGCGCGCCCGCCCGCGCCGAAGGTGAAGCGGGCGTGCAGCTCGGTGGCGAGGAGCGTGGAGACCACGGTGATCAGGGCGTTTGCCAGAGCCCAGGGGATCCACGAGGCGAGGGCCGCGACGGCGAAGCTGGAGGTGACCCCCACCCCACCGCCGCAGAGCACGAAGCGGGTGAAGGCGGCGGGCGCCGCCTGCTCCTGGCTCTGTGGTGTCTCCATGATCCGCCCCTTCTGATGGCTCACTCCGCGAAAACGCGCACCCCTCGGCCTGAGCGGCCGAGGAGTTCACTGCCAATGATGCCACTATGGCTCATCAATGGTGCCACATCGAGCCTGTATAGCACCACAGATGGACGTCAGTCGCGAAAGCCCAGGCCAGAGACTCGCCACAGCTTCGGCGCCCGCCGCAGGCGTGGTGAGGCCGCGGCAAGCGCCAGCGCAGCCGCCTGCACCAACGTCGACTGATGCGGGACCGGGACCGCCCTGGGATTTGCTCCGGCCGGCACCGATGTCCCGTCGGCAACTCGGGGCCCCTATGTCACTGGATTTCGGCCTGGGCTGGGCCCAGCCGCGAACCGAGAGGCGGCGGGTCGCCTTCTCGCGACATCCGCATGGGGTCACATGGGTCACGGTGGTGCCGGGCGGTGTCACCCGGCGCCATTCCGCGCTTCCAGAAATGCGCGAGCGTGCATGGCGCCACAATGAATCGGAGCGCCCTACCCGCGTTTTCGCAGATCAGGGTGACCACCTACAAGTTCATCTCACGTGAGGCGCCATTCGGCCTTGCGTGTGGCGTCACTGTGGTGCCATGATGGCGTCATGGACCTCACCCCGTATGTCGACAACCTCCGCCGCGAACTCGCGGTCGCCGCCGAAGCCGGCGGCGACCAAGCGCGAGAGCTGGCCGAGAGGCTCATCGCGCCCCTGGAGTCGGCGACCCGCCTGACCATGCTCAATGTGCTCTCCGCGGCGATGGACGAGATCACCCGCGAACTCGCCCCCGGCTCGGTCGACGTACGGCTGCGCGGGCTCGACCCCGACTTCGTGGTGACACCGCCGCCCACCGACGGCGGCGCCCGCGCGGAGCCGGCCGCGCCCGTCGAACCTCTCAGGACCCCGGCCCCGGCCGACGGCGACGACGGCGGCACCGCCCGCGTCAACCTACGCCTGCCGGCCCACCTCAAGGCCCGCGCCGAGGAGGCCGCGAGCCGAGAGGGCCTGTCGGTCAACGCGTGGCTGGTGCGCGCCGTGTCGGCCGCGGTCGACGGCGGCACCCGGCCGCGTACGACGGAGAAGACCCAGACCGTCGGACAGAGCTTCACAGGCTGGGTGCGCTAGCCGCGCCCCCACCAGCACCACTTCACCCCACCACGTCCCATCAGCAGGGACGACCCAAGGACTCAAGAGGACGGGACAGCCATGCCTTCTTTCGACACTCCCGAACCGATCTCGGTCACCGCACGCGTGGAGGCCGGTTCCATCCAGTTCACCGCGAGCGACCGCCCCGACACCGTCGTCGAGGTGCGGCCCCGCGGCCCGAAGAAGGACCTGGACGTACGGGCGGCCGAGCAGACCGAGGTCACCTACGCGGGCGGCGTACTGACCGTCAGGACGCCCAAGGGCAATCTGCTCGGGCTCGGCCGCACCGGCACCGTCGACGTGACGGTCGAACTGCCCGCGGACTCGCGCGTCGACATGACCGGCGCCTGGGCCCAGGTGCTCGGCGAGGGCCGGCTCGGCGAGGTCAGTGTGAAGACCTCGTCCGGCGACGTCCGCCTGGACACAACGGGTCCGCTCCAGCTGACCGCGTCGCACGGCTCGATCACCGTGGACCGCGTCGAGGGCAGGGCGGAGATCACCACCAGCTCCGGCAGCCTGCGCGTGGGCCTGGTCGACGGCCCTGCCGTCCTGAAGAACTCGCACGGCACCACGACCATCGATGCCGCGACCGGCGAGCTGCGGGTGAGCGGCGCCAACGGCGACATCGAGATCCGGCGGGCCGAGGACTCGGTCACCGCCACCACTGCCCACGGCACCCTGCGGGTGGGTGAAGTGGCTCGCGGCACCGTCCAGTTGGAGACCAACTACGGCGCCATCGACGTCGGCGTCCGCGAGGGCACGGCCGCCTGGCTCGACGTCAGCTCGGGCTCCGGCCAGGTGCGCAATACGCTGACCGCGTCCGAGAGCCCGGAGCAGACCGAGGACACGGTCAAGGTCCGCGCCCGCACCAAGTACGGCAACATCGACGTCCGCCGCGCCCGGGCCTGAGCACCACATCGTCAACCGGCCCCTTCTCCCACTCACTTCAGCCTTCGATCGGAGGGCCCCATGCCTTCATCTGTCATGCCCACGCCCAGCCAGGGCGACGGTCCGCAGTCGTCGGCCGCCGTATCCACCGTCGGTCTGCGCAAGTCGTACGGCGACAAGACCGTCCTCGACGGCATCGATCTGCGCATCCCGGCCGGGTCCGTGTTCGCGCTGCTCGGACCCAATGGCGCAGGCAAGACCACCGCCGTGAAGATCCTCTCCACGCTCATCACGGCCGACGGCGGACATGCACAAGTCGCGGGCCACGACCTCGCCACGTCCCCGGACGGGGTACGTGCCGCGATCGGCGTCACCGGGCAGTTCTCCGCCGTGGACGGGCTGATCACCGGAGAGGAGAACATGCTCCTCATGGCGGACCTGCACCACCTCTCCAAACGCGAGGGACGGCAGGTCACCGCCGAACTGCTGGAACGGTTCGACCTCACCGAGGCCGCGAAGAAGCCCGCCTCCACCTACTCCGGCGGGATGAAGCGCCGCCTGGACATCGCCATGACGCTGGTCGGCAAGCCGCGCATCATCTTCCTCGACGAGCCGACCACCGGCCTCGACCCGCGCAGCCGCCACACCATGTGGGGGATCATCCGCGAGCTCGTCTCCGACGGGGTGACCGTCTTCCTCACCACCCAGTACCTGGAGGAGGCCGACGAACTCGCCGACCGCATCGCGGTGCTCAACGACGGCAAGATCGCCGCCCAGGGCACCGCCGAGGAGCTGAAGCGGCTCGTCCCGGGCGGACATGTCCGGCTGCGCTTCACCGATCCGGCCGCGTACCAGTCCGCCGCCGTCGCCCTGCGCGAGGCCACCAGGGACGACGAGGCGCTGGCGCTGCAGATCCCCAGCGACGGCAGCCAGCGCGAGCTGCGTTCCGTCCTCGACTGGCTGGACTCCGCAGGCATCGAGGCCGACGAGCTGACCGTGCACACCCCCGACCTCGACGACGTGTTCTTCGCCCTGACCGGCGGTGCCGGCGTCCCCGACCAGTCCAAGGAGACCGTCCGATGAGCGCCCCCTCCCTCGCCGTCCGCGACTCGACCACGATGCTGCGCCGCAACCTCCTGCACGCGCGGCGCTACCCGTCCCTCACCCTGAACCTGCTGCTCACGCCGATCGTCCTGCTGCTGTTGTTCGTCTACGTCTTCGGTGACGTGATGAGCGCGGGCATCGGCGGTGGCGGCGCCGACCGCTCGGAGTACATCGCGTATCTCGTCCCGGGCATCCTGCTGATGACCATCGGCGGCACCCTGGTCGGCACCGCGGTGTCCGTCTCCATGGACATGACCGAGGGCATCATCGCCCGCTTCCGCACCATGGCGATCCACCGCGGCTCCGTGCTCATCGGACACGTCATCAGCAGCGTGGTGCAGTCGGTCATCAGCGTGACCCTCGTCGGCGCCGTCGGCGTGGCCATCGGCTTCCGCTCCACGGATGCCACAGTCCTGGAGTGGATCGCGGCGTTCGGACTGCTCGCGCTGTTCGCCCTGGCGTTCACCTGGATCGCGGTCGGGATGGGCATGGTCAGCCCCAGCGCCGAGGCAGCCAGCAACAACGCGCTGCCGCTGGTCTTCCTGCCGCTCATCTCCAGCGCCTTCGTCCCGGTCGACGCGATGCCGGGCTGGTTCCAGCCGATCGCCCAGTACCAGCCGTTCACGCCCGCCATCGAGACGCTGCGCGGACTGCTGCTCGGCACCGAGATCGGCAACAACTGGTGGATCACCATCGTGTGGTGCCTGGGTCTGGCGGCGCTCGGCTACCGCTGGTCGAAGGCGGTGTTCAACCGCGACCCGAAGTGACCGCGCGGACTGCCTCCGGCAGCTCGTCCCGCTCGAGGGCGGCATACTCCGACACCGCGTCGGCGTACGCCGCCCCATCGGAGTTGTCCGCCGCCTGCCGGACCCGCGCCGTCCGCAGGCGAGGAGGGCCCTTCGTCAACCGCCCGCCCTTCCGCCGCGCTGCTGGACCACAGCGAGTCCCTGCCCCTCAGGGCGAGGCCGCCACCGGCAGGTCCGGCTGCTGTGGCCGTCGCCCTGGTGCCGTCCGTACGGTGAGCACCATGGTGAGGCCGCCGCCGGGTGTGTCCTCGGCGTGCAGTGTGCCGCCGATGGCTTCGGTGAAGCCGCGCGCCACCGCCAGGCCGAGGCCGACACCGGCGCCGCGGGGCGAGTCGCCGTAGCGCTGGAAGGGTTCGAAGATGCGGTCCTTGGCCTCGTCCGGGACGCCGGGCCCGCGGTCGACGACCCGTACCTCGACCCGGTCGGCGAGAGCGCTCGCAGATACCAGGACCTTCTGGTCGGCGGGGCTGTACTTGACGGCGTTCTCGACGACGTTGGCGACGGCCCGCTCCAGCAGTCCCCGGTCGACGTGGACCATGGGCAGGGTCTCGGGGATGTCCAGTTCCACGCTTTCCTCGGGCACCCCGCCGAGCGCCATGGGCACGACTTCGTCGAGGTCGGTCTCGCGGATGATGGGGGTGACCGTGCCGGTCTGCAGTCGGGACATGTCGAGCAGGTTGCCGACGACGTGGTCGAGCCGGTCGGCGCCCTCCTCGATGGCCTCCAGCAGTTCGGCCTGGTCCTCTTCGGACCATTCGACGTCGTCGGAGCGCAGTGAGGAGACGGCGGCCTTGATGCCGGCGAGCGGGGTGCGCAGGTCGTGGCTGACGGCGGCGAGCAGGGCGGTTCGTATGCGGTTGCCCTCGGCCAGTTCCTTGGCGCGGTCGGCCTCGCGCTGCAGGCGCTGGCGGTCCAGGGCGACGGCGGCCTGGGCGGCGAACGCGGCCAGTACCCGGCGGTCGGAGGCGGGCAGCACGCGGCCGCGCAGGGACAGGGCCATGTGGTCGCCGACCGGTACGTCGACGTCGGCGTCCTCGGGATGCTCGGCGGGCCGGGGGCCCACGCTGCCGGCGCAGGTCCAGGGGTCCGTCTCGTCGGTCCGCTCCAGCAGGGCCACCGACTCCATGCCGAAGGTCTCGCGGACCCGTTCCAGCAGCGCCTCCAGCGTGGTTTCGCCGCGCAGGACGTTCCCCGCGAGGAAGGACAGGATCTCCGCCTCGGCACGCAGCCGCGCCGCCAGGTGGGTGCGGCGGGCCGCGAGGTCGACCACCGACGCCACCGACACGGCGACCCCGATGAAGACCGCGATGGCGACGATGTTCTTAGGGTCGTCGATCGTCAGGGTGTGGACGGGCGGCGAGAAGTACCAGTTGAGCAGAAGGGAGCCCACCACCGCGGAGGCAAGTGCCGGGAAGAGTCCGCCCAGCAGGGCCGCCGCCACCGTCAGGGTCAGGAAGAGCAGCATGTCGTTGGCCAGGCCGACGTCCGGGGCGGCACTCGTGAGGAGCCCGGTGAGGAGTGCGGGGCCCAGAACTCCGACGAGCCAGCCCCAGATGACTCGGGAGCGTCCCAGGCGTGCGCCGCGCGGCAGGGGCAGTCCGCGTCCCTTGCCCGCCTCGTCGTGGGTGATGAGGTGGACGTCGAGGTCGGGGCCGGAGTCCCGGGCGACCGTGGCGCCGACGCCGGGTCCGAAGACGTACTGCCATCCCTTGCGCCGGGAGACACCGAGGACGATCTGGGTGGCGTTCACCCCGCGTGCGAAGTCCAGCAGGGCCGCCGGTATGTCCTCCCCGACGACCTGGTGGAAGGTGCCGCCGAGGTCCTCGACGAGGGTGCGCTGGACGGCCAGTTCCTTCGGGGAGGCGGCGGTGAGGCCGTCGCTGCGGGAGATGTAGACGGCCATGACCTCGCCGCCTGCGCCCTTCTCGGCGAGCCGCGCGGCCCGGCGAATCAGGGTGCGGCCCTCGGGGCCGCCGGTCAGGCCGACGACGATGCGCTCGCGCGAGCCCCAGATGGCCGAGACCTTGTGTTCGCTGCGGTACTGGGTGAGGTAGGCGTCGACCCGGTCGGCCACCCACAGCAGCGCCAGCTCGCGCAGGGCGGTCAGGTTGCCGGGGCGGAAGTAGTTGGAGAGGGCGGCGTCGACCTTGTCCGGCTTGTATATGTTGCCGTGCGCCATGCGTCGGCGCAGGGCCTCCGGGGACATGTCGACCAGCTCGATCTGGTGGGCCCGCCGCACCACCTCGTCCGGCACGGTCTCGCGTTGCCGCACACCGGTGATCGACTCGACAACGTCACCCAGTGACTCCAGATGCTGGATGTTGACGGTCGATATCACGTCGATGCCGGCCGCCAGCAGTTCCTCGACGTCCTGCCAGCGCTTGGCGTTGCGGGAGCCGGGCACGTTCGTGTGGGCCAGTTCGTCCACCAGGGCGACGGCGGGGGCGCGCCGCAGGACGGCGTCCACGTCCATCTCCGTGAAGGTGCCGCCCCGGTACTCGATCTCCTTGCGCGAAATCTGTTCCAGGCCGTGCAGCATCACCTCGGTGCGCGGACGGTGGTGGTGCTCCACGAACGCGACCACGCAGTCGGTGCCCCGCTCGATACGGCGGTGTGCCTCGGAGAGCATGGCGTAGGTCTTGCCGACGCCGGGTGCGGCGCCGAGGTAGATCCGGAGCTTGCCTCGTGCCATGTCATCCCTCGAAGCGGTAGCCCATGCCGGGCTCGGTGATCAGATAGCGGGGGTGGGAGGGGTCCGTCTCCAGTTTGCGGCGCAGCTGGGCCATGTACACCCGCAGGTAGTTGGTCTTGCTGCGCTGCGAGACGCCCCAGACCTCCTGGAGGAGGTGCTTCTGCGTGATCAGCCGACCCGGGCTGGTCACCAGGATCTCCAGCAGGTGCCACTCGGTCGGGGTCAGCCGCACGTCCTGCCCGTCTCTGACGACCTTCTTGGCGATCAGGTCGACGCTGAAGTCCGCCGTCTCGACGAGCATCGTCCCGGGCGCGTGCGGGGTGTCATCGGTACGGCGGACCGCGGCGCGCAGCCGGGCCAGCAACTCGTCGATGCTGAACGGCTTGGTGATGTAGTCGTCGGCACCGGCGTCGAGCGCGGCCACTTTCTCGTCCGACGCCTGCCGGGCGGACAGGACCAGGATCGGGACCCGGCTCCAGCCTCGCAGGGCCTTGATGATGTCGACGCCGTCCATGTCGGGCAGACCGAGGTCGAGCAGTACGGCGTCGGGCTGACGCGCAGCGGCGAGGCGGAGGGCCGTGGCGCCGTCGGGGGCGGCGTCCACGCCGTAGTGACGTGCCTGCAAGTTGATGACGAGGGCCCGTACGAGCTGCGGGTCGTCCTCCACGACGAGCACCCGGGTCATGGGTGTGTGCCTCTCCTGTTGTACGGACTTCACGGTGGCGGAAGCCGGCGGAGGAGGAAGGTCCTCGTCTCCGTCGGCTCCCGCTCCTTCAGCTCGTCAGCCCTTGGCCACGAGGTCCTTGAGCGCGATGTTGAGTTCGAGCACGTTGACCCGGGGCTCGCCGATGAAGCCGAGGGTGCGGGCCTCCGTCTGTTCCTCGACCAGCTTGTCGACCTTGGCGACGGACAGGCCGTTCTCCGCCGCGACCCGGTGGGCCTGGAGCTCGGCGTAGGCCGGGGAAATGTCCGGGTCCAGGCCGGAGGCGGAGGAAGTGACCGCGTCCGGGGGGACGTCCGACGGTTTGACGGTGTGACCGGGCACGGAGTTGTCCCTCACGACCGCGGCCTTGGCGTCCTCCACCTGCTTGATCAGGTCCTTGCTGTCGGCGGACAGGTTGGTGGCGCCGGACAGCAGCAGCTTGTACTGCGTGTTGACGCTGTTGGTGCCGAGCCCGTTGGCCGGGCGGCCCTGGAACCACTTCAGGTCCGGCGCCGGGGTCTCCTGGCCCTTCTTCAACGGCAGGTTGTAGGCCTGCCCGATGAGGGACGAGCCGACGACCTTGCCGTCAGCCTTGATCTCGGAGCCGTTCGCCTTGCCGGGGAACAGCCCCTGGGCGATGCCGGTGACGACCAGCGGGTAGATGACGCCGGTGACCAGGGTCAACACGAGCAGGGCACGCAGGCCCGCCCCGAGCAACCGGACAGTGTTCACAACGGAGTTGTTCATGGTCCTTCACCCGATCCCGGGGATCAGAGAGATGAGCAGGTCGATGAGCTTGATGCCGATGAACGGGGCGATCAGCCCGCCCAGCCCGTAGATGGTGAGGTTGCGCCGCAGCAGGCGGTCCGCGCTGACGGGCCGGTACCGCACGCCCTTCAGGGACAGCGGCACCAACGCGATGATGATCAGCGCGTTGAAGATGACGGCCGACAGGATCGCGGAGTCCGGTGAGGACAGGCCCATGATGTTGAGCTTGGTCAGGCCCGGGTAGACCGCGGCGAACAGTGCCGGGATGATCGCGAAGTACTTGGCGACGTCGTTGGCGATGGAGAACGTCGTGAGCGCGCCCCGTGTGATGAGGAGTTGCTTGCCGATCTCGACGATCTCGATGAGCTTGGTCGGGTTGGAGTCGAGGTCGACCATGTTGCCGGCCTCCTTCGCGGCCGACGTACCCGTGTTCATCGCCACGCCGACGTCGGCCTGGGCGAGTGCCGGGGCGTCGTTGGTGCCGTCGCCGGTCATCGCCACGAGCTTGCCGCCCGCCTGCTCGCGTTTGATGAGGGCCATCTTGTCCTCGGGGGTGGCCTCGGCGAGGAAGTCGTCGACACCGGCCTCCTCGGCGATCGCCTTCGCCGTCAGCGGGTTGTCCCCCGTGATCATGACGGTCTTGATGCCCATCCGGCGCAGTTCTTCGAACCGCTCGCGCATGCCGTCCTTGACGACGTCCTTGAGGTGGATGACGCCCAAGACGCGAGCGCCCTGCTCGTCGTCCACCGCGACCAGCAGCGGGGTCCCGCCCGCCTCGGAGATGCGGTGTGCGATCCCATCCGCGTCTTCCGTGACCGTGCCGCCCTGTTCCTCGACCCAGGCGATGACCGAGGCCGTGGCGCCCTTGCGGATCTTGCGGCCGTCGACATCGACGCCCGACATCCGGGTCTGAGCGGTGAACTCGATCCACTCGGCGCCCACGAGCTCGCCCTGGTGGCGCTCGCGCAGCCCGTACTTCTCCTTGGCCAGGACGACGACCGAGCGGCCCTCGGGCGTCTCGTCGGCCAGTGACGACAGCTGGGCCGCGTCCGCGACATCCGCCTCTGTCGTGCCGCCGACCGGGACGAACTCGGCGGCCTGCCGGTTGCCTAGGGTGATGGTGCCGGTCTTGTCGAGGAGCAGGGTGGAGACGTCGCCGGCGGCCTCGACCGCCCGGCCCGACATGGCGAGCACGTTGCGCTGCACCAGCCGGTCCATGCCGGCGATGCCGATCGCGGACAGCAGTGCGCCGATCGTCGTCGGGATGAGGCAGACCAGCAGGGCGATCAGCACGACCATCGTCAGGTGGGTGCCCGCGTAGTCGGCGAACGGCGGCAGGGTCGCCACCGCGAGCAGGAAGACGATGGTGAGCGACGCGAGCAGGATGTTCAGGGCGATCTCGTTGGGCGTCTTCTGCCGTGCGGCGCCCTCGACCAGGTTGATCATCCGGTCGATGAAGGTCTCGCCCGGTTTCGTCGTGATCTTGATGACGATGCGGTCGGACAGGACCTTCGTACCGCCGGTGACGGCCGAGCGATCGCCGCCGGACTCGCGGATGACCGGGGCCGATTCACCGGTGATCGCCGACTCGTCGACCGACGCGACGCCCTCGACGACATCCCCGTCGCCCGGGATGATGTCGCCGGCCTCGCACACCACCAGGTCGCCGACGCGCAGCTCCGTACCCGGCACTCGCTCTTCGGTGTCTCCCACGAGACGGCGGGCGACGGTGTCGGTCTTGGCTTTGCGCAGGGTGTCGGCCTGCGCCTTGCCGCGGCCCTCGGCGACCGCCTCGGCCAGGTTGGCGAAGATCACGGTCAGCCAGAGCCAGGCGCTGATGGTCCAGCCGAACCAGTCGCCCGGGTCCTTGAAGGAGAAAACCGTAGTCAGCACAGAGCCGACCAGCACGACGAACATGACGGGCGACTTGATCATCACCCGCGGGTCGAGCTTGCGGAGGGCGTCCGGCAGGGACTTGAGGAGCTGCTTGGGGTCGAAGAGGCCCGCGCCGACGCGTCCTTCGGCGGGCTTGTGCCCGGTGGGTACGTCGCTGTGCGGCGCCCGTGTCGGAGTGGCTGTGGACATCGAGTCCTCTTGCTTCCTTACGTCGGTTGTCATGACGCCAGCCCCTCGGCCAGCGGGCCCAGCGCGAGCGCCGGGAAGTAGGTCAGACCCGTGATGATCACGATCGCGCCCACCAGCAGGCCGGTGAACAGCGGCTTCTCGGTGCGCAGGGTGCCCGCGGTGACCGGGACCGGTTTCTGCTCGGCGAGGGAGCCGGCCAGTGCCAGGACGAAGATCATGGGCAGGAAGCGGCCAAGCAGCATCGCGAGTCCGGTCATGGTGTTGAACCAGTCGGTGTTCGCGTTCAGGCCGGCGAAGGCCGAGCCGTTGTTGTTCGACGCGGACGTGAAGGCGTAGAGCACCTCGGAGAAGCCGTGCGCGCCCGAATTGAGCATCGAGTTCGGCGGGGTCGGCAGCGCCATGGAGGCCGCAGTGAAGATCAGGACCAGAGCCGGGGTGATGAGGATGTAGCAGGCGGCCAGCTTGATCTCGCGGGTGCCGATCTTCTTGCCGAGGTATTCGGGCGTGCGGCCGACCATCAGGCCGGCGATGAACACGGCGATGACCGCCATGATCAGCATGCCGTAGAGGCCGGAGCCGATCCCGCCGGGAGCGATCTCGCCCAGCATCATGCCGAGCATGGTGATGCCGCCGCCGAGGCCGGTGAAGGAGGAGTGGAAGGAGTCCACCGCTCCGGTCGAGGTGAGGGTGGTCGACACCGCGAAGATTGAGGACGCGCCGACGCCGAAGCGGACCTCCTTGCCCTCGTAGGCCCCGCCCGCGGCTTGGAGCGCCGGGCCGTGGTGGGCGAACTCGGTCCACATCATGAGGGTCACGAAGCCCAGCCAGATGGTGGCCATCGTGGCGAGGATCGCGTATCCCTGCCTGATCGAGCCGACCATGACCCCGAAGGTGCGGGTCAGGGAGAACGGGATCACCAGGATCAGGAAGATCTCGAAGAGGTTGGTGAAGGGCGTCGGGTTCTCGAAGGGGTGGGCGGAGTTGGCGTTGAAGTAGCCGCCACCGTTGGTGCCGATCTCCTTGATGGCCTCCTGCGAGGCGACCGCGCCGCCGTTCCACTGCTGCGAGCCGCCCATGAACTGTCCGACCTCGTGGATGCCGGAGAAGTTCTGGATGACACCGCAGGCCACCAGCACGAGCGCGGCGATCGCCGCCGCCGGTACCAGGATCCGCAGGGTGCCGCGCACTAGGTCGGCCCAGAAGTTGCCGAGCTCACCGGTGCGCGAGCGGGCGAAGCCCCGCACCAGCGCTACGGCGACCGCCATGCCGACGGCCGCGGAGACGAAGTTCTGCACGGCGAGACCGGCGGTCTGCACGACGTGCCCCATGGTCTGCTCGCCGTAGTACGACTGCCAGTTGGTGTTGGTCACGAACGACACTGCCGTGTTGAACGACTGCGCCGGATCGACCGAGGAGAACCCCAGCGAGCCGGGCAGGACGCCCTGGAGCCGCATCAGCAGATAGAGGAAGAGGACGCCGACGGCTGAGAAGGCGAGCACGCCGCGCAGGTACGCGGGCCAGGTCATTTCGGTGTCAGGGTTGGCACCGATGCCCTTGTAGACCCACTTCTCGACGCGCCAGTGCTTGTCGGAGGAGTAGACCCTGGCCATGTAGTTGCCAAGGGGGATGTAGGCGAGAGCCAGCGCGGCTATGAGTGCGAGCAGCTGGAGCACGCCGGCGAGGACGGGACCCATCAGGCTCAGAACCTCTCCGGGAAGATCAGGGCGAGGACGAGATAGCCCAGCAGGGAGACGGCCACGACCAGGCCGACGATGTTCTCGGTGCTCACAGCTTCGTCACCCCCTTGGCGACGAGAGCCACCAGCGTGAACGCCGCGAGCACGGTGACGACGAAGGCCAGATCGGCCATCGCGAACTCCTGGAGTGAGGTTCGGTGAAACGGACGATTAGAGGAAAGCGCCTCATCGACCGGATCGGGTCTGTCGTTGACGGCTCTCTTACGGCGGGACCCACGGTCTTGACGGGACCCTGACGCCGCCTGGCTCAGAGGAGCCGGAAGCGGAGCCGGCAGATCACCGCGTCCGTCTCCCGCCGTACGGCGTGCGCGACGACCGCGCCCCGCTGGTTCTGCAGCAGCCGCTGCCACAGCCGCTCCGGCTCGGCCTCCGGGATCAGCACGGTGACGCGCGTGTCCGGCTCGGCGGCGGCCACCCCACGGACGTACGCGGCGATCGGACGCCCCAGGCTGCGCCGCTCGCTCGACAGCCGGACCAGAGGCACACCGGGATCCCATTCCGCCCAGGAGCGCTCCAGGGCGTGCAGGTGAGCCCGGTCCTCGGGATCCGGGTAGCAGACGGTCACCGCACGCACCTCGTCGCCGAGGGAGGCGGCCGCCGTGAGGGCCTCCGAGGTCAGCCTGGACAGGGACGAGACGGGAACGAGCACCAGTGAGCGTTCGCGGTGCGGGGGTTCCGGAATGAGGCCGAGGCCGAGCCGCTCGCCGATCCGGGCGTAGGCACGGTGTACGGTCTCGAAGGCGACGACGAGCAGTGGCAGGGCGATCACGACCAGCCAGGCGCCCTCCTGGAACTTCTCCACGGTGACGACGACCGTGGCCAGACCGGTGAGCAGCGCGCCGAAGCCGTTCAGCAGCGCCTTGCCGCGCCACCCCCTCCCCCGCTCCACTCGCCAGTGCCGGACCATGCCCACCTGCGGCGTCCTGGCTCTGGCCATCGTCTCGGCCGCGCTGCTGGTCTTCTCCGGCGGCGACACCAACACCCTCGTGCCGCTCTTCGCGATCGGCGTCTTCGTCGGCTTCACCATCGTGCCGGTGGACCTGCCGGTCCGCCTTCAAGGCGAACACGTGCGGCGCGTAGTTGTCGCGGGCCAGCAGCTTGAGCAGCACCGGCAGGCCGCCGAAGGAGGTGTTCGCCGATAGGGCCAGCAAAATCATGGTCGCGAACTGGATGACGTAGAACGCCCAGTTGTGGCCGAGCGAGGCGTCCGCGAGCTGGGCGAGGACCGTGACGCCCTCGACCGGCTGGAGGTGGAAACGGCCGATCAGCACCGACAGACCGATGAGCATCACGCCGAGGACGGCCCCGAGGCCGACCTCCGCGCGCTGGGCCCGCCTGACGCGCGGGACCCGGAAGGAGGGGACGGCGTTGGCGATGGCCTCGACCCCCGTCAGAGCGGCACAGCCGGAGGCGAAGGCTTTCAGCAGGAGCAGTGCCCCCACGGTGGTGGCGTCGTCCGCGACGACCGAGGCGTGCCCGGCGGCTGTCACCGTGCTCACGGGTTCGGAGCGGAACAGACCGACAGCTATGAGGACGAGGATCGAGCCGACGAAGACGATCGTCGGCGCGATGAACGCCTTGGCGGACTCCAGGATCCCACGCAGGTTGACCCCTGTGATCAGGGCGAGTACCGCCAGGCAGAGCCACAGCCGGTCGTTGTGGAGAGCCGGGAAGGCGGAGGTCAGGGCCGCCACTCCGGCCGTGACCGCCACGGCGACGTTCAGGACGTAGTCCAGGACCAGCGAGGCCGCGGCCACCAGACTCGTGCGCGCACCCAGGTGGGTCTTCGCGACCGCGTAGGAGCCGCCGCCGTCCGGGAAGGCCGCGATCACCTGCCGGTACGATGCCACCAGCACCGCCAGCAGGGCGGCGATGGCCAGCGTCACCGGCAGCGTGAAGCCCAGGCCGTGGGCGCCCGCCGCGGCCAGGACGAGGACGATCGCCTCGGGCCCGTACGCCACCGACGCCATCGCGTTCCAGCGACAGAGCGGCGAGCCCGGTGACGGTGGTCAGCCGGTGGCGTTCACCGGCATCAGGGGGCTCCTCGCCGGCGGGGACGGCACTTGGCCCGGTGGTCAGGACGGACATGGATGCGAGCTCCTTCTTCCTCGGCCGCGCACGAGGGCTGACGTGTGCGCGGTCGCATCCAGGTTCGGTCCGTTTCCCACCATGTCAGAGGGTTCCTTGCGGCATCTTCGCGCCCAACCGGCCGACCCTGACGCACTCTTGACGGGTGGGTGACCTGTGCGACTGCCGTGTGCCGCCGCCCCGGTGACGCGCTCCACGGCCAGCGGGCAAGGAATCGTTGGGTATGCGTCAGCACTGCGTCAAGGCGGGCTGCTCGGATCCGCCCGGTCACTAGCGTCAGCTCCATAGGACGCCGTGATGAGGTGCGCGACGGCTTCGGTGAGGTGACGAACGGCCTCGAGTGGACGCGGGAAGTGCGCAGTGCCGGCCGCTGCGCAGGCATGATGCTCGTGCTCCTTCTCCTCGTCGACTGGGGTTCCGGCTGGATTTCCCCCAGGCGCGCGGCCCTGTGGTGCGCTCTCGCAGGGCTGCTCTTCGTCGTGCTGTATCCGGCCCGGGTGTCCGCGGGCGGGTACTGGCTGGCTTCACGTCGGCTGGTGCGCGAGCAACGGGTGCGGACGGATCTGCTGGTGTCGGTCCGCTGCGTGGACGGCGTCTCCCAGCGGCTCCTGTTGCGGGACGCTCTGGGGGGTCGCGTCGAGATCGATCCCGAGGTTCTGGTGCGCCATCCGCAGCTGTGGTTCCGCCTGGACGAGGGGGCGCGGAAGTCCGCCGCCGACGGCCTGCTGCTGTGCGGTGTGACCGCCATGCGCCGCGTCTCGCAGCGCGTGGAGCGTGAAACCGCCCGCGCCGTGTTCAGGGCCTCCGGACTGGAGTGAGCGTCGAGGCGCTCCTCACGCCCTTCCTGCGCTCTGCTCCTTGAGTCCGGCGCCCATGGTGTCTTGTCCCGGTCGGCCGGGGCTTCAGGGCCGATAGATCATCTCGATGAGACCGGCCACGATCAGAGCCCAGGCGGCGAGCCCCATGAGCCACATCGACTCGGTGAGGAACCCGGCGGTTCCCAGGGCGGCCACGAGCAAGAAAAGGGCGTACTGGAGGCGCCGCAGAACACGGTAGGGGTCGTCGGAATCCCTCATCACGCCTGCTCCCTTTTCGGTCGACGTTCTGCCGCGTTCCAGGCGAAGGTGTCAGGCTCAGCCGCCGACGTGAATACCAGGGCGGCGTTCGGGGTCGGGTTCGTTGCTGCGGATGATCTCGCGGGTGACCGGGGCGGTGTCACCGCGGCCGAGGAGGAAGTAACGAATCATGTGCACGAGGGGGCTGCCTTCGGCCCAGGCGAAGTAGCACTGCGGCCGCACGCCGGTGGCGTCGCGCAGGGCGAGAAGGACGGCGGCGATGGCATTGGGGGCGGCCGGCGCCTCGGCGCGCAGGATGCGGTAGCCGTCGACTTCGGCGCCGTGGACGGTGAGGGTTTCGCTGAAGTCGGACGGGTCGACCACGTCGATCTCCAGGAAGAGCACGTCCGCGGGGCCCGGTACCGGATTGGTGCCGCGCTGCTCGCGTTCCTTGGCGCTGTACTCGGCGAAGTCGCCGGCCTGACGGCGGTTGGCAATGATGTTGATGGACTCGTCGTGGGCGAGGGTGTCTGCGATGAACCGGCGGGCGGCCTCGTCGAAGACGATGCGGTCCGCGCGCAGTTCGGTGGTCCGCGAGACGCGGGAGATCAGCGACACGATGATGATGCCCATGATGAAGAAGCCGGAGATGGCGATGCCGTCGGGCTTGTCGACGATGTTGGCCACCAGCGCGTAGAAAAGGACCGCGGTGAGCAGGGCGAAACCGACCGTGCTGGCGCGGCGACGATTGCGTGCCACGGAGACGGTTACGGCGAAGGCGCCGGAAACCATCATCGCCAGGATCCCGGTGGCGTAGGCACCGGCCTGGGCGTCGACGTCGGCGTCGAAGGCGATGGTGATCAGGATGCACAGGGCGGTGTAGACGATGACGACCGGGCGCACCGCACGTCCCCACTCGGGGGCCATGCCGTAGTCGGGCAGGTAGCGGGGAACGATGTTGATCAGCCCGGCCATGGCGGAAGCACCGGCGAACCACAGGATGAGGATGGTGCTGATGTCGTACGCGGTGCCGAACGCCTCACTGACATGCTCGTGCGCCAGCCAGGCCAGCGCCCGGCCGTTGGCCGCACCGCCGGGTTCGAACTCCTTCTCCGGAATGAGGACGGTGGTCACGAAGCTGGCGGACAGCAGGTAGACGCTCATGATCACAGCGGCCGTGGTCAGAAGCCGGCGGGCGTTGCGGATCCTGGCACGCA
The DNA here is from genome assembly GCF_000725785.1 of Streptomyces flavovariabilis. Classification (NCBI taxonomy): domain Bacteria; kingdom Bacillati; phylum Actinomycetota; class Actinomycetes; order Kitasatosporales; family Streptomycetaceae; genus Streptomyces; species Streptomyces flavovariabilis. The sequence continues at coordinate 67,684 of NZ_JNXD01000025.1, read as the reverse complement.
GCCGCTGCTCGACGTCGGCACCCTCGGCCGCCACGAGCGGCATCATGCTCACACCGGTCTCGAAGCCCGACAGACCCAGCACCAGCAGTGGGAAGGCCAGCAGCGCCGGACCGGCAAGGTCACCGAAGCCGCCTCCGCCGTCGACGAGTGCGTCGGTCCAGGCCGACAGCGCGCCGTCCGTCGTGAACACATGGACCAGGCCGACGCCGATGACCACCGCGTTGAGCGCCAGGAAGACGGCGACCAGCGGGATGGCGACACTGACCGCCTCACTGAACCCGAGCAGGAAAACACCCCCCAGGACCAGCAGCAGTCCCACGGTCAGGGCGACTTCGTGGCCGTGGAGGACGGAGGGGAAGAAGGGGTTCTCCACCACGTGTACGGAGGCGTCCGCCGTGGACAAGGTGATGGTGATGATCCACGAGGTGGCCACGAACCCGAGCAGGACCAGGACGAACAGCTTGCCCCACCAGAACGGCAGCAGATCCTCCAGCATGGCGACCGATCCCGCGCCGTGTGGGCTCTCCTTGGCCACCTTCCGGTACATCGGCAGCATCCCCAGCAGCGTCAACGCCACGATGAGCAGCGTCGCCAGAGGAGAGACGGCCCCGGCGGCCAGAGCGGCGATCGCCGGCACGTAGGCCAGGCTGGAGAAGTAGTCGACCCCGGTCAGGCACATCACCTTCCACCAGGCATGCTGCTCGGCATGGCTCTCACCGGCCGCCGGCCCCACCGGCTGCACCTGGTGCCGCAGCAGCCACCGCGCCGCCTTGCCCGTCGGCGGTGTCCGCAGAGCTGGACTCTCCACCGACTCCGGCATTATCGGCCGGTTGCCACCACTCATGTCCCCCCATGCCCTTCCATGTCTGACCACGAATCGGTCGCGGCAGCCATCGCCCTAACGGCACTGCAACGATCACCGAGTATGCGGCCTCCCGGCCCCGCCACCCAGCACCGAGGCACGTATGAGCCAGCCGACGGCGGAACTTACGTGCCGACAGTGGCACTGGCCGAGTTTCCACGGGACGGGAAGGCACCCAGTTGGCGGAGTAGGGGCCTTGTTCGATGTCCGGGCCGGGTGGGGGAGCAACACGCCCAACTACGCCTTTGCGTATGCGAGTACGTGAGGATTTGCACGCGTTGTGATGCGGGCAACCGAAAGTGCGTCTCGCCATTTGGGACGAGGTGGCGCTTCATCTCGGACTCCGCGCCCGAGGGGCCACCTGGCAGCTATCCCCTCTGCAACTTAGGGCACGCAGAGGGCACGCCACCCCCAAATTGGACTAGACAACAAAAAACCCCAGGGCGCTGACCTGGGGTTTCATTATGGAGCGGGTGACGAGAATCGAACTCGCGCTCTCAGCTTGGGAAGCTGATGTTCTACCATTAAACTACACCCGCGTAAGACGCCGACCGAGTCGGTGTCCGAGCGATCGCCACTTTACCTCATGTCAGGCCCCCGGTGTTGATGCCGCGGGGCCTGAGGCCGTTTCAGGGATGGGATGCGGCTGCGGGGGAAGGGAGTTGGGGCGTACGGTGGTGGGGCGTAAGAGGGCCCGGGCGGGACCGGAGTGCCGCCTGGATGGCCGTCCCTTTGATCCCGTACTGTGGCTTTTGTCGTCAGGCAAGCAGCAGCCAGACGCGGCTCTTGGGGAAGGGACTCTTGGACTTGATGGAGCGCACCGTCGTCCGCTGTGCCGATGGGCACGTGTTCAGCACCGCTTCGTTCCCGATGCAGCAGGCCGAGCGGCTCGGCCCCGGGCGGCTGCTTCGGTGCCCGCGATGTGCGCGGCTCCGGAGCGTGGTGCCCGTCAGCTATCAGAAGCGGTAGCGGTAGCGGTAACGGACAAAAGCACAAGGCAACAGGCATAAGGCGCGCGGAGACGTCCGGTTGTGGTCGCTCCGCGCGTCTTGCGTATCCTCGGGGCGTGCTTCTCTCAGACAAGGACATCCGGGCCGAGATCGACGCCGGACGGGTGCGGATCGATCCGTATGACGACGCGATGGTGCAGCCGTCGAGCATCGATGTGCGGCTGGACCGCTACTTCCGGGTGTTCGAGAACCACCGGTACCCCCACATCGACCCCGCCATCGAGCAGGCCGATCTGACCCGGCTCGTGGAGCCGGAGGGGGACGAGCCGTTCATTCTGCACCCCGGCGAGTTCGTCCTCGCCAGCACGTACGAGGTCATCTCCCTGCCCGACGATCTCGCCTCCCGGCTGGAGGGCAAGAGTTCGCTGGGGCGCCTGGGGCTGGTGACGCACTCCACCGCCGGGTTCATCGACCCCGGATTCAGCGGGCACGTGACCCTCGAGCTCTCCAACCTCGCCACCCTGCCCATCAAGCTCTGGCCGGGCATGAAGATCGGGCAGCTCTGCATGTTCAAGCTGAGCTCGCCCGCCGACTTCCCGTACGGCAGCGAGCGGTACGGGTCCCGCTACCAGGGGCAGCGCGGGCCGACCGCCTCCCGGTCCTTCCTCAACTTCCATCGGACTCAGGTGTGAGCGACCCGACCATGAGTGACACGAACATGAGTGACACGAACATGAGTGACACGAGCGTGAGCGGTGTGCGGGAGAACCTGACCTACGAGAAGTTCGGTGTCGCCGTGCGCGAGCTCGCGCAGGCCATCGCCGACGACGGGTACGAGCCCGACATAGTCCTCAGCATCGCCCGCGGTGGTGTGTTCGTGGCCGGCGGGCTCGCCTATGCCTTGGACTGCAAGAACATCCACCTGGTGAACGTGGAGTTCTACACCGGTGTGGGGACCACCCTCGAGATGCCCGTCATGCTCGCCCCCGTCCCCAACGTGATCGACTTCTCGCAGAAGAAGGTGCTGATCACCGACGACGTCGCCGACACCGGCAAGACGCTCAAGCTGGTGCGCGACTTCTGCCTCGACACCGTCGCCGAGGTGCGCAGCGCCGTCGTCTACGAGAAGTCGCAGTCGCTGGTGAAGTGCGAGTACGTGTGGAAGCGTACCGACGAGTGGATCAACTTCCCGTGGAGTGTTGAACCGCCGGTGGTACGTCGGGCGGGGCAGGTTCTCGACGCCTGACCGTCAGGAGCGGACGAGAAGAGGGGCTCCCCGTGGGGAGCCCCTCTTCTCGTACCGTACGGCCTCAGACCGTGCCCAGCTTCACGATCGACAGCAGTGCGATCAGCTGGATCGCCGACGCGCCCAGGGCCTTGGGCCACGGCAGGTCGTGGGAGCGGCCGACCATGAGGGTCAGCAGGACGCCGCCCGCGATCCAGGTGGCCCAGCCCAGCAGCTGGACGAACATCGCGTCGCCGCCCGCGAACATCGCGAAGACCAGGCGGGGCGCGTCCGTGAGGGACATGATCAGCATGGACAGGCCGACCGTGGGCTGCCAGGCGCCGTCACCGCCCAGCTGGCGGGCCAGGGTGTGGGTGACCACGCCCAGGACGAAGGCGCTGAGCACCATCGCGACGGCCGTCGTCAGGACGATCGGGACCGCGTTCGACAGTGTGGCGTTTATCGCATCCTTGCGGGCGCCGTCGAAGCCGAAGACGGCGAGCAGGCCGTAGAGGAACGTGACGACGAGGGCGGGGCCCCACATCGAGTAGTCCCGCATCTGGAGGAACGTCTGGTTGGGGGCGAGGACGATCCCCCGGAGCAGGGCCTTCCAGTGCAGGCGCGGGCCGACCGGGCCGGGCGCCGGGGCCGCAGAGCCGGCGCGGTAGGTGTCGCCCTGGGTGTACGGGTCCTCACCGACCGAGAAGGCCTGGGTGTGGCCCGGGTTGTTCGCCGCGTACGGGTCGGGCGGGCCCTGCGGGCCGGGCGGGTACGCGCCGTCGCCGAAGTACTCCGGCTCGCCCTGGCCGCCGTAGCCGCCGCCGTGCCCGGCGTTCGGCTGCGGCCATGCGGGGCCGCCGCCGTTGCCGTACGGCTGCTGCTGCGGGTACGGCTGCGGCGCCGGCGGGGAGCCGTACGACGGTCCCTGCGGCGTCTGCTGCCCGTACGGAGGGTTGTGCGGTCGCGTCTGAGGAGCGCCGTTGTTCCGGCCGCGTCCGATCCTGAATCCAGCCACGTCTTCGAACGTACCTGGTCCCCGGCGGTGGCGTGCCGGGCCCGGGCTTCCGGGCCCGGCTTTGCGGCCGAGCTGTGACATCCCTTAAGGGGCAGGGGCTTTGGGCGTCCGTGGGGTGTCGGGGTTCGGCCTTACGGGCCGCGCCCCGGGCCGGATCGACCCGTACGGGCGGCCGGGCCGGACGGGCGCCCGGCCGGTTCGACCGTACGGGCCGCGGCCCGGGCTCAGTCGGGGAGGCCGCCGCCGAGCTCCGGCAGGACGATCGCGCCGGTCTTCGTCGGGACCGTGCCCGTGCCGGGCATGAGCAGCGCGCCGCCCGCCGCGCCGACGGCCAGGTCCGCCCGGCCGTCGCCGGTCAGGTCGCGCAGGCGGAGGGTGTAGCCGAAGGAGGCGTGGGAGTCGGCCGGGCCGAGGACCGTCTGGGCGATCCACGAGGACCGCGCGCCGCTGAGGCCGCCGGAGCCGCCGCGGAAGACATGGACGCCGCCCTGGTCCTCCTTGCCTTCGACGTCCTCGTGCGGGACGCCGACCGCGAGGTCCGCGTAGCCGTCGCCGTTGGTGTCGGCGGCCGAGATCGCGTAGCCGAGGTTGTCGTCGGCCTCGGGGCTGCCGGACACGCCGGAGGTGGCCTGGGTGAAGGTGACCGACGTGCCGGGGCCCGACGACGTGCCGCGCCAGATCGTGACCGCGCCCTTGCCGTTGTCCTTGTCGGGCAGGCCGAGGGCGATGTCGCCGTAGCCGTTCTTGTCGAAGTCGCCGATGACGGGGCTCGGGTAGAGGCCCTGCTGCTGGTCGCTGAGGGTCTTGGAGGCGCCCGAGGCGAGGCCGGAGGACGTGCCCTTGAGGAACCAGGCGCGCTCGCGGATGTCGCTGCCGGTGATCTCGGTGCCGATGACCACCAGGTCGGTCTTGCCGTCCCCGTCGACCTTTCCGGCCGCGAGGGCGGAGGAGTACCAGCCCGCGGACCCCTTGTCGATCTTGCTGACCTTGCCGGTCGTGCCCGACTTGGTGAAGGGGCCGCGGTACAGCCACGCCTCCTCACCGCCGATCACCGCCAGGTCGGGGGAGCCGTCGCCGGTGAAGTCGCCGGTCGCCAGGTCGCGGCCGAAGTGGCCGCCCGCGCCGCTCGAGGGGGTGACGTTGGTGCCGCCGGACAGGCCGGACTTCGAGCCCCACAGGACGGTGACCGTGCCGCGGTAGTCGTCGCCGCCCACGTGCTCGGTGGGGTTGCCGACGACGAGATCCGCGTAGCCGTCCTTGTTGAGGTCGGCGCTCGCGAGGGACTCGCCGAACTGGTCGTCCTCCTCCCCGGACCCGGGGACGCCGGCGCTGTCCTGGTGGATCCGCTTCGGGTGGGCGGAGTCGAGGCCCGTGGCGGTGCCGTACACGACGGTGATCGTGCCGCCCACGCGGTCGACGTCGTTGTAGCCGCCGTAGGCGAGGTCGCGGCGGCCGTCCCCGTTGAAGTCGTCGTAGTGCTTGGCCACCGCCGCGGCGGCGGGGCCGGTCAGGAGCACGGGGGTGACGCCGGTCGCCAGCAGGGCGGCGACCAGGGCGGTCGTGGTGGATCTGCGCATGAGGTCTCCTTGTTCGTCAGCCGATGAGGCCGGCGCCGAACGCGCCGTAGGAGCGGGTCTGGCCGAGACTGCCCGGGCCGAAGGAGCGGGCGCCGTCGGTCACGGGGCCGGTGGCGGAGCCGCGCAGGGCCGTGATGGCGCCGATGCCCTCGTCCTCGAAGCCCGCGGTGATCATGAACTCGGGGTGGCCGTCCTTGGTGACGTCGGCCAGCAGGACGTCCGTGCCGAAGTAGTCCATGGCCTCGGCCGAGCCCGGGACGCCGGCGGTCGCCTGGGTGAAGGTGCGGGCACCGGTGCGGGAGACGCCGGAGGCGGAGCCGTTCATCAGGAGGGTGGCGCCGGTGTCCTCGGTGGTGCCGACGTCCTCGAAGACGACGCCGATGGCGAGATCGCCGTGGCCGTCACCGTTGGTGTCGGCGATGGAGAGCGCGCTGCCGAAGCCGTCGTCCGCCTCGTCGGCGCCGGGGACGCCCTCGGAGTCCTGGGTGAGTTCGGCCATGGGCGCGTCACCGTTGACCGGGCCGCCCTCCGAACCGCGGATCACGACGACCTTGCCGCCGAGCGAACCGCTGTGGTCGTTCTCCTTCGAGAGGACGTTGCCGATGGCGATCTCGTCGTAGCCGTCGCCGTCGATGTCACCGAGGGCGAGGGAGGTGCCGCCGTTCAGCGGCCGGGGGAGCGCGGTGTCCAGGCCGGAGGCGGTGCCGAGGTAGGCGGCGCCCTTGGACCAGCTGCCCGTCTCGTCCTCGTTGAGGCGGACGCGGTAGGTGAGGGCCAGGTCGGACCTGCCGTCGTTGTTGGTGTCGCCCGCCGCGAGGGCGTCGACGCTGTACGACGTCTCGGGTGTGGCGATCCGCTGGACGGCGCCGGTGCTGCCGGCGGTCGTGAAGCCGCCGCGGATGACGTACGGGTCCGCGTAGGCGCTCGCGGCCAGGTCCGCCCTGCCGTCGCCGTCGAAGTCGCCGGCGGTCAGCAGGTTGCCCCAGTGGTCGTGCCCGGAGACCGCCGGGTCCTTCACGGTGGTGCCGTTCTTCAGGCCGGTCGCCGAGCCCCACAGGACGGTGACGGAGCCGCCGTCGACATCGTCGCCGACGTCCTCGCCGGGGGAGCCGACCGCGAGGTCGGTGTAGCCGTCGCCGTTGAGGTCGGCCGGGGCGAGTGCCTCGCCGAAGGCGTCCTCGGCCTCGGCGGCGCCGGGCACACCGGCGGTGTTCTGGCTGATCACGGTGTGCTTGGCCGGATCAAGGCCGGTGGCGCCGCCGTACACCACGGCGACGTAGCCGGCCATGCCCTGGCCGTCGACCTTGGCGTACGGGGCGGCGAAGGCGATGTCGCCGTAGCCGTCGCCGTTGAAGTCGGCGGTCGGGCCGGTGGCGGGTGCGGCGGTGGCCGCCTGGGGCAGGGCCGTGAGCAGGCCGGTGGTGAGGGCCGTGGCCAGGAGGAGAGTGCGCTTGCGCATCTGTGAGTCGTCCCCGTTGTCGGTGATCAGGAGTTGAGGGCGGTGCCGTAGCCCGGTGTGCCGGCTGTCGGGACGCCGGTCGTGCCCGGGCCGAAGCTGACGGAACCGGTGGCCGTCGGGCCGGTCGCCGTGGCGCGCAGGGACCAGATCGCGCCGTCACCGGCGTTCTCGCCCGGCGCGGAGACGGACAGGTCGGCGCGGTGGTCGCCGGTGTGGTCGGTGAGCGTGACGCGCTCACCGAAGCGGTCGCCCTGCTCCGAGGCGCCGGGCACCCCTGCGGTGTTCTGGGTGTACGACGTGGCGCCCTTGGTGGTCAGGCCGGACGCCGAGCCGTACAGCACGGTGACGGCACCGGCGGAGCCGTTCTCACCCGCGGTGCCGATCGCCAGGTCGGCGTGTCCGTCGCCGTTGATGTCGCCGAGGGAGACGCCGCTGCCGAAGCGGTCGCCCTTCTCGGAGGCGCCGGGCACACCGGCGGTGTCCTGGGTGAGGACGAGCGGGGCGCGGCTGCTGTCGCGGCCGTCGGGTCCGCCGTAGACGACGGTGACCTTGCCGCCGAGGGCGCCCTCGGGATCGGCGGACGCCTCCCGGTCGTTTCCTACGGCGATGTCGTCGTGGCCGTCGCCGTCGATGTCGCCCACGGCGGAGACGAACCCGGCGGGCAGCGTCTGCAGCCAGTCGACGTAGTTGCCGATCCGCAGGTCGGCGAGGGAGGTGGTGGCGGCGCCGTTGTGCGCGGCACGGCCGTGCAGGACCAGGCGGGGGCGGCCGTCGCCGGTGACGTCGCCGGAGGAGAGGTGGGTGATGCCGTTCGAGGACGACCACCAGTCGTTGCGCGAGCCCGAACCGCCGTTGGCCGCACTGGTTTTGGTGATCGGGCCGTTCACGAGGGAGAGGGTGACCGGGCCGGTGGAGCCGACCGCGACGTCCACGTTCCCGTCGCCGTCGAAGTCGCCCGCTGCCAGGGCCCGGCCGTACCGGTCGTAGTCGGTGGTGAAGAAGCTGAACAGCGAACGGGCGCCGGACAGGCCGGACGCGGAGCCCCAGACGATGGTGACCGTGCCGTCGTTGCTGTCGGTGCCGTCCTCGCCGGGCGTGCCGATCAGCAGGTCGGCGTAGCCGTCGGTGTTGAGGTCGGCGGAGGCGAGGGCGGAGCCGAAGGCGTCGTCGGTCTCGGCGGCACCGGGCATTCCGGCGGTGTTCTGCGTCAGGAGTGTGCGCGTGGAGCTCTTCGGCCCGCTGGTGCTGCCGTAGACCACCGACACGGCACCGGCCTTCGCCTGCCCGGAGACGGTGGCGCCCGGCGCGCCGATCGCGAGGTCGGTGCGGCCGTCGCCGTTGAAGTCGTAGGGGGCGGCGGCCGTCGCGGCGTGCGCGGCGGGGGCGCAGAGAGTGAGGGCGAGCGGGGTCAGAGCCGCCGCGAGGACGGCGGCGGTGACACGGGGGCGCATGCGTGTACGTGCCTCACGGGAGAGTCGGCGGGGCGTCACTGGGCCACGACCGAGCCGAGGTTGACGCTGCCCCTGAGGGAGACGGCGGTGGCGGTGATGCCCTGCGCGCCGCTCGTGGTCAGGCCGGAGGCGGAGCCGCGCAGGGTCCACAGGCCGCCCGTGGAGTTCTCGCCGTACACGCCGACGACCAGGTCCGCCTTGCCGTCCTTGGTCACGTCGGTCAGGTCGACCGCGGAGCCGAAGCGGTCCGAGGACTCGGCGGAACCGGGCACCCCGGCGGTGTTCTGCGTGTACGACGTCACGCCGCTGCTGGTCCTCAGGCCGGAGGCGGAGCCGAACAGCACGGTCACCGAGCCAGCGTCCGCCGCCGAGCCGACGTCCTCTCCCGGGGCCGAGACCACGACGTCGGCGTACCCGTCGCCGTTGATGTCGCCGGTGCTCACCGCGCTGCCGAAGCCGTCCTCGGCCTCGCCCGCGCCGGGCACGCCCGCGGTGTCCTGGTGGACGACGGTCGGCTGCTGCGCCGGGTCGGGGCCGTTCGGGCCGCCGTACCAGACGGTGATCTGGCCGCCCTCGTGACCGCCGGGCTTGAGGTCGTACGGGTCCGACGCGTCGCCGAGGACGAGGTCGCCGTAGCCGTCGCGGTTGATGTCGCCGATGGAACCGGGGTAGCCGTCGGCGTTCGGCAGCTCGGCCATCTTGTGCGTCGTTCCGGTCCAGCGGAAGTAGTTGATCTGGCCGCCGGTGTCGCCGTCCACGTTGAAGGGGTAGACGCGCTCGGCCGCGCCGTCGCCGCTGAGGTCGCCCGCGATCACCTCGAACGTGGTACCGACCTCACCGACGCGGAGGTTGTTCAGCGGACCGGCGGTGCGGGTGAAGGGGCCGTTGTAGATGCGGGTGTGGCTCTGGCCGGTGAGCGTGACGTCGGTGTCGCCGTCTCCGTCGAAGTCGCCGGTGGCGATGCCCCGGGAGAAGTTGCCGTACTCGGAGAGCGTCGACGGCTGCGGCAGGCCCTTGCCACTGGTCAGGCCCGACTTGCTGCCCCACAGGACGGTGCCGGAGCCGACGCCGTCCCGGTCGCCGATGCTCTCGTTGCTCGCGCCGACGACGAGGTCGGAGTAGCCGTCCCGGTCCAGGTCGCCGGTGGCCAGGGCGGAGCCGAACAGATCGCCGGACTCGGCGGTGCCGGGCACGCCCGCGGAGTTCTGGGTGATGACGGCCCTGCGGGCGGCCGAGACACCGGACGCCGAGCCGTACAGCACGACGACGGCACCGGCGCAGGAGGCCGAGCCGACGTCGGCGCACGGGGCGCCGGCCGCTGTGTCGCGGTATCCGTCGCCGTTGAAGTCCCCGGCGAGACCGGAGGGGGCGGCGGTCGCCGGGGTGGTGGTGAGCAGGCCGGTGGTGAGTGTGGCGGCCAGCAGAAGGGTGCGCTTGCGCAAGGTGGGGCTCCGGGTGGGAACGGGCCGGACCGGAAGGCCTGGCCCCGAAAGGGGGTGCGGTGATGGTTCGGTCGGTACGGGCGCTCAGCCGGCGAAGTTCGCGCCGAAGTTCCCGGAGGCGGAGAACGCCACGTCGCCGATGCCGTCGCCGTTGAAGTCGGCCCGCGGGGCGCGCGTGCCGTCCGCGGCCGTCGCCGTGCCGGCCGTGGCCGAGAGCAGCGTGCCGGTCAGCGCGGCCGCGGCGGCGGTCGCCAGGGCGAGCCGCACGCGGGGGCGCCGGGACGGGTGAGCGGGTGCGGGACGGCGCCCGGAGGGGCGCTCGTGCTGCTGCATGCGGGGTCTCCTGCTGCATGCGGGGGATGCCTGGCGGACATCCACAGTCGATGGAGGGCCGGACTGTCCGTGTTCGCCGGGAGTTGTCCGGGCGTTGACGGGCGGTCGGCGATCAAGAGACCCGCAGCGGGACGTAAGGGTTGTACGTGAGTTCGGTTAATTTCCGGGGCTGGGGCTGGGGCTGGGGCTGGGGCTCGGGCTCGGGGTGCGCGGTGATCGCCCCGCGGTCGCCGGCCGGTACCGCACGTCCACCGCGGCCGTACGGTCCTCCCCGGTGAGCAGCTCCAGCCGGACGGGCACACCCCCGGGGTTGTCGAACAGCCGGATACCGTCGCCGAGCAGGACGGGCGCGATGTGCAGGTCGATCTCGTCGATCAGCCCGCGCTCCAGGAGCTGCCGGCCGATGGCCGGGGAGAAGACCTCGACGTTCTTCCCGTCGGCCGCCTTCAGCGCGATCCGGACCGCCTCGGCGACGTCGCAGCTCAGGAAGGTCACGCCCGGGGTGGGCCGCGCGTCCTCCGGGTGGTGGGTGAGCACGAAGAGGGGACCCTGCCAGGCACCGCCGTAGATCCCGGAGGGGTCGGGGTGGGCGTCCCAGCCGGCCCGGCCGCCCAGCACCGCGCCGGTCGTCCCGGCGTACTCCTCGACGAGGCCCGGCCGGAAGGCCGTCCCCGTCATCCAGTCCATGGTGTGGTTCGGGCCCGCGACGAATCCGTCGAGGGACATCGTGAAGTGCCAGAGCACCTTGCCCGCGGCGGCCTGCGCGTCCATGGCGTCCGGCCTCTCCTTCCGGTTCGTCACGGCTGCTTGCGGACCCGGTAGCGCAGATGCAGCACCCGGTCGCCCTGGATCACGATGTGCGGATCCTCGAGCAGGTGCTGGGCGTCGACCGAGCCGAAGTACCGCTTGCCCGAGCCGAAGACCACGGGTACGACGTCCATCGCGACCTCGTCGACCAGGCCGAGAGCGAGGGCCTGCCCGCCGACGTCGCCCGCCGCCACACCGACGTCACGGTCCTCGCCGGTCAGCTCCCTGGCCCTGGCGACGGCCTCCGCCACGCCGTCGACGAAATGGAACGGGGCGTCGGGGTGCCACCCCGCGGGACGGGGCCGGTGCGACACGACGACCAGGTGCTCACCGGCCGGCGGGACACCGTCCCACCCGTTGGTCATGTCGAACACGTGCCGCCCGACGACCAGCGTGCCGATCCTCGCCATGGCCGGCCGCACGTGGTCGGCGGAGGCCTTGGACACCTTGGCGTACTCGTTGATCTCGACTTCGCCGTTGCCGTACCAGTCGAAGAGGGGACCGACGCCGTCGTCCGCGTCGGCGATGAAGCCGTCGACGGAGACGACGTTGTGCATCACGACGGTGGTCATGGGGGCTCCTGGGAGAGGGGACCTGGGATGGCCTCGCTGGAGAGGCAGACCGCGTCCGTCCCCGGAACTCATCGCCCGCCGGCGAGGCACACCCGAACGAGTGATCCTCAGGCCTTCTGCAGGTCCTTCGAACCGGCGCGGTGACGACCCGCCCCGGGCAATACCGTCTTCGCCGTCAGCCCCCGTGACTGCCACGCGTTGTCGCGCAGCTTGAACAGGGCCCAGTACCGCGTCGGGCACAGCAGCACGATGTTCATGAACACGGCCGCCGGGGTGCCGACGAGCCAGGAGTGCCAGCGCTGGCGGGCGGTCATGTCCGGGCGCATCAGGACGTACAGCCCGGACTGACCGAAGCGCACCACCAGGTACACGGCGAGATACACCAGGGCGATGCCGGGGTTGTGGTACCGCCCGCCCAGGGTCAGGAGCGTCATGACGACGATCCAGGCCAGCATCACCGGAGTGATGACGAGCTGGAGCAGCCCGAACGTCGGCGATATGAGCTGCTTCAGCGACAGCCGCGCGTACACGAACGGAAGCATCCACCACCACGAGCGGGCCCACCGCAGCCGTTGCCGGTAGGTCTTCCTCAGAGTCGTCGGCATGTCGGTGACGACCCCGGCCTCGTTGACGGCCACGACCTCGCCGCGCATGAGCGCCCTGAGCGCCAGCCAGCGGTCGTCGCCCGTGCCGCACTCCACCTCGTAGGCGTCGAGGTGGTCGTAGAGGAGCTCGGCACGGTAGAGGGCCAGGGCGCCCGAGGTGGTCTCCAGGGCGCCGAGCATGGAGCGCGAGGAGCGCATCATCACGCACGACGTGCCGATGTCGATGTCCGCGGCCCGGGAGACCCAGGTCTCCTCGAAGTTGCGGATGTAGATCATGCCGGTGGTCGCCTGGATCCGCGGGTTGCTCATGGCCCTCAGCTGCTGCTCCAGCGCGTCGGGGAAGGGCTCGCCGTCGGAGTCGATGGTGAGCACGTACTCGAAGTGCTTGTTCTGCTCCTGGAGGTGCCGCAGCACGGTGACCTGGGCCCCGCGCTTGCCCTTGTTCTCCTGGCGGTGCCAGAAGACCCGGGGGTGGTCGAAGGGTTCGACGGGATGCTGCCGCGAGCCGTCGTCGATGACGTGTATCTCGTCGACGGGGTGTGTCTGCGCCAGCAGCGACCGCACCGTGCGGTGCAGATTCTCCGTGGGCTCCTCGAAGGCCGGGACGATCGCCACGGTCCGGCCCGGGGCGACCGGGAGGTGGGTGAAGGACCGGCCCTTCAGGAACGACACCAGGCAGAGCACGATCACCGCCATGCCCAGCCACCAGTAGAACGTCAGGATCGGGCTCTTCGACTGCGCGTGCACCACCACGGTGGCAACGGCCAGAGCCGCCACCACCACAGCGGTCACCACGGTGAGCCTCACCCGCGGCGCACGGCCCTGGAACGCGCTCAAGCGGTCACTCGCCTGCCGCGGGTCGCCAGGCGGAACGCCGCGACACCGCCGATCACGAGGAGCATCGCTGCCAGCACGATCCACCCGAGCGCGGTTCCGCCGGTCGCCGCCAGGGCGGCTCCGCCCGTCGCGGTCCCGATCGCCGCGCCCACACCGTTCTGTCCGTACATGTTCTCCCTGCTTTCCTTTTGTGGCTCTCTAGAGCCGTTCGATATGAGGTGCGGCGGCCATGACGCCGCGCGTGTCGAGGACGTAGGCGGCCTCGGTCGCGAGCCGGACGAGGTCGAACTCGCCGTGCGGGGTGAGCAGGACGACGGCGTCGAAGTCGCCGACGGTCGCTGTCGTCGTCGCCGGTCCGAAGGGGATCTCCCGGCAACCGCCGTCCGCCACCGGCAGGTAGGGGTCCACGACGGTGACGTCCGCGCCCATCTGCCGCAGCCGGTCGGTGACTTCGACCGCCGGTGACTGGCGGGCGTCCGAAGTGCCCGGCTTGTAGGCGGCGCCGAGGGCGAGGATGCGCGCCCCGTGCACGCTCCGCCGGAACCGCCGGCTGAGGGCGTCCTGCAAGCGGCGTACGACGTAGTCCGGCTGGCTCTCGTTGATGTCCTGGGCCAGCTCGATGAGCCGGAAGGTCTGGCCGTGCCGCGCCTTGACGTGGTGGCTGAGGTAGACCGGGTCGATGGGCAGGCAGTGCCCGCCGACCCCGGGCCCGGGCAGGAACCTGGTGAACCCGAAGGGCTTGGTCGCGGCCAGCTCAAGTGTGTGCCAGACGTCCACGCCGAGCGTGTGGGCCATCCGCGACAGCTCGTTGACCAGCGCGATGTTGACGTGCCGGTAGGTGTTCTCGAACACCTTGGCCAGCTCGGCCTCTTCGAGCCCCGAGGCGGGCACGGTGACGTCGGTGACGGTGTCGTAGAAGTCCTTCACCCGCCACAGGCAGTCGTCGGTCAGACCGGCGACGATCTTCGGCGTGTTCTCCAGGCGCCAGTCGGCGTTGCCGGGATCGATGCGCTCGGGGCTGAACCCGACGTGGAAGTCCCGCCCGGCGACGAGGCCGGAACCCTCCTCCAGCAGCGGGACGAGCACGTCACGGGTGGTGCCGGGGTGGGTCGTCGACTCGAGCACGACGGTGGCGCCCGGCTCGATCCACTCGGCGAGCACGCGACCGGCGTCCCGTACGCAACTCAGGTCCGGCGCGCGGTCGGTGAGCGGCGTGGGCACGGTGATGACGGCGACATCGAACCCCTTGAGGTCCTGCGGGTCGGAGCTCGCGTAGTACGAGTCCGAACCGAGCACTGCCCGGAGCCGGTCGTCACCGATGTCCTCGACGTAGGACGACCCGGCGGCCAGTGCCTCGCAGCGCGCCCGGTCGGGCTCGTAGCCGGTGACGGTGTGGCCGACCTCGGCGGCCCTCACGGCCAGGGGCAGGCCGACATAGCCCTGCCCCAGCACACATATGTGCATGGTGGATTCCTCACCCCTGAAGTACGGCCGCCTGTTCCTGAAGCAGGCGGCCGTGGCGTGGTACTGCGTGAGAAGCGGCATGGGAACGGCACCATCACCGCGTCACCGGACTGCCGGGCCCCCTTGCCCGACGGTGCGCAAAGCGCAACCGGTGATCTTCACAAACCCCCCTCATTTGTGGACCTTCATGGTTCAACAATGATTCGCTGAATGGAACCCTCTTTACTGATTCGATATGTGAACTGCGATGGAGCTGCCGCTGGTTGGTGATTGATGCCAGGTCAACTGACAGTTCCGGGCATCTGTGAGAATTTTCGATCTTCACATTCCGCAGCGAGGGTGGCCCTGCTGAACGCGTCCGCTCGGTGCATTCGCGAATATCGCGCGCCCCTGTGTGCGCCCCCAGTACCACCACTGCGCACGACCCCCCGGTTACCCGTGGTTCGCCCAGGTGGTGGCGCGTGCTCCGAGTTCCCGAGAGCCGGGGCCACGAGGGCACCGCTGTGGTGAAACTCGGGCGCCCATCGTCAACCCCGTGCGATAGAAAGGGTGTTCGGCCGCGCACGCGGCTTCGGCACATCCCTGTGGGGGGGACCTTGTTCAGAACTCGGGCGGCTTCGGCCGCCATCGGTGTCGTGGCACTCCTGGTGACCGGCTCTCCGGCGGCGAACGCCGCGGAGGCGCAGGCTCCTGATGTGCGGTACGCGCACAGCGCCTCGGGCGATCTCGGCACCCTGGAGGTCGGCATCAGCTCCGACAGCGCCGTCACGGGCATCAGGGCGCATCTCGTCTCCGCGGCCACGCAGCAGGAAGTCGCCGTCGTGGAGACCGACGCCTTCGGCCTCGTCTCTGGCACCGCGGACAACGGCGTATGGCGAACGAAGAAGCCCCTCGACCTTCCCGACCTGGGCACTTACGTCGTCCGCATCGAGGCCACGGACGCCGACGGCGACCGCAGCGTCGACAACTCCGCGGGCACTCTCGCCTACTTCGTCGCGGCGGTGTTCGAGGACGTACGCCCCGACCGCACGGAGATCGACACCGACCACCGCCAGGTACGCGTCGACGGCACCCTGAAAGGACGCTGGCCGGCGACCCGAGAGCTGAAGCCCCTGGCGGACCACCGGGTGGACCTCGACGTGGACAACTGGACGGAGAACACCGTCCACACCGACGCGCAGGGCCGCTTCTCCGGCACGGTCACCGTGAACGACGCGGTGCCGGTCCAGGCCGTCTACCGTCACGACAACGCCAACCCGTACGTCGTGTACGGCGAGTCCGCCTCGACCCCGATCGGCATCCGTCAGGTGGCCACCCGCTGGACCTTCGAGACCCCGGCGGAAACCCGGACGATCGACTACGGGGAGCAGGTCACCGTCACGGCGACGCTGGAGCGCGAGACCGCGCGGGGCTGGGTCCCCTTCGAGGGCCAGAGCGGTGGCGTCCTCTACGAGGCCTCCTCCGGCACGCACTGGGCGAGCGTCGGCTACTTCACCACCGGAGCGGACGGCAAGTCCGCCACCTTCACCCACACCCCGGGGGAGACCGGCACCTTCCGCGTGGCCTCGCACAGCGACGACCCGTTCATCGCCCCCGCCTCCGCGAACAGCGCCGAGATCACCGTCCTGCGCGCCTCGGTGTTCACCTCGTTCTCGGCCGCCCGCACACAGGACGGTGGCGTGCGCGTCGAGGGCGCGATGGACTTCCCCGACGGCTGGACGCCCGCAGACATCCCGGTGCACATCCAGCACTCGCGGGACGGCAAGCGGTGGACGGACCTGCTGACGACGCAGGCCGGCTGGTCCGGTGAGGGCCACGCCTTCTCGGCGGACATCGCCGGCGCGCGGCGTGGCTACTACCGTGCGCAGTTCGACAAGACGGAGTCGTTCCGCGGCGCGACGTCGGAGACCGTGAGGGTGGGCCGCTGACATGGACGGCGGGCCGGCGCTCACTGCGCCGGCCCGCCGGGCTTTGACCGGGCATGGGGGCTGTTCCGGCGGGCCGCCAAGCCTCACACTCACTGACGTGGGGGACAGCGGACTATGGATCGCAGGGCTGACAGGCGCCACAGCAGTACTCGCGAGCTGGGTCACGAGTCGCGGACATACGCGAGCCGCACGATTACAGGCGGAGATCTCGGCAGCAGCTCAGGAGGAGACGCGTCGAAGAGAGACAAGCCGGGCGTCTTACCTCGCCTTCCTCGAACAGGCTCACCTCATGGGTGTCGAGTACCGCCAGACTCCGGAAATTCTGAGAACCGAAGATCAGGAGCAGCGCCGGGCACGCCTCGAAGAGCACCGAGCACGCCTGCGTGATGCCTTCGGGTCCTTCCGCCACACCTGTCAGGTCGCTACCGTGCACGCCCGCAGCAGCGAGGCCATAGACGCGTGTGATCACGTCTTCGCCGCGTCCAGAACGGTTTACATGACGCTGGGCGACATAGCAGAGGGCGCCACGGATGCCTCCGCGTTCCATGTCGCTCTCGATCACTACTGGACCGCCGTTCACGAGCTCGGTAAAGCCGTGCGTCTCGAAGAGCCGTGACTCGACGGGGCTTGCCGGAGCAGGCAGATCCACCGCCCGGCCGGGCGGTGTCACTCCGGTGCGGTCACGCCGACGCCCCCTGCCCGACAGCTCGGGCAGGGGGCGTCAGTCAGAACAGCCGGCGGGAACCGCCTACTTCACCGGTTCCGGCTCCGGCGCGTTCTCCGAGTCCGCCGTACCGGCCGGCGGCTCGCCGTCGTCGCTGTCGTCGTCCTCCGCCGGGACCGGCGTCTTCACCGAGTCCAGCAGCAGCTGAGCGACGTCCACCACCTGGATGGACTCCTTCGCCTTGCCGTCGTTCTTCTTGCCGTTGACGGAGTCCGTGAGCATGACCAGGCAGAACGGACAGGCCGTGGAGACGATGTCCGGGTTGACGGAGAGGGCCTCGTCGACGCGCTCGTTGTTGATGCGCTTGCCGATCCGCTCCTCCATCCACATCCGCGCACCACCGGCGCCGCAGCAGAAGCCGCGTTCCTTGTGGCGGTGCATCTCCTCGTTGCGGATGCCGGGGACGCTGGCGATGATCTCGCGCGGGGGCGTGTAGATCTTGTTGTGGCGGCCCAGGTAGCACGGGTCGTGGTACGTGATGATGCCCTCGACCGGCGTGACCGGGATCAGCTTGCCCTCGTCGACGAGGTGCTGGAGCAGCTGCGTGTGGTGGATGACCTCGTAGTCGCCGCCGAGCTGCGGGTACTCGTTGCCGATGGTGTTGAGGCAGTGCGGGCAGGTGGCGACGATCTTCTTGGCCGACTTGGGCTTCGCCGACTCGGGCGTCACCTTGCCCTCGTCGTCCATCTCCTCGCCGAACGCCATGTTCAGCGCCATGACGTTCTCCATGCCGAGCTCCTGGAACAGGGGCTCGTTGCCGAGGCGGCGGGCGGAGTCACCGGTGCACTTCTCGTCGCCGCCCATGATGGCGAACTTGACGCCGGCGATGTGGAGGAGCTCCGCGAAGGCCTTGGTGGTCTTCTTGGCCCGGTCCTCCAGGGCGCCGGCGCAGCCGACCCAGTACAGGTACTCGACCTCGGACAGGTCCTCGATGTCCTTGCCGACGACCGGGACCTCGAAGTCGACCTCCTTGAGCCACTCCAGGCGCTGCTTCTTCGCCAGGCCCCAGGGGTTGCCCTTCTTCTCCAGGTTCTTGAGCATCGTGCCCGCCTCGGACGGGAACGACGACTCGATCATCACCTGGTAGCGGCGCATGTCGACGATGTGGTCGACGTGCTCGATGTCCACCGGGCACTGCTCGACGCAGGCGCCGCAGGTGGTGCAGGACCACAGGACGTCCGGGTCGATGACGCCGTTCTCCTCCAGCGTGCCGACCAGCGGGCGCTCGGCCTCCGCCAGCGCGGCCGCGGGGACGTCCTTGAGGGCCTCGGCCGACGCCTTCTCCTCGCCCTCCATCGTCTTGCCGCCGCCGGCGAGCAGGTACGGCGCCTTGGCGTGCGCGTGGTCCCGCAGCGACATGATCAGCAGCTTGGGGGAGAGGGGCTTGCCCGTGTTCCAGGCGGGGCACTGCGACTGGCAGCGGCCGCACTCGGTGCACGTGGAGAAGTCCAGCAGGCCCTTCCAGGAGTACTGCTCGACCTGGGAGACGCCGAAGACGTCGTCGTCGCCCGGGTCGGTGAAGTCGATCGGCTTGCCGCCCGACGTCATGGGCTGCAGCGCCCCGAGAGCCGTTCCGCCCGACGCCTCGCGCTTGAACCAGATGTTCGGGAACGCCAGGAAGCGGTGCCAGGCCACACCCATGTTGGTGTTCAGGCTGACCGTGATCATCCAGATCATGGTCGTGCCCAGCTTGATCATCGCGAAGAAGTAGACGAGGTTCTGCAGCGCCGCCACGCTCAAGCCCTTGAAGGCCAGGACCAGCGGGTACGAGGCGAAGTACGCGGCTTCGTAGCCGTCCACGTGGTGGAGCGCGCCTTCCAGGCCCCGCAGGACGTAGATGGCCAGGCCGATCGTGAGGATGACGTACTCGACGAAGTACGCCTGGCTCATCTTCGAGCCGGCGAAGCGGGACTTGCGGCCCGGCCGCGACGGCAGGTTCAGCAGCCGGATGACCATCAGGGTCGCGATGCCCAGGGTCGTCATCGCGGCGATGAACTCGATGTAGAGCTCGTAGGGGAGGAAGCCGCCGAGCACCGGCAGCGTCCAGTCGGCCTGGAACAGCTGGCCGTACGCGGTGATGATCGTCGGCGGCAGCGTCAGGAAGCCGATCGCCACGAACCAGTGCGCGACACCGACGATGCCCCACCGGTTCATGCGCGTGTGCCCGAGGAACTCCTTCACCAGGGTCACGCTGCGCTGGTAGGGGTTGTCGGTCCGGGTACCGGCCGGGACCGGCTGGCCCAGCTTGAAATACCGGACGAACTGGCCGATCGCGCGTGCGAGCAGCGCGACGCCGATCACGGTCAGTACCAGCGACACGATGATCGCGGCGAGTTGCATGGGGGCTCCTCGGGCCTGCGAGGGGTTTCGTCGAGGTGACCTGTCGTTCTCCAGGTTCCCCGAAATTACTAAGCGGTAACTTATGCAGTCCGTCTGAGACTACCCTCATCCTCCGCCGCACTGTAGCCGGGTGGGCAGTGATCTGAATCGCTCAGGGTTGCCTCAGAAACTGACCGGATCCGGTGGGGATCAGGTGCCGATCCCGCCGTGTTATTCATACCGAATTGTCATAATCCCGCCTACCTTATATCCGTGCTCTACGGGATCAGTGCCGCCGCCACCGCCCTCCTCCTCACCGCCCTGCTCGCGGCCGCCCTGCGGGCCCCCGCCCTGCGGCTGCGGCTGATCGAGCGGCGGCGGCAGCGGGACGTGCCGTTGTCCGGGGGCCTGGCCGTCGTGCTCGTCACGGGGCTCGTCGTGGTGGCCGGGGAGTGGCTCGAGGTGTCGCCGCCCGCCGACGGGACGCGGGCGGTACTCGTCGCCGCGGGTGCCGTCGCCCTGCTCGGGCTCGTCGACGACGTGTGGCGGTTGCGGCGGCGGGTGCTGGCCGCCGGTACGGGCGTGGCGGCCGCGTGTGTCGTGCCCTACGGGGAGACGGGGGTGGGGACCGGGCTGCTGGCCGTCGCGTGGGTCGTGGGGATGGTGCTCGGTTTCCGCGGGCTCGATCACGCCGACGGGCTGGCCGGTGCGGTCGGCGTCGTCTCCGCCTTCGGGGTGGCGGCCTGCGCGGCCGTCGAGGTGATGGACGGCATCGCGGGGCTGATGAGCGTGCTGGCCGCCGCGCTGACCGGGTTCCTGCTGCACAACTGGCATCCCGCGCGCGTGGCGCTGGGCAGTTGCGGGTCCATGTCCGCCGGGTTCGTGATCGCCGTGGGAGCCGTGTACGCCCGGGCCGGGTTCGGAGTCGGGGAGAGCGCCGGGGTCGTGTTCGCGCTGACCGCCGTGGTGGGTGCCGATGTCGTACTCGTGCTGGGGATGCGGCGGCTGGCCGGGCGGAGTGTGCTGCGCAGCGGGCCCGACCATCTCGCGCACCGGCTGCGGCGGCTCGGGCTGACCGCGCCGGGGGCGAGTCTGCTGCTCGGAACCGGGGCGTTGTCGGGGATGCTCGTCGGGGTACTCGCGCATGCCGGCCGGATCGGGACCGACGCCCTGTGGTGGGTGGCGGGGGGAGCCCTCGTCGTCGTGTTCGCCCTCTCCCGTGTTCCTGTGTACGGCCCTCGACGCAGCGTATCGCCGCAGGTCGGAGCGCCCTTGCGTGTAAGGAACGGATAAGAGTTGAGCCTGGCTGACTCAGCTCTGTTGACCGGTGGAGAGCCGTCGTGCACACTTGAGTCCGTTCCACTCAAGTCAGCTGGAGGAATCAACCATGGCACGTGCGGTCGGCATCGACCTGGGCACGACTAACTCCGTCGTCAGCGTTCTGGAGGGCGGCGAGCCCACCGTCATCACCAACGCCGAGGGCGCCAGGACCACGCCGTCCGTCGTCGCCTTCGCCAAGAACGGTGAGGTGCTCGTCGGAGAGGTGGCCAAGCGTCAGGCGGTCACCAACGTGGACCGGACCATTCGCTCGGTCAAGCGGCACATGGGCACCGACTGGAAGATCGAGCTCGACGGGAAGCCCTTCAACCCGCAGCAGATCAGCGCCTTCGTGCTCCAGAAGCTCAAGCGGGACGCCGAGTCCTACCTGGGCGAGAAGGTGACCGACGCGGTCATCACCGTCCCGGCGTACTTCAACGACTCCGAGCGCCAGGCCACGAAGGAGGCCGGCGAGATCGCCGGCCTGAACGTGCTGCGCATCGTCAACGAGCCCACCGCGGCCGCCCTGGCGTACGGCCTCGACAAGGACGACCAGACCATCCTGGTCTTCGACCTCGGTGGCGGCACGTTCGACGTCTCGCTGCTGGAGATCGGCGACGGCGTCGTCGAGGTGAAGGCCACCAACGGTGACAACCACCTCGGTGGTGACGACTGGGACCAGCGCGTCGTCGACTACCTGGTCCAGCAGTTCCAGTCCGGCCACGGCGTGGACCTGGGCAAGGACAAGATGGCCCTGCAGCGTCTGCGCGAGGCCGCCGAGAAGGCGAAGATCGAGCTGTCCTCGTCCACCGAGACCTCGATCAACCTGCCCTACATCACCGCCTCCGCCGAGGGTCCCCTGCACCTCGACGAGAAGCTCACCCGCGCCCAGTTCCAGCAGCTGACCGCGGACCTCCTGGAGCGCTGCAAGACGCCGTTCCACAACGTCATCAAGGACGCCGGCATCTCCATCAGCGAGATCGACCACGTCGTCCTGGTCGGCGGCTCGACCCGTATGCCCGCCGTCGCGGAGCTCGTCAAGGAGCTGACCGGCGGCAAGGACGCCAACAAGGGCGTCAACCCGGACGAGGTCGTCGCCATCGGCGCCGCCCTGCAGGCCGGTGTCCTCAAGGGCGAGGTCAAGGACGTCCTGCTCCTCGACGTCACCCCGCTGTCCCTCGGCATCGAGACCAAGGGCGGCATCATGACCAAGCTCATCGAGCGGAACACGACGATCCCGACCAAGCGGTCCGAGATCTTCACCACCGCCGAGGACAACCAGCCGTCCGTGCAGATCCAGGTCTACCAGGGCGAGCGCGAGATCGCGGCGTACAACAAGAAGCTCGGGATGTTCGAGCTGACCGGTCTGCCGCCGGCGCCCCGCGGCGTCCCGCAGATCGAGGTGTCCTTCGACATCGACGCCAACGGCATCATGCACGTGACCGCGAAGGACCTGGGCACGGGCAAGGAGCAGAAGATGACCGTCACCGGCGGCTCCTCGCTGCCGAAGGACGAGGTCGACCGCATGCGCCAGGAGGCCGAGCAGTACGCGGAGGAGGACCACAAGCGCCGCGAGGCCGCCGAGTCCCGCAACCAGGGCGAGCAGCTCGTCTACCAGACCGAGAAGTTCCTCAAGGACAACGAGGACAAGGTCCCGGGCGAGATCAAGACCGAGGTCGAGGAAGCCGTCGCCGAGCTGAAGGAGAAGCTCAAGGGCGAGGACAGCGCCGAGATCCGCACCGCCACGGAGAAGGTCGCGGCCGTCTCCCAGAAGCTCGGCCAGGCCATGTACGCCGACGCGAACGCCGCCCAGGCCGCCGGAGGCGACTCGGCCGGTGCCGCGGGTGCCGGTGAGGCCAAGGCCGACGACGACGTCGTCGACGCCGAGATCGTCGACGACGAGCGGAAGGATGGTGCCGCGTGACGGAGGAGACCCCGGGCTTCGACGAGCAGCAGCCCGACGTCCCTTCCGGCGCCACCTCCGAAGACGCCGAGCCGAAGGCCGCCTCCCCCTCCGCTGAGGAGGGGGCGGCCCCGGCCGGGGACACGGGCCAGGACGTGGCTCTGGTGGCCCAGCTGGACCAGGCCCGCACGGCGCTCAGCGAGCGCACGGCGGATCTCCAGCGCCTCCAGGCCGAGTTCCAGAACTACCGCCGCCGGGTCGAGCGCGACCGGATCGCGGTCAAGGAGATCGCCATCGCGAACCTCCTGACCGAGCTCCTGCCCGTGCTCGACGACATCGGCCGCGCGCGTGAACACGGCGAACTGGTCGGCGGCTTCAAGTCCGTCGCCGAGTCGCTGGAGAGCACGGCGGCGAAGATGGGCCTGCAGCAGTTCGGCAAGGAGGGCGAGCCCTTCGACCCGACGATCCACGAAGCCCTGATGCACAGCTACGCACCGGACGTCACCGAGACGACGTGCGTGGCGATTCTGCAGCCCGGGTACCGGATCGGCGAGCGCACCATCCGCCCCGCGCGGGTGGCGGTGGCCGAACCCCAGCCGGGGGCGCAGACGGTCAAGGCGGACGAGTCCGCCGAAGCCGACGACAAGGAGAGCGGTGGCCCGGACGAGGGCTGACGTCACAGACGAAGGGAAGGAGGGGCGTCGAGGATGAGCACCAAGGACTTCATCGAGAAGGACTACTACAAGGTCCTCGGCGTCCCCAAGGACGCCACCGAGGCCGAGATCAAGAAGGCGTACCGGAAGCTCGCCCGCGAGTTCCACCCGGACGCCAACAAGGGCAACGTCAGGGCGGAGGAGCGCTTCAAGGAGATCTCCGAGGCCAACGACATCCTCGGCGACCCCAAGAAGCGCAAGGAGTACGACGACGCGCGCGCCCTCTTCGGCAACGGCGGCTTCCGCCCGGGGCCGGGCGGCGCGGGCGGCTCCTTCAACTTCGACCTGGGCGACCTCTTCGGAGGCGGCGCCCAGGGCGGCGGTCAGGGAGCCGGCGGCTTCGGCGGCGGACTCGGTGACGTCTTCGGGGGCCTGTTCAACCGCGGTGGCGCGGGCGGCCCGGGGACGCGCGCGCATCCCCGGCGCGGCCAGGACATCGAGTCCGAGGTCACGCTCAGCTTCACGGAGGCGATCGAGGGCG
Source organism: Streptomyces flavovariabilis (assembly GCF_000725785.1). Taxonomy (NCBI): domain Bacteria; kingdom Bacillati; phylum Actinomycetota; class Actinomycetes; order Kitasatosporales; family Streptomycetaceae; genus Streptomyces; species Streptomyces flavovariabilis. Next base: position 43,700 of record NZ_JNXD01000025.1, on the reverse strand, counting down.
CGACGGTCCCGCTGCGCATGTCGTCGCAGTCGCCCTGCAAGGCCTGTTCGGGCACCGGCGACAAGAACGGCACACCGCGCGTGTGCCCGACCTGCGTCGGCACCGGGCAGGTCGCCCGGGGCAGCGGCGGCGGCTTCTCGCTCACCGACCCCTGCCCGGACTGCAAGGGCCGCGGCCTGATCGCGGAGAACGCCTGCGAGGTCTGCAAGGGCAGCGGCCGGGCCAAATCCTCGCGGACCATGCAGGTGCGCATCCCCGCGGGCGTCAGCGACGGCCAGCGGATCCGGCTGCGCGGCAAGGGTGCGCCGGGCGAGCGCGGCGGCCCGGCGGGCGATCTGTACGTCGTCGTGCACGTCGACACCCACCCGGTGTTCGGCCGCAAGGAGGACAACCTCACGGTCACCGTCCCGGTGACCTTCGCCGAGGCAGCCCTCGGCGGCGAGGTGCGGGTGCCGACGCTCGGCGGCCCGCCCGTCACACTGAAGCTGCCGCCGGGCACGCCCAACGGGCGCACCATGCGCGCCCGGGGCAAGGGCGCGGTCCGCAAGGACGGCACCCGCGGTGACCTCCTGGTCACCGTCGAGGTGAGTGTTCCGAAGGACCTGGCGGGGAAGGCTCGTGACGCACTCGAGGCGTATCGCGAGGCGACCGCGGGTGAGGATCCGCGGGCGGATCTGTTCCAGGCCGCGAAGGGAGCATGAGTCAGATGGACGGTCGTCGGCGCAATCCGTATGAACTGACCGAGGAAACCCCGGTCTACGTCATCTCGGTGGCGGCCCAGCTGTCCGGCCTGCACCCCCAGACCCTGCGCCAGTACGACCGGCTGGGCCTGGTGTCCCCGGACCGCACCGCGGGCCGGGGCCGCCGCTACTCGGCCCGCGACATCGAGCTGCTGCGCACCGTCCAGCAGTTGTCGCAGGACGAGGGCATCAACCTGGCCGGTATCAAGCGCATCATCGAACTGGAGAACCAGGTCGCCGCGCTCCAGGCCCGGGTGGCCGAGCTGGAGGACGCGCTCGACGGCGCGGCCGCCGCGATGCGGCAGCGCGAGGCGGCGGTGCACGCGTCGTACCGCCGCGACCTGGTGCCGTACCAGGAGGTGCAGCAGACCAGCGCGCTGGTGGTGTGGCGGCCGAAGCGGCAGCAGCAGTCCGACTGACGCGCAGGCGACGCGAGAAGGGCCGGGATCGACTCCCGGCCCTTTTCGTATGCCTTGGTCCGGTTTCACCCGGTCGCCTGTGGATGACCGCAACGTGCGCGGCACTTGGAGGTGATTCCGCAGAGTCTTCACAACTACTGCGGAGCGTGGTGTTGTCATCTCGTTAAGTGGTTCCGCTTGACGTTGGGGGTCGCGTCCGCGTTGGCTTTTCAGTCACATGGGCGGAAAGCTGCGCCCACGTCCGAATCACACGCGAAGTGAGCTCCGCATGCGTCGTATCGCCATATCCGTGGCAGCCGCCACGATGTCCGTCACGCTGGCCGGCTGCGGCGTGCTCAACGCGACGGGGAGCAGTGACGACGCGAGCCCGGCGAAGGGTAACGACATCACCGTCGGACTGCTGCTGCCGGAGAAGGCGAACACGCGGTACGAGAACTTCGACTACCCCATCATCAAGACGAAGGTCGAGTCGCTCACCAACGACAAGGGCCGCGTCGAGTACGCCAACGCCGAAGCGGACGCGGACAAGCAGGCGAGCCAGATGCAGCAGATGATCGACGACCGGGTCGACGTGATCCTGCTGGACGCCGTGGACTCGCAGGCCATCGCGAGCGGTGTGAAGAAGGCGAAGGAGGCCGGCATTCCGGTCATCGCCTACGACCGGCTGGCCGAGGGTCCGATCGACGCGTACATCTCCTTCGACAACGAGCTGGTCGGCGAGGTCCAGGGCCGCTCCCTGCTGGAGGCCATCGGCGAGAACGCGAGCCTCTCCGACAAGATCGTCATGATGAACGGCTCGTCCACCGACCCGAACGCCAAGCAGTTCAAGGCGGGCGCGATGTCCGTGCTGAACGGCAAGGTGACGATCGCCGAGTCCTTCGACACCAAGGACTGGAAGCCGGAGAACGCCGAGGCCAACATGGCCGACGCGATCGAGAAGATCGGCAAGGGCGACATCGCGGCGGTGTACTCCGCCAACGACGGTATGGCGGGCGGCATCGTCAAGGCACTGGGGGCCGCCGGCGTCACCGACCTGCCGCCGATCACCGGGCAGGACGCGGAACTGCCGGCGGTGCAGCGGATCATCAGCGGCGACCAGTACATGAGCGTGTACAAGTCCTACCCGCAGGAGGCGGAGAACGCCGCGGAGATGGCGGTCGCCAAGGTCCAGGGCCGCGACATCCAGTTCGCGGCCCTCACCCGCGACAAGGTCGACAGCCCCACGCACAAGGGCATCCCGGCGCAGCTCGTGCCGGTGGTCGCGCTCACCAAGGAGAACATCAAGGACACGGTGGTCGCGGACGACGTCTACAAGCTGTCGGACATCTGCACGGCCGAGTACAAGGCGGCTTGCCGGGCCATCGGCCTGAGGTAGCCGCGTCGCGAGCCGGGTCCACCCACCCCCTGCAACCTGATGACCCGAGGCTCGTCGATACCGGTGCGAACCGGTGGTTTCCGGTGGTCGCTGCGCGGGGAGCCGTGTTGCGGAGCACGTCCGGTCCGCGCATAGTTGCGCTGCGGAAGACGGCGAAACCGGGGGTGGGATGGGCGATGGCCGGGCACGGGGCGGATGAGCATCCCCATGGTGCCGACCGACTGTGCGACGCCGGGGATCGCGTGTATTCCCGGGCCGTACGGCGCGGCCGGGTGCCGCGCCGGGACGCGGATCCGGTGCCCTGCCTGCTGGAACTCGCCCTGCTGCACCCGGACCCCGACGACATGGACTGGCTGGTGCCGACCTCCCCGCAGGAGGTCATGACCCGCCTGCTGCGCGGGATGTACGACGAGGTGAGCGCCAGTCAGCGGCGGCTGGGCTCGGCCGTCACGGCCGTCGAGTGGTACGCCGGGCTCGGCCGCCAGGTGCGGCCGGTGGCGGCGTCGGCGGAGGGCCCGGCGATCCGGGTCCTGGACGGACTCGCCCGGATCCAGGCCGCGATGGACGAGGCGACCCGGGCGTGCACGACCGAGGTGCTCACGGTGCAGCCCGGCGGCATCCGCCGCGAGGCGGAGCTCTCCGAGGGGCTGCACCGGGCACTGGCGCTGCGCGGCCGGGGCGTGCGGATGCGGGACCTGTACACGCATGTCGCCCGGCACGGGCAGGGGTTGCTGACCTATCTGGAGCTGATGGGCGACGCGGTGGAGGCGCGCACGCTGGACGAGGTGATCGACCGGCTGATCCTCTTCGACCGGACGGTGGCGTTCATCCCCGCCAACACCGACCGCACGATGGCCCTGGAGCTACGGCACCCGGCGCTCGTCGAGTACCTCGTCACGGTCTTCGAACGGCTGTGGCGCCTGGCCATCCCCCTCACGGCCCCGCTCCCCGACACGGGCATCGAGGGCATCTCCCACCGGGAGCAGTCCATCGCCGCGTTGCTGGCGGAGGGGCATCAGGACGCGGTCATCGCGGAACGGCTGGGCATAAGCGTCCGGACGTGCCGGGCGCACATCGCGCGCCTCTCCGAGACGCTGGGGGCGGCGAGCCGTACGCAACTGGGGGTGCGCATCGCCCAGGCAGGCCTGGACGGTTCGCAGCACTCCACCACGCCCCTCAATGTTCCTGGTCAAGGATCCCCGAGCGTCCGATGAGAAACCCGAGCTGCGCCCTGCTCTGACTCCCCAGCGTCGCCGCGAGCTTGGCGATGTGGACGCGGGCGGTGCGGATGTTCATGCCGAGCCGGTCGGCGATGACGGCGTCGGTGTGGCCTTCGACGAGGAGGGCGGCTATGGCGTGCTGGCGGGGGGTGATGCCGTTGTGGGAGGGCTGGGGGGCGGCTTCGGGGTACATGGGTGTGGCCAGGCGCCAGAGGCGGTCGAAGGTGACGGCCAGGTGATTCACGATGGCGGGTTGCCGGATTTCCAGAGCGAGCCTGCCGTCCTCGCCGGCCGGGACGAAGGCCACCGTGCGGTCGATGAGAACGAGGCGGTCGGGGACTTCGTCCAGCGTGCGGATCTGAACGTCGCCCTTCAGGCGCTCGCAACGGGCCACGATGATCGGAAAGTGGCGCAACGTGTGCGGGTACAGGGTGCGTATGTGGCAGCCACGGTCCAGCGCTGCCTGGTCACGGCCGAGCGACGCGGCGTCGGCGACCTGACCGCGCTCGCCGGTGAGGCCGGCGCGGGGCTGGACGGTGATCAATTCCTCGGAGGCATGGGCCACCGCGTCGGTGATGGCCCGGTTGATCCGCTCTGTGCCGGTGAGGAGTTGGATCGTGGGAGTTCCGCCGGCTGTGGGCTGTGGGCCGGCGATCCGCATGAGGGAGTCGAATGTCTCGGCCAGCCGTGCTTCACGCTGCCGTTCGCTCGCGATCCGCTCCTCGGAGCTCCGCAGCAGCCGGTGCAGCGCGATCACAGGGGCGACGGGCTCCAGCCGGGCGGGGTCGTCGAGGGCGGGGTGCAGCAGGCCCAGGTCGATGAGGCAGGGGGCGGCCTGGGCGTCCTCGGCCGGTAGCGGCCCCCGGCGCAGCGCCCGTTCGTACAGATCCGTGCCCGCGGAGCACAGATCCTCCGTGCCGTGCTCGCAGTGCCGTGCGCTCACTGCACCGCGCCCTGTGGCTCCAGGATGCCGGACTGCGCGATGAGGTAGCCCAGTTGGGCGCGGCTCCCGCTGCCCAGCGCCGACGCCAGCTTGGCGATATGGGCCCGGCAGGTACGGACGTTCATGCCCAGGCGACGGGCGATGGCCTCGTCGACGTGGCCCTCGACCAGGAGCTTGGCGATGGAGTGCTGGATCTCCGTGATGCCGTCGGGGGCGGTTTCGTAAGGGGCGCCGGCGCTCAGCGGGACGGCTCGGTCCCACATGAACTCGAAGACCTTGATCAAGTAGGAGACGACGCCGGGATGACGAAGCTCGAGAGCGACTTTCTGGTCGTCGCGCGTGGGGATGAAGGCGACCGTCTCGTCGCAGATGATGAGCCGCTCGACCAGTCCGTCGATGGTCCGGTGCTCCACCTTGCCGTCGGGGAACTGGCCCGCGTAGGTGAGCCTCTCGGGGTTGTACCGCGCCGTGTGCGGATACAGCGTCCGTATGCGCACACCACGTTCGATCAGCGGCCGGTCGCGTTCCAGCCCCTGGATCAGGCTGCGTTCGGGCCGGTGACCGCTCGGCTGGATCGTGAGCATCTCCGTCTGGCACTGGGCGGTGGCCAGGTTGAGCGCCGCGTTGATGCGCTCGCTGCCCTCCAGCACCGTGATGGAGTCGCTGGTTGCCGCGGCCTGTGCACTGAGCGCCATGAAAGGGGCGAAGGTGTCGGACAGTTCGATCGATACGCGCCTGCGCTCGGTGATCTCGTGCTCGATGGGATTGAGCCGCTGCGCGAGTGCCACGGCCGGGGGGATGGGGCGCAACCAGTCCGGATCGTCGGGGTCCGGGTGGAGAAGGGCGAACTCCATGAGGCAGGGAGCCGCTTCCACGTCCGCTCGCAGAACGCGTCCCGCACGCAGGGCGTTCGCGTAAAGTCGGCCACCTTCCTCGCACATCTCGGTCACCACATGGGGATGTGTCACCTTGGTCCGATTCGTTGTCAAATCTCCACCCCCCAGGGTCCTGAACATGCAGGAACATGATGCATCGATTCTGTGGCCATGACGTGCCCGAATGAGCCATCGTCGTATTCGACGGGGGAAGAGGGGACCTTCAAGTGAGGACGAAGCCGACTATGCGTAACAGAATGCTTCGCTTGGGGCTTGTCGCCGCCTTCTCTGCCGTCGTGGCCTTCGGAACTGTGAGTGGCCTTTCGGGCGCGAACGGCGATGACCGGGCGGACAGTGTCTGGCCGGCGGCCGCCAAGAGTCATGTTCTGGCCGACAGTGTGTGGCCGGCTGCGGCCCAGTCCGCAGGGACCAAGGCAGCCGGATCCGGGAGCTGACTGTGACCACTCCACCCGACGACCGCTCCTTCCGTCGTGAAATGGCCACCGCCTACCGCTCCGGCTGGCACTTCATCGACCTGGTCACCGCCATCCCCCACAGCGGTGACTCGTTGATGGTGACCGTGTTCGGCGAGCCGGTGGTCGTCACACGGGACGAGGACGAGGACGTACGGGCTTACCGGTGTCTGCGGCGGCCTCGGGGGGCGCCGCAGCCGGTGCGGTGCGCCGTACGGTACGGAATGATCTTTGTGAACCTGGACCAACGGGACCACCAGCAGGTGGAGGCCGACTCCCCTGCCCCGAGGACCATCTCTGCCACCCCCCGCAGTGCCTGACGCGATTCCCCCGTCGTAACAGATCGCTCAGGTGCTTCCCCCCGCAGCGGCGTCACCGTGACCTGAACACGGTGACGCCGCTGCAGTTTTCAGGGATATTCCGGGTATCGACCCCATCAAGTACTGGCCGGATCCGATCGATCACCGGTGTGGATTTTCACTTCGGTCAACCTCGGCCCATCGCCCGTGTCAGGTGGATCTCGATCACCACGCGCGCCGGGTTCGGTGTCGGGGTCCTGCCGTAGCGCTCCGCGTAACGCCGCTCCGCCTCGGCGACCCGGTCGGGTGCCTCGCGGACGAAGGCCCGGCCCTCCAGTGTCGCCCAGCGGCGGCCCTCCAGCTGGCAGACGGCGACGGCCGCCCCCTGCTCCCCGGCGGCCCGCACGTACCGCACCTTCGCGCTCGCCCTGTTGGTGATCACCCGAGCCAGACGGGCCTCGGGATCGTATGTGACCCCGACGGGTACCAGATGCGGAGTGCCGTCCGGGCGGGGGGTCGTCAGGGTGCACAGGTGCCGTTCCCGCCAGAAGCTGAGATACGACGGGCCCGGGTCGCCGGGGTCCACGGAGTACTTGGTCGCCATGGACCGGAACTTAGACCCCCCGAGCCTCCCGGAACCGCCCTTGAGTGCACTAGACTCAACTTTGTGCAAGCTGTTCGGGTCAGTGCAAGGAGGAGAACGCGAAGGTGGACGCCGAGCTGACCAACCGGAGCCGGGACGCGATCAACGCTGCCAGCAACCGGGCCGTGACCGAGGGGCACCCCGACCTCACCCCTGCCCATCTGCTGCTCGCGCTGCTCCAGGGACAGGACAACGAGAACATCACCGACCTGCTCGCCGCGGTCGACGCCGACCAGGCCGCCGTACGCGCCGGAGCCGAGCGCGTGCTCGCCGGGCTGCCGAGCGTGACCGGGTCGACCGTCGCGCCGCCCCAGCCCAACCGCGAGATGCTGGCCGTCGTCGCCGACGCCCAGGCCCGCGCCAAGGAGCTGGGGGACGAGTACCTCTCCACGGAACACCTCCTCATCGCCCTCGCCGCGAAGGGCGGCGCGGCCGGTGAGGTGCTGTCCCAGCAGGGGGCCGACGCCAAGAAGCTCCTGGCCGCCTTCCAGAAGACGCGAGGACAGCGACGCGTGACCACCGCCGACCCCGAGGGCCAGTACAAAGCGCTGGAGAAGTTCGGCACCGACTTCACCGCCGCCGCGCGGGAGGGGAAGCTCGACCCGGTCATCGGCCGGGACCAGGAGATCCGGCGCGTCGTGCAGGTGCTGTCGCGGCGGACCAAGAACAACCCCGTGCTGATCGGCGAGCCCGGCGTCGGCAAGACCGCCGTCGTCGAGGGGCTCGCCCAGCGGATCATCAAGGGCGACGTGCCCGAGTCGCTGAAGGACAAGCGGCTCGTCGCGCTCGACCTGGGCGCCATGGTCGCGGGCGCCAAGTACCGGGGCGAGTTCGAGGAGCGGCTGAAGACCGTCCTCGCCGAGATCAAGGACTCCGACGGGCAGATCATCACCTTCATCGACGAGCTGCACACCGTCGTCGGGGCCGGCGCCGGCGGCGACTCCGCCATGGACGCCGGGAACATGCTGAAGCCCATGCTCGCCCGCGGCGAGCTGCGCATGGTCGGTGCCACCACGCTCGACGAGTACCGCGAGCGGATCGAGAAGGACCCGGCCCTGGAGCGGCGCTTCCAGCAGGTGCTGGTCGCCGAGCCGACCGTCGAGGACTCCATCGCGATCCTGCGCGGGCTCAAGGGCCGCTACGAGGCCCACCACAAGGTGCAGATCGCCGACCGCGCCCTGGTCGCGGCAGCCACCCTCTCCGACCGGTACATCACCTCCCGCTTCCTGCCCGACAAGGCCATCGACCTCGTCGACGAGGCCGCCTCACGTCTGCGCATGGAGATCGACTCCTCGCCCGTCGAGATCGACGAACTCCAGCGCGTCGTCGACCGGCTGAAGATGGAGGAGCTGGCGATCGGCAAGGAGACCGACGCGGCCTCCCGCGAGCGCCTGGAGAAGCTGCGCCGCGACCTCGCCGACAAGGAGGAGGAGCTGCGCGGCCTCACCGCCCGCTGGGAGAAGGAGAAGCAGTCCCTCAACCGCGTCGGTGAGCTGAAGGAACGCCTCGACGAGATCCGAGGCCAGGCCGAACGCGCCCAGCGCGACGGCGACTTCGACACCGCCTCCAAGCTGCTCTACGGCGAGATCCCCGCCCTGGAGAAGGAACTGGAGGCCGCCTCCGAGGCCGAGGAGGCGTTGACATCTTCCGCCTCCGGCGGGGGCGCCAAGGACACCATGGTCAAGGAGGAGGTCGGCGCCGACGACATCGCCGACGTCGTCGCCTCCTGGACCGGCATCCCCGCCGGGCGGCTGCTGGAGGGCGAGACGCAGAAGCTGCTGCGCATGGAGGACGAGATCGGCAAGCGGCTCATCGGGCAGAGCGAGGCCGTCCGGGCGGTGTCCGACGCCGTACGCCGCAGCCGCGCCGGGATCTCCGACCCCGACCGGCCCACCGGGTCCTTCCTGTTCCTCGGCCCGACCGGCGTCGGCAAGACCGAACTGGCCAAGGCCCTCGCCGACTTCCTCTTCGACGACGAGCGGGCGATGGTCCGCATCGACATGTCGGAGTACAGCGAGAAGCACAGCGTGGCCCGGCTGGTCGGCGCCCCGCCCGGATACGTCGGCTACGAGGAGGGCGGCCAGCTCACGGAGGCCGTGCGCAGGCGGCCGTACTCCGTCGTCCTGCTGGACGAGGTGGAGAAGGCTCACCCCGAGGTCTTCGACATCCTGCTCCAGGTGCTGGACGACGGCCGGCTCACGGACGGTCAGGGCCGCACGGTCGACTTCCGCAACACGATCCTCGTCCTGACGTCGAACCTGGGCAGCCAGTACCTGGTCGACCCGGTGACCAGCGAGCAGGAGAAGAAGGAGCAGGTCCTGGAGGTGGTGCGGACCTCCTTCAAGCCGGAGTTCCTCAACCGCCTGGACGACCTGGTCGTCTTCGCCGCGCTGACCAAGCCCGAGCTGGAGCGCATCGCGAAGCTCCAGCTGGAGCGCCTGGCCAAGCGGCTCGCCGAGCGGCGCCTCACCCTGGACATCACGCCCGAGGCCCTGGCCTGGCTCGCGGAGGAGGGCATGGACCCGGCGTACGGCGCCCGGCCGCTGCGGCGGCTCGTCCAGTCCGCCATCGGTGACCGGCTCGCCAAGGAGATCCTGTCCGGGGAGATCAAGGACGGCGACACGGTCCGGGTGGACCGCTTCGAGGACGGACTGCTGGTGGGACCGGCGACGGGCAAGACGCTGTAGGACGTCACATCGTGAACGCCGAGAACCGCAAGCGCGCGGTCTCGGCGTTCACGTACTCCACCCTCACCTGCACCGCGTGCGCCTCCGCCGTGCCGGGGAGGCCGTTCTCGTGGGTCACGTCGAGGCAGAGCGCCCCGCAGGAGCCGCCGTCCGTGCGGGGCTTCGGGGCGTCCGGATACGTGCGGCTCAGCCAGTACCGCACGTCCTCGCGCGGCATCAGCAGCACGGCCGTGTACGCGGTGTCGATGCCCCGCTGCACCGTGCAGTCGCGCAGCTCGGCGCCGGCGGGGCGTTCGGCGCCGCCGAAGGCCAGTGCCTCGGCGCAACGGACCTTCGCCGCGCCCCCGGCACGCGGGTCCTCCTCGTCGGTCAGGGCCCACATGAACATGCCGACGACGAGGAACCCGAGAAGGAGCACCGGCACTGCCAGAAACGGCAGAATCAGCCTCCACCGGGTATGGCCTCGCTCCGCTGCCACCATGGCCACCGCCCCCTTCGTCCGCTGCCCAGGAGGACGGCGCTCCGCCCCCCCGGGGTTGCGGTTGACCGGATCGTGTCAGCCATGGGCTTAGCGGGGTAGTCGGGGCTTGCCACCCCCCTCCCTGCATGGGGGAGGATGGCGGAATCCGTACGAAGGGAAATTCACGGTGACCATCGACCCGTCCTCGATTCCGAACTTCGGGGGCCAGCCCGAGCCGCAGCCCGGCGGCCCTGCCGGCCCCGTCGTCCCGGATCAGGACCTCGTGAAGCAGCTCCTCGACCAGATGGAGCTCAAGTACGTCGTCGACGACGAGGGAGACCTCGCGGCGCCGTGGGAGCAGTTCCGCACCTACTTCATGTTCCGGGGTGAGGGAGACCAGCAGGTCTTCTCCGTGCGGACGTTCTACGACCGGCCCCACGAGATCGAGGCCAAGCCGCAGATCCTGGAGTCGATCGACGACTGGAACCGCCGGACCCTGTGGCCCAAGGTCTACAGCCACACCCACGACGACGGCACGGTCCGCCTGATCGGCGAGGCCCAGATGCTGATCGGCATGGGCGTCAGCCTGGAGCACTTCGTCTCCTCGACGGTCAGCTGGGTGCGCGCCGCGATCGAGTTCGACAAGTGGCTCATCGAGCAGCTCGGTCTCGAGGAGGAGATCAACGAGGCGGAGAAGCCCGAGGACGAGGAGTAGGCCCCCGGCCCGGGCCGCTCACGGCGCGTCGGCGCGTACGAACAGGTACGCGCTGCACGCGCCGTTTGCCTTTTGAGGTCCGGAGTGCGCACAGGCTGCTCTCAATCCGGCTTGCCCGGAGCCTGGAACGCCGCCCCGAGCCGCTTCGCCGCCTCCTCCAGCACCCCCGTCCGCTTGCAGAACGCGAACCGTACGAACGGGGCGCCCTCCTCGCGGTGGTCGTAGAAGACCGCGTTGGGGATGGCGACGACCCCGGCGCGTTCCGGCAGGCCGCGGCAGAAGGCGAAGCCGTCGCTCTCGCCGAGAGGGCGGATGTCGGTCGTGACGAAGTACGTGCCCGAGGGGCGGAAGACCCGGAACCCCGCCTCCGCCAGTCCCGCCGCCAGCAGGTCCCGCTTGGCCAGCATGTCGGCGCGGAAGTCCGTGAAGTACGACTCGGGCAGGGAGAGGGCCTCGGCGACCGCGTACTGGAACGGGCCCGCCGAGACGTACGTCAGGTACTGCTTCGCCGAGCGCACCGCCGTGACCAGCTCCGGGGTGCCCGTCAACCAGCCGACCTTCCAACCGGTGAACGAAAAAGTTTTCCCGCTGCTCGAAATAGTGACCGTGCGCTCGCGCATCCCCGGGAACGTCGCCAGCGGCAGGTGCTCGGCGCCGTCGAAGACCAAGTGCTCGTACACCTCGTCCGTCACCACCAGCAGGTCCCGCTCCACCGCCAGCTCGGCGATCGCCGCCAGCTCCTCGCGGGTGAGGACCGTGCCGGTCGGGTTGTGCGGGGTGTTGATCAGCAGCAGCCGGGTGCGGTCGGTGACGGCGTCGCGCAGCTCGTCGAGATCGAGGCGGAACCGGCCCTCCGCCACGTCCGCGCGCAGGGTGACCGGCACCCGGCGCCCGCCCGCCATCGCGATGCACGCCGCGTACGAGTCGTAGTACGGCTCCAGTGCGACCACCTCGTCCCCGGGCTCCAGCAGGGCCAGCAGGGCGGCGGCGATGGCCTCCGTGGCGCCGGCGGTGACCAGGACCTCCGTGTCGGGGTCGTAGGCCAGGCCGTAGCGGCGCTGCTGGTGGGCGGTGACGGCGGTGCGCAGCTCGGGGACGCCGGGGCCCGGCGGGTACTGGTTGCCGCGGCCGTCCCGCAGGGCCCGTACGGCCGCCTCCCGGATCTCCTCGGGGCCGTCGGTGTCCGGGAAGCCCTGCCCGAGGTTGATGGCGCCGGTGCTCAGAGCCAGGGCGGACATCTCGGCGAAGATCGTCGTCCCGAACTCGGCGAGCCGGCGGTTCAGGAGGGGGCGCGCGCTGGAGGTCATGCCGGTCATCCTGCGCCGAAGCTCTGGAGTTCCTCAACTCTGCTTTGGGTCATGAGCGGGGAGGGCATCACCGCCTCACGCAAGAGCGAGGCGCCCACGGGGGGCCGCTTCGGGGGAAACGGAAGGAGGGTGACGCCATGCTCGTAGGCATCATCCTGGCGGTGGTCGGAGTCGTACTGATCGGGGCACTGGTGTCCAATGCCCGCAGGGGCGGTTCCCGGCGGACGACGCGTCGCGGGGCGTGGGCGTCCTCCGGATCGAGCAGCAGCGGCAGCGGGAGCTGGTGGGCCGGCGGGGGAGACTCCGGCTCGTCCGGCGGACACTCCTGCGGCGGCAGCTCGTCCTGCGGAGGCGGGTCGTCCTGCGGGGGCGGCGGCGGTGGCTGCGGCGGCGGAGGCAGCTGACTGACGTCGGCCGTCCTCACCACGGGGAAGCCGCATCCACCGAACGCGGGGTCCGCACCTGGTGCGGACCCCGCGTCGTCGTGTCCGGAGGCCCCGGAGGCCCCGGAGGCCCCGGAGGGTTCGGAGTTCCCGGAGGTCTCGGAGGTCTCGGAGGTCTCGGAGGTCTCGGAAGGATGGTTGCCCGAACGGATGTCGGGTGACTTTCGGTGGATCCTGGCAAAATTCCCTGTCTGTAGGACAACCCGCGCCGCGCGACTTCGCGCCCGGGTGTGACCGCGGCAACTGCACGCGGCGAGCGGCCATTTCGTGAGCCGGACGGAATCCCGGGCTCCCCTCCCTCACGGCTCCGGGCGTGAGCCACGGCGCACCGGCGCACGCCTCCTCCTCACCGGCGCACGCCGTAGTTGAACAATTGAGCTGTGGAGCCCTCTGAGGGATGGAAACCCTACGAACTTGGGTAAAAACGCTGTGGCGGCGCCACCGTTCATGATTCCCTCTAGTCACCAACGCAGCCCCTCGGACGTCCTGCGGACACCTTCCTGAAACCGGCCGACTGGGCTGACCCGGGCCGACATCCCCCGGTGCGACCGGGGTGCAGCGGACCCATCTCCCTCTCCTTGTGTGCTTGCGGAGCCGATCCATGCTCACGACCCTGAACACCTCCTACACCGACACGCGCGCGGCCGATCTCGCGTGGGCCCTGGGGCGCGAGCCGCTTCCCGCACTGGCCGCACTCGACCTCGAACTGGGGGGCACCAAACTGCAGTTGCGACTCCTCGGCGCGTCCCACCAGGTCCTGCTGGAGGAGGAGCGGGGCGTCTGCTCGGAGACGGTGGCGTGCATCGCGGGCAGCAGCAGTCCGCTTCCGCTCGGCGTCGCCAAGCGGGTGGGCGACTGGGAGTACGAGTTCGCGGCCCGGGTCGAGGTCCTCTCGCCCGGCTCCTTCGCGGGCCGCGCCCAGGAGTTGCTGGCCCTCGTCTCCGACCATCCGCACGGCCTCGCCGGCGTCTTCCCCGGCAGCCCGTACGCCTTCACGGCCCTGCTCGCCCAGCACCACCAGGGGCAGGTGCACTGGCGGACCTGGCACGCCTACCCGCAGGACGGGCAGTTGGTGGCGACCCGCACCAAGGTGGGTGTACGCGTTCCGGCGGCGGTCTCCGTCAACTGACTCCGGCCGACCGACGCCCGGCCCGCCGAACCGCATGCGGCGAACCGAATCTCGTACCGATATCCGGCCTCTGTAAACCAGCACCACACGTGTGGGTGACGAACCGCAGTCGAGGCGTGACGTAACGTCGCAGCGTGATCGAGCCGCACGCGCCCGCCCCTCCCGGTTGCCCGCCGCCCTGGAGCGACCCGGGCGGCCCCGCCGGCCAGGCGCGACTGCCCGTCCGGCCCGGCACCGGACGGTTCCTGGTCCTCGCGGGCGTGTTCGTCTGCGCGGCCTGCGGACTCGTGTACGAACTGGAACTCGTCGCACTCGCCTCGTACTTGATGGGCGACTCCGTCACCCAGGCATCCGTCGTGCTGTCCGTCATGGTCTTCGCGATGGGCATCGGCTCCCTCGCCGCGAAGCGGCTGCGCCCGCTCGCGGCGGCCGGCTTCGGCGCCGTCGAGGCCGGCCTCGCGCTCGTCGGCGGGTGCAGCGCGATGGCCCTGTACGCGGTGTTCGCCTGGACCGGCGACTGGGGCGGGATGTGGGCCAACGGGCCGCGCTGCCTGCTGGTCGCCTTCTCCCTCGCCACCGGACTGCTCATCGGCGCCGAAGTCCCGCTGCTGATGGAGCTGATCCAGCGCATCCGCCGCCAGGACGCGGGCGGCGCGGTGGCCGACCTGTCCGCCGCGGATTACGTGGGAGCACTCGTCGGCGGCCTCGCCTTCCCCTTCCTTCTCCTGCCGTTCCTCGGGCAGTTGACCGGGGCCCTGCTCACCGGCGCGGTCAACGCGGTGGTCGGCGGGGCGCTGGTGCTCGGCCTGTTCCGCCGGGACCTGACCCGGCGCGCCCGGTGGCTGCTGCTGCTCGGCAACGCCCTCGTCCTCGCGATCCTCGCCTCGGCCGCCGTCCTCGTCGACGACTTCGAACGGGCCGCGCGGCGGGCGGTGTACGGCGAGGACGTCCGCGTCGCGCTCCAGACCGAGGTGCAGGAGGTCGTCCTCACCGGCGGCACCCACGGGCGGCCCCTCGACCTGTTCCTCGGCGGCCGGCTGCGGGTCAGCGGGCGCGACGAGCTGCGCTACCACGAGGCGCTCGTCCACCCGGCGATGAGCGGGCCGCACACGCGCGTGCTGATCCTCGGCGGCGGGGACGGCCTCGCCGTCCGCGAGGTGCTGCGCCACCCCGGGGTGGACCGGGTCGACGTCGTCGAACTCGACGCGGAGGTGATCCGGCTGGCCCGCACCGACCCGGCCCTGTCCGCGCTCAACCGGCACGCGTTCGGCGACCCGCGTGTGCGGGTGACGACCGAGGACGCCTTCGGCTGGATGCGCGGAGCGACCCCGGCCACCTACGACGTGGTCGTCTCGGATCTGCCGGACCCGGGGATCACGGCGAGCACGAAGCTGTACTCGCAGGAGTTCTACGGGCTGGCGCGGCGCGTGCTGGCCCCCGGCGGCCGGCTCGTGGTGCACGCCGGGCCGGTCGCGGCCGGCCCCCGGGTGTACTGGACGGTCGAGGCGACCGTGCGCGCGGCCGGTTTCCGCACCGCCCCGTACGGCACGCGCGGCCGTCACACCGCGTTCGACGCCGGGTCCGACCGCACCCCCGCCGGCCGCTCCCGGGCCCTCCGGGACTGGGGTTTCGTCCTGGCCGCCCGCACGGACCCGCGGCTGCGGCTCGACCCGGACGGTCCGCGGCCGAGTGTCCTCACGGAGGCGTCCCTCGCCGCCGGGGAACGGTCGGCGCGCAGGACGCGGATCGCCGGGTTGCCGGCGTCGACGCTGGTGCATCCGCGGTACTGAGTGGCCGTGGCCGGGGCCGGCGGGCCGGGAGGATACGCCTGGTGGGGGTGGATCGGGGGTGAATCCCTCAGGCGGGGGTGCGTTTCGGGCTGTGCTGGGTAGAGTCCGTCGACATGGAGCACGAGGTGTTCGTTCCGGTTCCGGCCGAGCGGCTCAGGGAGGCACTGGACGACCCCGCGCGGGTCGCCCGGGCTGTTCCCGGGCTCCAGCAGGACGCCGGCGCAGAGCCCGTCGCCGGACGGCTGAAGATCCGGGTCGGCAGCCACTCCGTCACCTACCGGGGTGCCGTACGGGTCTCCCGGCGGGGCGACGACGCGTACGAAGTCGAGGGCGAGGCGGAGGAGTCGCGCGGCAGCGGCTCGGTCAAGCTCACGCTGCGGATCGTCCTGCGCGAGGCGGAGGACGGCTGCACCGTCGTGTACGACGGCACGGCGTCCGCGGACGGACGGATCAAGGACCTTCCCGCGGAGGCGGTGGAGGGTGCCGTCACCCGGCTGCTGGACCGTTTCGCGGAGCACCTGGCCGCCGCGGCCCCGGACGCGGACGGCGCGGGTGCGGACGGCGCGGGTGCGGACGGCGAGGGTGCGCGGGCGGAGGCCGAGGAGAAGACCCCTTCCGACCCCGGTCGCACCGAGGAACCCCCAGCCCCCGAGCGCCCCTCAGCCTTCGGCTCCGACGTCCCGCACTCCTCCTACGGACCCGTGGACGAGGAGGACGAGGAGGACATCGCCGAGGCGGCGCACGCGCGGCGGACCATGATCGGACGCAGCGCCGAGGAGGTCGACCACGCGCCGCCGCGCGGCCGGTACGCCCCCGTCCCCGCGCCGCAGACCGTGACGTCCTCGACCCCACTGCGCTGGGCGGCCCCCGCGGCGGCACTGGCCCCGTGCCGCGTGCCGCGTGCCGCGTGCCGCGTGCCGCGTGCCGCGTGCCGCGTGCCGCGTGCCGCGTGCCGCGTGCCGCGTGCCGCGTGCCGGACGCAGGGCGGCGGGCACCGGGTGCCGGTTCGGCCGGTGCGCATCTCCGCCGGAGGCCGTTGAGCGCTGCCGCTGCCGCTGCCGCTGCCGCTGCCGCTGCCGCTGCCGCTGCCGCTGCCGCTGCCGGGTGCGGGGTGCGGGTGCCGGTTCGGACAGTGTGTGTCCGTCGGGCGTCGGTGTGTCCGCGTTGGACGGCGGAGAGCCGCTCGGTGGCCGTAGGCCCCACGTGGGCCGGGCAGACATGGCCGAAGCAGCTCGCAACCGGTGAGGGCCACTTGATCAACGCAGTAGGGTCGTTCCCCGTGAGTGACGAAGACATCACGCTGACCGCGGGTGACGCGGAGGTGACCGTGCAGCCGGGCAACGGCGGCCGGGTCGGAGGACTGCGGATCGGCGGCGTCGAACTGCTCCGCCAGGGCGAGCGGTTCGGGTGCTTCCCGATGGTGCCGTGGTGCGGCCGGATCAGGGACGGGCGGTTCCTGGACGGCGCCGAGGTGCGGCAGATGCCCCTCAACGCCCCGCCCCACGCCATCCATGGCACCGTCCGCGACGGCGCCTGGCGTGTCGCCCGCAGGAGCACGGACGAGGCCGTCCTCACGTACGAGCTCGTCGACCCCTGGCCCTACCCGGGCCTCGTCACCCAGATCGTCGCCCTCACCGAGGACGCGCTGACGCTGACCATGTCCGTCGAGACGTACGAGTCGTCCTTCCCGGCGCAGATCGGCTGGCACCCCTGGTTCAACCGCAGCCTTGGCGGCGAGGACGTGATCCTGGACTTCGCCCCCGCCTGGCAGGAGGAGCGCGGCGACGACCACCTGCCCACCGGCAACCGCCTCGACCCGAAGCCCGGCCCCTGGGACGACTGCTTCGGCATGCCCGGCGGCGTCGAGGCGACCCTGACCTGGCCCGGTCGGCTGGAGCTGAAGGTGACCAGCCGCGAGGAGTGGGTCGTCGTCTACGACGAGCAGGAGGCGGCCGTGTGCGTGGAGCCGCAGACCGGCCCGCCCAACGGGCTCAACAGCATGCCGCGCCTGGTCACACCCCTGGAGCCGCTGGAGGCCACCACGACCTGGAGCTGGCGCCGCCTCTAAGCTGGGCGCCATGACGGACACTCGTGGCGCGCTGCTGCAGCAGATCAAGGACAAGGCCGTGGTGCACGGCAAGGTGACCCTGTCGTCGGGTCTCGAGGCCGACTACTACGTCGACCTCCGCCGCATCACGCTCGACGGCGAGGCGGCCCCGCTGGTCGGCCAGGTGCTGCTCGACCTGACCGGGGAGCTCGAGTTCGACGCGGTCGGCGGGCTCACCATGGGCGCCGACCCGGTCGCCGCCGCCATGCTGCACGCGGCCGCCGCGCGCGGGAAGCGCCTGGACGCCTTCGTCGTACGCAAGGCCGCGAAGGCGCACGGCCTGCAGCGGCGCGTCGAGGGCCCGGACATCGCCGGCCGCCGCGTGCTGGTCGTCGAGGACACCTCCACCACCGGCGGCTCCCCGCTCACCGCCGTCGAGGCCGTGCGTGAGGCCGGGGCCGAGGTCGTCGCCGTCGCGACCATCGTGGACCGGGCGACCGGCGCCGCCGAGAAGATCCAGGAGGGCGCCGGGGTGCCGTACCTCTTCGCCTTCTCCAAGGACGAGCTGGGCCTCGACTGACCGGGGACTGACCAGGGCGTGGACGGTGGCCTGGACCTTCCGGCCAAGTCTGGAAAGATGGGGCCGACGATGACGTCGCACCCCAAGGTCTAGGTCAGGGCCGTAGACAGCAGTACGTCAACCCGCAGATACAAGGAGCGGACGCATGCCCATCGCAACTCCCGAGGTCTACAACGAGATGCTGGACCGGGCGAAGGCAGGAAAGTTCGCCTACCCGGCCATCAACGTGACCTCCACCCAGACCCTGCACGCGGCCCTGCGCGGTTTCGCTGAGGCGGAGAGCGACGGCATCGTCCAGATCTCCACGGGTGGCGCCGAGTTCCTGGGCGGTCAGTACAGCAAGGACATGGTGACCGGCGCGGTCGCCCTGGCCGAGTTCGCGCACATCGTCGCCGAGAAGTACCCGGTGAACATCGCGCTGCACACCGACCACTGCCCCAAGGACAAGCTCGACGGGTACGTACGTCCGCTGCTGGCGCTCTCCAAGAAGCGCGTCGAGGCCGGTCTGGCCCCGCTCTTCCAGTCGCACATGTGGGACGGCTCCGCCGAGACCCTCGCCGACAACCTCTCCATCGCGCAGGAGCTGCTGGAGCAGGCCCGCGCCGCGAAGATCATCCTCGAGGTGGAGATCACCCCGACCGGTGGCGAGGAGGACGGCGTCACCCACGAGATCAACGACTCCCTCTACACCACGGTCGACGACGCGATCCGCACCGCCGAGGCCCTCGGCCTGGGCGAGAAGGGCCGCTACCTGCTCGCCGCGTCATTCGGCAACGTGCACGGCGTGTACAAGCCGGGCAACGTCGTCCTGCGTCCCGAGCTGCTGAAGGAGCTGAACGAGGGCGTCGCCGCCAAGTTCGGCAAGGGCTCCCCGTTCGACTTCGTCTTCCACGGCGGCTCCGGCTCCACGGAGGCGGAGATCCGCACCGCCCTGGAGAACGGCGTCGTGAAGATGAACATCGACACCGACACCCAGTACGCGTTCACGCGTCCGGTCGCCGACCACATGTTCCGCAACTACGACGGCGTCCTGAAGGTCGACGGCGAGGTCGGCAACAAGAAGACCTACGACCCGCGCACCTGGGGCAAGCTGGCCGAGGCCTCCATGTCCGCGCGCGTCGTCGAGGCCTGCGGCAACCTGCGCTCGACCGGCACGAAGATCAAGTAAGTCCCGTTTCGCTCGCGTGGAGCCCGGCACCTCCTGTGGTGCCGGGCTCTTCCGTATGCTCCCCCCATGCCCGATGTCCGGTTGGCCTCCCCGCAGGGCAAGTGGATCCTGCTCACCACCGTCCTCGGCTCCAGCATGGCGCTGCTGGACTCGACCGTCGTCAATGTGGCCCTGCCGCGCATCGGCCGCGACCTCGACGCGAACCTGTCCGCACTGCAGTGGACGGTCAACGCCTACATGGTCACGCTGGCCGGGCTGATCCTGCTGGGCGGGGCGCTGGGGGACCGGTTCGGGCGGCGGAAGGTGTTTGTCGTCGGTGTGGTGTGGTTCGCGGTGGCGTCGCTGCTGTGCGGGATCGCGCCGAACGCGGGCGTGCTGATCGCCGCGCGGGCCCTGCAAGGGGTGGGCGGTGCGCTGCTCACACCCGGGTCGCTGGCACTGATCCAGGCGTCCTTCCATCCCGACGACCGGGGGCGGGCGGTGGGCCTGTGGTCCGGCTTCGGCGGGGTCGGGGCGGCGGTCGGGCCGTTCGTGGGCGGCTGGCTGGTGGACGGGCCGGGCTGGCGGTGGGTGTTCCTGCTGAACGTGCCGCTGGCGCTGCTGTGCGTGCCGGTCGCCCTGCGGCATGTCCCCGAATCCGGGGACCAGCGGGCGCATGGGCGGTTCGACGTGCTCGGGGCCGTGCTCGGGGCGCTGGCGCTCGCATTGGTGACGTACGCGCTGATCGAGGCGAGCGCGGGCGGTGCGGTGGTGGCCGTCTCGGCGGTGGCCGGACTTGCCGCGGCCGTCGCGTTCGTTCTCGTCGAGCGGCACCGGCCCGATCCGATGATGCCGACGGACATCTTCGCGTCCCGGCAGTTCACGGCCGTCAACCTCGTCACGCTGTGCGTGTACGCGGCCCTCGGAGGGTTCTTCTTCCTCGCCGTGCTCCAGTTCCAGGTGGTCGTGGGCTACTCGGCCCTGGCGGCCGGTACGGCGCTGCTGCCGACGACCGTGCTGATGCTGCTGCTGTCCGCGAGGTCCGGGGAACTGGCCGACCGGATCGGGCCGCGGATCCCGCTGACCGTGGGACCGCTGCTGTGCGCGGCCGGGATGCTGCTGATGCTGCGGGTCGGGCCGGGGGCGTCCTACCCGGCCGATGTGCTGCCGGCGCTGCTGGTGCTCGGGCTGGGCATGGTCACGCTGGTGGCGCCCCTGACGGCGACGGTGCTGGGCTCGGTGAGCGTGGTGCGAGCCGGGCTGGCCAGCGGCATCAACAACGCGGCGGCCCGGGCGGCGGGTTTGATGGCGGTGGCGGCGCTGCCGCTGCTGGCCGGGATGGGGGAGGAGGCGTACCGGGAGCCGGCCGCCTTCGACACCGCGTTCGGGAAGGCGATGGGGTGGTGTGCGGGGGCGCTGGTGGCGGGCGCGGTGATCGCGGCCGCGGTGGTGCGCAGACCGCCGCCGGACTGCAGGCGGCCGGAGTGCCTGCGGCACGGCGGTATGACGGCGCCGCCGCTGGAGGGCGAGCCGGTGCGGAAGAAGTTGCCCTAGCCCCATCCGCGCGGCGTTGTGCGGGCCGTCGTCCGGCTTGGTGTCGTGTGGGCCGTCGTCCGGTTTGGTGTCGTGCGGGCCGTCATCCGGCCTCTCGTGGCAGCTGTCCGGCCGATCCCGCCGCCCGCTGCGCTGCATCGGTCGGCATGGCGCAGACTTGACCTCATGTCCATTCACGAGAACCTTCTCGGGGGCCCGCCCCCGACCCATCTCCCCGACGACCCCGGCCCGCGGGAAATGCTCGCGTCGGGTGCCGCGCCCGCCGAGGTCGCCGGTGCGCACCCCACCTCCTCGCTCGCCTGGGCGCAGCTCGCCGACGAGGCGTTCGAGCGCGGCGCGGCCGTGGAGTCGTACGCCTACGCCCGCACGGGCTACCACCGCGGTCTGGACGCCCTGCGCCGCAGCGGCTGGAAGGGCCACGGCCCGGTGCCGTGGGAGCACGAGCCGAACCGCGGCTTCCTGCGCGCCCTGCACGCCCTCGCCCGCGCCGCGCAGGCGATCGGCGAGCAGGAGGAGTACGAGCGCTGCTCCCAGTTCCTGAAGGACTCCTCGCCGACGGCGGCGCAGGTCCTGGGCTGACCACGGCCGAGGTACGCGAGGCCCGTCCGCGGAGGCGGGCCTTGCGGTTTCGGGGGACCATTGCGGAAGATGCCCCTGGGGACCGGGGCCCCCGTGTCGGATTCGGCAGGGGCGGACCGCTACCCGGAGTTATACGCAGGAGACAGCGATGTCCCACGAGGCTCACGAGCCCGAGACCCCGCATCTCGACTTCCACGGCACGACGCCGTACGAGGACTACGTCAAGGCGGACGTACTCACCCACCTCCAGCACACCCTCTCCGACGACCCCGGAGAGATGGTCTTCCTGGTGACGACCCAGGTGATGGAGCTGTGGTTCACCGTCATCGTCCACGAGTGGGACACGGCGGCCGGCGCGCTCAGGGGTGATGACATCCCCACCGCCATCGCCGCGCTGAAGAGGTCCGTACGGGAGCTGGAGGCGCTCAACCACTCCTGGAAGCCGCTCGCCCAGCTCACGCCGGCCCAGTTCAACTCGTACCGCAGCGCCCTCGGTGAGGGCTCCGGCTTCCAGTCGGCGATGTACCGGCGCATGGAGTTCCTGCTCGGCGACAAGTCCGCGTCCATGCTCGTCCCGCACCGGGGCGCGCCGCGCGTGCACGCCGAGCTGGAGAAGGCGCTGCACGAGCCGAGCCTGTACGACGAGGTGGTGCGGCTGCTCGCGCGGCGCGGGCACGACATCCCTCAGGCCGTGCTGCAGCGCGACGTCGCCAAGCGCTACGAGCCGTCGCCGCAGGTGGAGGCGGCCTGGACGGCCGTCTACTCGGGCGACGAGAGCGACGAGGTCGCCCGGCTGGGCGAGGCGCTGAGCGATGTCGCCGAGCTGGTGTGGCGCTGGCGCAACGACCACCTGGTCGCCACCCGCCGCGCGATGGGTGCCAAGACCGGCACGGGCGGCTCCGCCGGGGTGGCCTGGCTGGAGAAGCGCGCGCAGAAGAACGTGTTCCCCGAGCTGTGGACGGCCCGGTCCTATGTCTGAGCCGGCGGAACGCGCGCGGAAGCTGGACGCCCTCGACGAACTGGGCGGCAAACGCGTCGAGTTCGTGCTCGACGATGTGATCTACCTCGATGGCAACTCGCTCGGCGCGCTGCCCGCCGTCGTGCCCGGCCGGGTCGAGGACGTCGTACGCCGCCAGTGGGGCGAGCTGCGCATCCGGTCCTGGGAGGAGAGCGGCTGGTGGACGGCGCCCGAGCGGATCGGTGACCGGATCGCCCCGCTGGTCGGGGCGGCGCCGGGCCAGATCGTGGTGGGTGACTCGACAAGTGTCAACGTGTTCAAGGCACTTGTGGGTGCGGTGCGGATGGCCGGGGAGGGTCGTGACGAGCTCCTCGTCGATGCGACGACCTTCCCCACCGACGGGTACATCGCCGAGTCCGCCGCCCGCCTGACCGGCCGTACCCTGCGGCCCGTGGCACCGGCGGACCTGCCGGGCGCGCTGGGCGACCGTACCGCCGCCGTCCTGCTCAACCACGTCGATTACCGCACCGGCCGGCTGCACGACCTGCCCGGTCTGACGGCCGCCGTGCACGAGGCGGGCGCGGTCGCCGTCTGGGACCTGTGCCACAGCGCGGGCGCGCTGCCGGTCGGGCTGGACGAGTACGGCGTCGATCTCGCGGTCGGCTGCACCTACAAGTACCTGAACGGCGGGCCCGGTTCACCGGCGTACCTGTACGTGCGGCGGGAGTGGCAGGACCGTTTCGACTCGCCGCTCCCCGGCTGGAACTCGCACGCCGAGCCGTTCGGCATGCGCGCCGGCTACGAACCGGCCCCCGGCGCCCTGCGCGGCCGGGTCGGCACGCCCGACATCGTCTCGATGCTCGCCCTGGAGGCGGCCCTGGACGTCTGGGACGGGGTGTCGGTCGACGCGGTGCGGGCCAAGTCCCTGGCGCTGACGGACTTCTTCCTGGAGTGCGTGGCGGCGTATGTGCCCGAGGGCAGGGTCGAATGCGTGACGCCTGTGGCGCACGGGGAGCGGGGCAGCCAGATCGCCCTGCGCTGTGACGACGCCGGTGACGTCATGAAGCGGCTGATCGAGCGGGGTGTGGTCGGCGACTTCCGGGCGCCGGACGTGCTGCGCTTCGGCTTCACACCGCTGTATGTCGGGTTCGCCGACGTGGAGCGGGCGGCGCGGGTGCTGGCGCAGACGCTGGCCTGACCGGCGGTGGGGCCGGGACGCCCCTGCGGTGTCCCGGCCCCACGGCCCCGCCCGATCTTCACCGAGCGTGACATCCCCGTGTCCTCGCACGTCACGCGCCTGGTACCGTCCCGGCCAACGGCTGACCCCTCAACTGGTCTGCCGCGTACGGTTCATCGCTGGAAGGTTGGAGCATGACGGACGACGTCGCAGCAGCACGGGCCGCTGCCGAGGAGAAGTCGGCCTTCTCCCACGCGCCCGTCGACCCCGACGCCACCGCGGCCTACGGCGACCACCCGGACCAGGTGATCGACTTCTTCGCGCCGCGCCGGGCGGGCGGTCCCGGACCGGCCCCGGTCGTCGTCGTGCTGCACGGCGGCGCCTGGCGGGCGCCGTACGACCGGCGTCACATCAGCCCCTTCGCGGACTTCCTCGCCCGCCGCGGGTTCGCCGTGGCCAACGTCGAGTACCGGCGTGGCGGCGGTGACGACTCCCTCGCGGGCCGCTGGCCCGACACCTTCGACGACGTCGCCGCGGCGCTGGACGCCCTGCCCGCGCTGGTACGGGAGTTGCTGCCGCAGGCCGACTCGCGCCGTACGGTCCTCACCGGCCACTCGGCGGGCGGGCATCTCGCGCTGTGGGGTGCCGCCCGGCACGTCCTGCCGGCCGGCTCGCCCTGGCGCAGCGGCGGTCCGGTGACGCTGCGCGGCGTGGTCGCCCTGGCCCCGATCGCGGATCTCGCGATCGCCGACAAACTGGACGTGTGCGGGGGCGCGGCCCGTCAACTCCTGGGCGGCGACGAGCACTTCGCGGAGCGGCAGCCGTACGCGGACCCGGCGCTGCTGCTGCCCACGGGCATCGCCACCACCCTCGTCCAGGGCCGTACGGACCTCGACGTGCCGCAGGCGGTCGCCGAGTCGTACGCGGAGGCAGCGGCGAAGGCCGGGGAGATGGTGGGGGTGACGCTGCTGGAGGACGTGGGGCACTTCCCGCTCATCGACCCGGCGGCTGACGCGTGCGCGGTGGTGGTGGAGGAGATCGCACAGCTGGCGTGGTGAGGGCAGTAGCCCTTGCGGAGCTGCCTGAGCTGCCCCTTAAGAGGGGCCCCGGGGCATACCCGTAGTACCTGAGAGCTACGCCGCAGGTGAGTTCCCTGGTGGGACGCGGACGAGGCGTCCCGCTCCGTAACTTCCCTTCCACGCAGACCCGATGGCCGGGTGCGCTGGAGGGGAACGACCATGGGGTCCGCACCGCAGTACCGCCACGGCGACGGCAGGCGCCGCGCCGGCCGATGGCGCCGAGCCGCGCTCGCCGTCCTCATCACCGGTGCGGTGGTCGTCCCTCTGTCCGGGGCCGTACGACCGCAGACCCCCGCACCGGCCCCCGCCTCCCTCGCACCCCTCAGCGCGTCGACGCTCCACGAGGCGTACGCGGCCAACCGGGCCAACGCCGCCGAGGCGGCCCGTACGGCCGCCGCCCACCACGACCGGGACCGTGCCGCGACGGACCGTCGTCTGGCCGCCCCGGCCCGGCACCTCCTGCGGTTCGACGGCCGCGGCTCCGGCCGGGTGACGGAGGTCCTCGGCGACCTCGCCCGGGCCGACCGCGTCGCCGTTCTGGTTCCCGGCTCCGACACGGGCCTCGACACCTATGGCAGGTTCCACGCGGCGGCCGCCGCCCTGCACCGGCAACTCGCCCGGCAGGCCCCGGCGGGCACGCGCACCGCGGTCGTGGCCTGGCTGGGCTACGAGACGCCGGGCACCGTCAGCACGACGGTCACGACGACCGGCAGGGCGGAGCAGGCGGCCCCGCACCTGCGCGCGCTCGTGGCCGACCTGCGTGCCATAGCGGGCGCAGGACCGCGCATCTCGCTGCTGTGCCACTCGTACGGCTCGGTGGTCTGCGGCCGTGCCGCCGCCGGGCTCGCCGTCGACGACATCGCGCTCGTCGGCAGCCCGGGCACCGGTGCCGACAGCGCCGCCCGCCTGCACACCCGCGCCCGCGTCTGGGCGGCCCGGGGCGGTGACGACTGGGTGGAGAACGTCCCGCACGTCGACCTGGACCTGTTCGGCACCACGGTCGGCTTCGGCACCGACCCCGTCTCCCCGTCCTTCGGCGCCCGGGTCTTCACGGCGGGCGACGGCGGCCACAGCGACTACTTCAGGCCCGGCTCGGCCTCCCTGACCAACCTGGCCCGGATCGTCCTGGGCGAGACCAAGGCGGTGACCCATGACTGACATCGGCGTACGCGCCCTGCGGCAGTCAGTGCGCCGAGGCGCCGGCCGCATCGGCGCGGCCACCCCGCCCGGCCGCGACCGGGCCGTGGACGCCCTGCGGGCCGCCGCCGTCCTCGGTGTCGTCCTCGGGCACTGGCTGGTCACCGCCCTGGTCTCCGACGGCCGCGCCCTGCGCACGGCGAGCCCGCTGCAGCACATGCCCTGGCTGACGCCGGTCTCCTGGATGTTCCAGACCCTCGCCGTGTTCTTCCTGGTCGGTGGCCATGTCGCCACCCGCAGTCATGCCTCGGCCCGGGCCCGGGGAATCTTGTACCACCGGTGGCTGACGGCCCGGCTGTCCCGGCTGTTCAAGCCGGTCGCCGCCGTCCTCACCCTGTGGACGGTCGCCGCCGTCGCGCTGCTGCTGTCGGGCACCGAGTTCGGCACGGTCCGCACGATGGTGAAGCTGGCCCTGTCCCCCCTGTGGTTCCTCGTGGTGTTCGCGGGCCTGACGGCGGCGACCCCGCTGCTCACCCGGCTCAACCCGCTGTGGCCGCTGGCCGTCGTCCTGCACGTGGACCTGCTGCGCTTCGGCCTCGGCGGCCCGTCCTGGCTGGGCTGGGTGAACGTGGCGGCCGCCTGGACGGTGCCCTACACGCTGGGCGCGGCCTGGACCCGTGGCGAACTGGAACACCGCCGGGCGGGCTGGGTCCTGCTGGGTGGTGGGGCGGCGGCGACCGCGGCGCTCGTGGCGTGGGCGGGCTACCCGGCGGCCATGGTCGGCGTCCCGGGCGAGGGCGTGTCCAACCTGGATCCGCCGACGCTGGCCGTCGTGACGTTCGGGCTGGCCCAGTGCGGTCTCGCCCTGCTGCTGCGCGAGCGGCTGCGGCGGGCGATGCGCCGGCCCGTGGCGTGGGCGGCGGTGGCGCTCGTCAACCTCTCCGCGATGACCGTCTTCCTCTGGCACCAGACGGCCCTGATGGCCACGACCGCCACCGGCCTGCTCATCGGCCGGCTCCCCGGGCTGCACACCCGGCCCGACGACCTCGGCTGGGTCGGGGCCCGGCTCCTGTGGCTGCCCGTGTTCGCGCTGGCCCTCACGGCCTGCTGGGCCGCCTTCCGCTCCTTCGAGCGGGGCGGTGGCGGCCGGGGCCGCAGGTCGCGGGTGGTGCGGGCGCACCGTCCGTCCGACCGGGGCACAGCGGCGAAGACGCGTCATGTCTAGGCTGGGCCGTGTGACGGACACGGGGGTGGGCCGCGCGCTGCGGGCGCGCGTCGAGGGCTGGCTGCGGGTGCTCCGTGACGACCTGTGGACCATCCGGGCAGATCCGATGCCGGCCTCCACGTGGCTGCGCTGGCTGCCGCACGGGCTGGTGTGCCTGGCCGCGTTCGGCGTCACCTTCGGCGCGGTGGGGCAGCTCGTCGACAACGGCGGGGTGGGCCCGCAGATCGCCTTCCCGCTCGGGCTG
This sequence comes from Streptomyces flavovariabilis, assembly GCF_000725785.1. Classification (NCBI taxonomy): domain Bacteria; kingdom Bacillati; phylum Actinomycetota; class Actinomycetes; order Kitasatosporales; family Streptomycetaceae; genus Streptomyces; species Streptomyces flavovariabilis. Next base: position 16,455 of record NZ_JNXD01000025.1, on the reverse strand, counting down.
GCGCAGGGCGGCGCCATGGTGCTCGCACTGTGGCGGCCTATTTCGGCGTGGTGGCTCTCGACGGCGGCCATGCTGCTGGGCGCCCTCGAGGTGCGCCGCCATTTGCTGGCCGGCGGCGCCCTCGACTTCACCTGGCCCTGGACGTCGGCCGGGATCATCGGACACATGGCGGTGCTGCTGCTGCTCGCCCTGCGGGTGCGGACCAGGGTGTCCGTCGAGGCGCTCGCGCTGACCATGCTCCTCACCTACGTCGTCCAAGGGCTGCTGGGCGCGGCCGGCTATTCGTCCACCGGGGTACTCGCGGTCACCCTGTTCGCCGTCGTCGTGGTCCTCGGAACCGCCCTGCGCGGCCGGCGCGAGGCCCGCGCGGAACTGGTCGAGCAGACCACGCTGACCGCCGAGGAACGCACCCGGCGCACCCTGCTGGAGGAGCGCAGCCGCATCGCGCGGGAGCTCCACGACGTGGTGGCCCACCACATGTCGGTCATCTCCATCCAGGCGCAGGTCGCCCCGCACCTCGTGGAGAACCCGCCCGACGAGCTCAGGGAGAACCTCGCGGGCATACGGCAGAACGCGCTGGAGGCACTGATCGAACTGCGCCGCGTGCTGGGCGTGCTGCGCTCGGAGCACACCGGGCCGGGGGAGCCGTTCGGCGAGGCGGGTGACGAGACCACACCGCACGCCCCGCAGCCCACGCTGGACCGGCTCGACGCGCTGGTGGAGAACACCCGGGCGGCCGGACGCGAGGTCGTCACCCACATCCAGGGCGAGCGGCGTCCGCTGCCGCCCGGCGTGGAGCTGTCGGCGTACCGGATCGTGCAGGAGGCGCTGAGCAACGCCCTGCGGCACGCGCCCGGCGCGCGGATCACGGTCCGTCTCACCTACGAGCCGGACGGCCTGGAGGTGGAGGTCGTCAACGGCCGCCCGACCGGACCGCCACCGCCGTCGACGGGGGCGGGCCACGGGCTGCTCGGCATGCGGGAGCGGGTCGCGATGCTCGGGGGCACCATGACCGCGCACCTGTGGCACTGGGACGGCTTCAAGGTCACCGCCTTCCTCCCGGACACCCCGCCCGCGGACACCCCGGGCACCGACCACCCCACGGCCCGCAGGAAAGGGACCTCATGACGAGCGGCACCGGCAAACCCATCCGGGTTCTCATCGTCGACGACCAGGCGATGGTCCGGCAGGGCTTCACCGTGCTGCTCGGCATACAGCCCGACATAGAAGTCGTCGGCGACGCGAAGAACGGTGAGGGCGGCATCGCCAAGGCCTCGGAACTCGCCCCGGACGTCGTCCTGATGGACATCCGCATGCCCGGGATCGGCGGCATCGAGGCCACCCGGCACATCACCGCCGCGCACCCGGACATGCGGGTGCTGGTGCTCACCACCTTCGACCTCGACGAGTACGTGTACGACGCGCTGCGCGCCGGAGCCTCCGGGTTCCTGCTGAAGGACGCGTCGTCGGAGCAGCTCGCCGAGGCGGTCCGGGTGGTGGCGGCCGGGGAAGCGCTGCTCGCCCCGGTCATCACCCGCAAGCTGATCGCCGAGTTCTCCCGGCTCGACGGCAAGCCCCGCGCCCCGCTCAGGGAGCGCGTCGGTGACCTGACCGAGCGGGAGACGGAGGTGCTCGCGCTGATCGCGCAGGGCCTGTCGAACGCGGAGATCGCCAAGCACCTGTTCGTGGCCGAGCAGACGGTGAAGACCCACGTCGGCAGGATCCTGGTGAAGCTGGGCCTCAGGGACCGGACGCAGGCGGCGGTGTTCGCCTACGAGTCGGGACTGGTGCGGCCGTCGGGGTACTGAGGCCGCTCCCGGTGGTCCCCGTAGTACCTGAGAGGGACCCCCAGTGACCCCTCTCACTGGGGACGACCGGGACCCGGTGGTGCGCCTACCGTTCTGTACGTGACCGAGACGATTCACATACAGACCACGCCGCCGGGCGACGGGGCGGACGGGGCCAAGCCGCGCAGCCCTGAGTACCGGGTGGCCGTGGACTCCCTGCGCGGCCTGCGGGAGGACCTCTTCCGCGACGCCTTCGCCTACCGGCCGCTGCCCCGCAGGAGCACGGACGGGCGGATTGTCCGGCGGCTGCCCGCGCGGCTACGGGAGTACGCGCGGTGGACGCCGCATGGGGTGATCGCTCTGGCGGCCCTGTTCACCCTGATGCTCGCCAGTGTCGACAACGACAGCCCGGTGCTGTTGATGATGCCGCTGACCGTGCTCCCGGTTCTCATGACCATGATCCGGCCGGTGGGGGCGTTCTGGCTGTCCATGGCCGCCACCCCGATCACCGGGGTGGCCGGCAGCAGCTGGGGGGACTGGCCGTGGCAGGCCGGCAGCTTCGCGTGCCATCTGACGGTGCTGACGGTCGTGGCGATACGCACCAGGCCGCGCACGGCGGGCTGGATGTGGGCGCTGACCGCGCTGTACGCCGTCGTCGCGGACAGCGGCGTCGGTCCGACGTACATGTACGGCACCAACTCCGGCCCCATGCTGGTCATATCGGCCCTGATCCTGCTCTGCGTCACCGTCTGGCACGTCCGCCGCCATGCCGAGCAGGAGGTCACGGCTCAGCAGACGGTCACCGCGCACGAGCGCTCCCGCCGCACCCTGCTGGAGGAGCGCACCACGATCGCCCGTGAGCTGCACGACGTCGTGGCCCACCACATGTCGGTCGTCGCCATCCAGGCGGAAGCCGCGCCCTACCGGGTGGAGAACCCGCCTCCGGAGCTGGAGAAGGCGTTCGCCACGATCCGGGAGAACGCGGTGGCGGCCCTCACCGAACTGCGCCGGGTGCTGGGCGTGGTCCGCGCCGAGGACTACGAGGTGCCGGACGCCCCGCAGCCGACGCTCGCCGACCTTGAGGGGCTGCTGGCCAACGTCCGGGAGGCCGGGCTGACCGTGGAGAAGGCGGTGACGGGCGCGGTGCGGGAGCTGCCGCAGGGCGTGGAGCTGTCGGCGTACCGCATCGTGCAGGAAGCCCTGAGCAACACCCTGCGGCACGCGCCGGGCGCGACCGCCCGGGTCGAGATCGGGTACGTGCTGGGCGGTCTGGGTCTGCGCATCGTCAACGGCCCGCCGCCCAACCCGAGCCTGATCAAGCCCTCGCCCGGCGCCGGGCACGGCATCACGGGCATGCGGGAGCGGGTGTCGATGCTGAACGGCGAGATGACGGCGGGCGGCACGGACGACGGAGGTTACGAGGTGGCGGTGTTCCTGCCGGTCGCCCTGCCGGACGAGGGTGACGTATGACCATCCGCGTCCTGATCGCGGACGACCAGATGATGGTGCGCGAGGGGTTCTCGGTCCTGCTGAACGCGATGCCGGACATCGAGGTCGTCGGCGAGGCGGTGAACGGCCGGGATGCCGTCACCAAGGTCCGCGAACTCGCCCCGGACGTGGTGCTGATGGACATCCGCATGCCCGAGCTGAACGGCATCGAGGCGACCCGCGAGATCGTGGCCGCCGACGGCGCGGCGAAGGTGCTGGTGCTCACCACCTTCGACCTCGACGAGTACGTGTACCAGGCGCTGCGCGCGGGTGCCTCCGGCTTCCTCCTCAAGGACGCCTCGGCCCGCCAGCTGGCCGACGGGGTGAAGGTCGTGGCCTCCGGGGAGGCGCTCCTGGCCCCCTCGGTGACCAGGCGCCTGATCACCGAGTTCTCCAAGCTCTCCGAGAAGCCGCATCTCATGCCCTCCGCCCACGCGGCCTACGGTGACCTCACCGAGCGGGAGACGGAGGTGCTGGTGCTCATCGCGCAGGGCCTGTCGAACTCGGAGATCGCGGAGCGGCTGGTGGTCGCCGAGTCGACGATCAAGACGCATGTCAGCCGGATCCTGGTGAAGCTCGGCCTCAGGGACCGGACCCAGGCGGCGGTGTTCGCCTACGAGGCGCGGCTGGTGACGCCCGGATAGCCGGGGGGCGACGCCGTCCGAAGGAACACCCCTGGTCACAGAGGGGGGTCTGGGGCTAGCGTCCCGGCATGGCTGCATTCGACCCCTGGGACCCGGCGTTCCTCACCGACCCGTACCCCGCCTACGCCGAGCTGCGTGCCCAGGGCCGCGTGCACTGGTTCGAGCCCACGAACCAGTGGCTCGTCCCGCACCACGCGGACGTCTCGGCGCTGCTGCGCGACCGGCGCCTCGGCCGGACGTACCAGCACCGGTTCACGCACGAGGAGTTCGGCCGCACGGCACCCCCGCCGGAGCACGAGCCGTTCCACACGCTCAACGACCACGGGATGCTCGACCTGGAGCCGCCGGACCACACCCGGATCCGCCGTCTGGTGTCGAAGGCGTTCACGCCGCGCACGGTGGAGCGGCTGAAGCCGTATGTGCGGGGCCTGGCCGACGAACTGGCGTCCGGGCTGGTCGCGGCGGGCGGCGGCGACCTGCTGAAGGACGTCGCCGAGCCGCTCCCCGTCGCGGTGATCGCCGAGATGCTCGGCATCCCGGAGTCCGACCGGGCCCCGCTGCGCCCCTGGTCGGCGGACATCTGCGGGATGTACGAGCTGAACCCGTCCGATGACACGGCGGCGAGGGCGGTCCGGGCGTCGGTCGAGTTCTCCGACTACCTGCGCGACCTGATCGCGGCCCGCCGCAAGGAGCCGGGCGAGGACCTCGTCTCGGGCCTCATCGAGGCGCACGACGAGGGCGACCGGCTCACCGAGCAGGAGATGATCTCCACCTGCGTCCTGCTGCTCAACGCCGGCCACGAGGCCACGGTGAACGCCACGGTCAACGGCTGGTACGCCCTGTTCCGCAACCCGTCCCAGCTGGAGCTGCTGCGCTCGGACCACACGCTGATCCCCTCCGCGATCGAGGAGCTGATGCGTTACGACACCCCGCTCCAGCTGTTCGAACGCTGGGTCCTGGACGAGATCGAGATCGCCGGCACGACGATCCCGCGTGGCGCGGAGATCGCCATGCTCTTCGGCTCCGCCAATCACGACCCGACGGTGTTCCAAGACCCGTCCGCCCTCGACCTCACCCGCACGGACAACCCCCACATCTCCTTCAGCGCCGGCATCCACTACTGCATCGGCGCACCGCTGGCCCGCATCGAACTGGCGGCCTCGATGGGTGCGTTGCTGGAGCGGGCGCCGACACTGCGGCTTGCCGCCGAACCCGAGAGGAAGCCGAACTTCGTGATCAGAGGGCTGGAAGGGCTGGCTGTCGAGGTCGGCTGATCACGTCGTGATGTCCCGCCGCCGCAACCCCGCCAGCCCCCCGGCCACCAGCACCACCGCCACGCCGGTCAGGGTCAGCACCGGCCCCCACTCCATGGATCCGCCCGGCAGCTTCGGCAGGTGCCCGAACGGCGAGACGTCCAGCACCACCTGCGGTGCGTCCAGCGCGGGGCCGACCCAGCCGATCAGCAGCACCGCCCCCGCGACGCCCCACGCCGCCATGGCCGCCCGGGGCAGGACCCCGTGCAGCAGCACCGCCACGCCGCCGATCACCCACACCGCCGGAAGCTGCACCAGGCACGCCCCGAGGATCGGGCCGGTCTCCTTGCCGTAGCCGAGGGCGAAGCCGAGTCCGGCCAGGAGCATGATCAGGGCGGCGCCGCCGAAGGCGGTCGCCAGATGCCCGGCGGCCCAGCGCAGGCGCCCGACCGCGTTCGCCAGCACCGGTTCGGCCCGGCCCGAGGTCTCCTCCGCGTGCAGGCGCAGCACCGACGCCACGATGTAGAGCGCCGCGACGAGCCCCAGCATGCCGACCATCGACGCCAGGAACGCGTCGGTCAGGCCGGACTGTCCGCCCATCCGTTCGAAGATCCGCCGGGCGTTGTCGTTGTCCCCGACCAGGTCGGCCGCGCCCTCGGTCATGCCGCCGTAGACGACGCCGGCGAGGAAGAAGCCGATGCTCCAGCCCAGCACACCGCCCCGCTGCAACCGCCAGGCCAGGGCGCCCGCGCTGCCCAGGCGGCCGGAGGCCGGGCCGGGCCGGGTCGGCAGGAAGCTCATGCCGAGGTCCCGGCGGCCGGCCAGGGCGTAGGCGACAGTGCCCTGGAGGACGACCGCCCCGGCGAGGAGCGCGAGCACCCACCAGCGTTCGCCGGCGTAGGGCCGCAGGTTCTCCAGCCACCCGAGCGGTGACGACCACGTCAGTACCGAGGACCCGTCGTCCGTCGCCGAGTCACCCGCGGCGCGCAGCACGAACGCGGCGCCCAGCACCGCCGCCGTCAGGCCGCGGGCAAGGCGAGCGCTCTCGGTCAGCTGCGCGACGATCGCCGCCGCCGTGGCGAACACCATCCCGACTGCGGCGATCCCGAGCCCCAGGGCCAGGGCCCCGGCCGTGCCCTGTCCGGCCAGGCCGGCCGTCAGCAGCAGCGCCAGTACCGCGTTCGCGACCGCGGCCGCCAGCAGGGCCGCCGTCAGGGAGGCCCGGCGGCCCACCATCCCGGACGCCACCAGCTCCTGACGGCCGCTCTCCTCCTCGTCCCGGGTGTGCCGTACGACGACCAGCAGGCTCATCACGGCCGCCAGGGCACCGGCGTAGATGCCGACGCGCCAGGCCGTCAGGGCGCCCAGCGAGTCGCCGAAGGCCGGGCCGACCATTGCGCGCAGCGAGGAGTTGGTCTCCATCTGCCGGAGCAGGTCGGCGCGTTCGGCCGGGGTGCCGTACAGGCCTTCCAGCGTGCCCGGCATGGAGAGGACCATCAGCGCGTTCACCGCGATCCACACGGGGATCATCAGCCGGTCGCGGCGCAGGGCGAAACGCAACAGGGTCCCCGTTCCCGCCAGTTGACGCGAACTGCCGGGCCTGACCGCGAAGGTCGTCATCGGGCTGCCGCCTCGGCGGTCTCGGCCGTCTCGTCCTGGTAGTGCCGCAGGAACAGTTCCTCCAGCGTCGGCGGTGTCGAGGTCAGGGACCGTACGCCCGACTCGCTCAGGGACCGCAGTACGCCGTCCAGCCGGTCGGTGTCGACCTGGAGCCGGACGCGGTGCCCCCGCACGTCCAGGTCGTGCACGCCCGGCAGGTCTGCCAGGCCGTCGGGCGGGCCCGCGAGTTCGGCGACGACGCTGGTGCGGGTCAGGTGGCGCAGGTCGGCGAGCGAACCGCTCTCGACCGTACGGCCGTTGCGGATGATGCTCACCCGGTCGCACAGCTCCTCGACCTCGCCGAGGATGTGGGAGGAGAGCAGGACCGTGCGGCCCCGGTCGCGTTCCTCCTCGACGCAGCGCCGGAAGACCTCCTCCATCAGCGGGTCCAGGCCCGAGGTCGGCTCGTCCAGGATCAGCAGGTCGACATCCGAGGCGAACGCGGCGACCAGGGCGACCTTCTGCCGGTTGCCCTTGGAGTACGTGCGGCCCTTCTTGGTGGGGTCGAGTTCGAAGCGCCCGATCAGTTCCGCGCGGCGCCTCGTGTCGAGCCCTCCGCGCAGCCGGCCGTAGAGGTCGATGACCTCACCGCCGGAGAGGTTGCGCCACAGCGTCACGTCCCCGGGCACGTAGGCGATCCGGCGGTGCACCTCCACCGCGTCCGTCCAGGGGTCGCGGCCCAGCACCTGTGCGGCGCCCGAGTCGGCGCGCAGCAGGCCCAGCAGAACGCGGATGGCGGTGGACTTTCCGGCACCGTTGGGGCCGAGGAAGCCGTGGACCTCGCCGGTGTCGACCTCCAGGTCGAGCCCGTCGAGAGCGTGCGTCCGCCCGAAGGACTTGTGCAGCCCGGAGACGGTGATGGCCTTCGTCATGCTTCGGAACGTACGCTTCCTTCAGAAATTTGTGAAGTTAAGGAAGGGTGTGAATCACGGATAGGGTGAGCCCATGACGGATTCAACCGGGACCGGCCGGGACGCGGAGGCCGTGTCGAGGTTCGTGGAGTCCTTCGCGGCGCAGCTCGTCGAGGCGGGTCTGGCGCGGATGCCCGCCCGGGTCTTCGCCGCGCTGCTCTCCTCGGACGAGGGCGCGATGACCTCCGCCGAGCTGGGCGAACAGCTCCGGATCAGTCCCGCGGCGGTGTCCGGGGCGGTCCGCTACCTGGCGCAGCAGCACATGGTCTCGCGCGAGCGGGAGCCCGGTTCGCGCCGCGAGCGCTACCGGGTGCACGGCAACCAGTGGTACGAGGCACTGACCAACCGCGAGGCCGTCATCAAGCGCTGGGAAGGTGCCCTGCGCGAGGGCGTCATCAGCCTCGGCGCCGGCACCCCGGCCGGCCGCCGCATGGCCGAGACGCTCGCGTTCTTCGAGTTCGTCGAGGCCGAGATCGTGGGGATGATGGAACGCTGGCGGGTGCACCGGGCCCAGACGTTCGGACCGGAGTGATCAGAGGCCGGTTGCGCGGGAGACGCACCATGACCGAGGAGGAGATGGCCGAGGGCCGGCTCACCGCCCCGCCGGTATCGTGAGCCCCCACGCCCCCTCCCGCACCACCCACGTCCGGGTCCGTACCGGCCCCGACACCACCGTGTCCGCGCGGTAGCGGAAGTGCGCCCCGGACACCGTGACCGTGCGGCCCTCCGCCAGCAGCGGCGAGGCCTCCGCGCCCACCGACACGGGTCTGACCTCCACCGACGCGATGCCCGCCGCGGTCGGTGACACCGACACCGCCTCCACCGGCTGGTTCAGGTCCACCAGCATCTCCCCGTCGACCTCGACCCGCAGCCGGGACGGCCCGGGCTCGGGCGCGGCGGCGAGCCGGGACGGGCGGCCCGCCGGAACCAGCGTCCGGACCAGGGACTGGCAGGTCCGCAGCCACGGGCGGCCCGGCAGGTCGTCCGGGTCCGGCGCGGCCTCGGGGCCGGTCCCGGCCGGGGAGGGCCGCAACGGCGGTATCCGCAGCGCGCCGAGCACCACCCCGTCGCTGTCGTCGACCATCAGGTCCATGCGCCGCTCGACGCCGTCGAGCACCGCCCGTGCCGCCGCCACCGTCCCCGCCGGCACCCCCAGCGACCGGGCCAGGGACTGCGCGCCCCCGACCGGCACCACCGACAGCGCGCATCCGGCCAGCTCCCGGTGCCGGTGCAGCAGTGCCACCGCGCGGATCAGGGCCCGGTCGTCGCCCACCACCACCGGCCGCCGCGAGCCCCGCCGCGCCAGTGCCCGGGCGAATTCCTCCGGCCCGTCCGGCAGGCACAGCTTCATGCCGGCACCCGCGCCGAGCACGTCTTTCGCGATCCGGACGGACTCGCCGTCCGACCTACGGGCGACCGGGTCGACCACCACCAGCAGCTGCTCGGACGTCGCGGAAGTCGCCACCTCGGCCATGCCTCGCTTCCTCGGGTAGCATCTTTGTGCAAGAGCCCCTTGCGCTATTGCGCCAGGGGCTTCGTCTATTCCGGGGCATCCGGTCCGACGGTTGGCGGCCAACGGCGGTCGCGGTGTACGCGGCTGCCTGTCTCCGTGTTCGCCCTCGACCATGGACATGCCCCGCCCGGAAGGGGTGTACGCGCGTGCCCGCACTTGTGCTGCTCGGTGCTCAGTGGGGTGACGAAGGCAAGGGAAAGGCCACCGACCTGCTCGGTGGCTCCGTGGATTATGTAGTGCGCTACCAGGGCGGCAACAACGCCGGCCACACGGTGGTCGTGGGTGACCAGAAGTATGCACTGCACCTCCTCCCTTCCGGAATCCTGTCTCCCGGCTGCACGCCGGTCATCGGTAACGGTGTCGTCGTCGACCCGTCGGTCCTGCTCTCCGAGCTGAGCGGTCTGAACGAGCGTGGCGTCGACACGTCCAAGCTCCTCCTCAGCGGAAACGCGCACATCATCACGCCGTACAACGTGACGGTCGACAAGGTGACGGAGCGCTTCCTCGGAAAGCGGAAGATCGGCACGACCGGCCGCGGCATCGGCCCGACATACGCCGACAAGATCAACCGCGTCGGGATCCGCGTGCAGGACCTCTACGACGAGTCGATCCTCACGCAGAAGGTCGAGGCGGCCCTCGACGTCAAGAACCAGATCCTCACCAAGCTCTACAACCGGCGCGCGATCGCCGTGGACCAGGTGGTGGAGGAGCTGCTGGCCTACGCCGACAAGCTCGCGCCGTACGTCGCCGACACCGTCCTGGTCCTCAACCAGGCGCTGGAGGAGGACAAGGTCGTCCTGTTCGAGGGCGGCCAGGGCACGCTGCTCGACATCGACCACGGCACGTATCCCTTCGTCACCTCGTCGAACCCGACCGCGGGCGGCGCCTGCACCGGCGCCGGTGTCGGCCCGACGAAGATCAGCCGGGTCATCGGCATCCTCAAGGCGTACACGACCCGGGTCGGCGCCGGTCCGTTCCCGACCGAACTGTTCGACGAGGACGGCGAGGCGCTGCGCCGCATCGGCGGCGAGCGCGGTGTCACCACCGGCCGTGACCGCCGCTGCGGCTGGTTCGACGCGGTCATCGCCCGCTACGCGACCCGCGTGAACGGCCTGACCGACTTCTTCCTCACCAAGCTCGACGTCCTCACCGGCTGGGAGCAGATCCCGGTCTGTGTGGCGTACGAGATCGACGGCAGGCGCGTCGAGGAGCTCCCTTACTCCCAGACCGACTTCCACCACGCCAAGCCGGTCTACGAGATGCTCCCGGGCTGGAACGAGGACATCTCCAAGGCGAAGACCTTCGCCGACCTGCCGAAGAACGCCCAGGCGTACGTGAAGGCGCTGGAGGAGATGTCCGGCGCCCCGATCTCCGCGATCGGCGTGGGCCCGGGCCGGGACGAGACGATCGAGATCAACTCGTTCATCTGATCCGACCCCGCTCCGCGGGCCGCCCTCCGTTCGCGCGGGGGGCGGCCCGCGTTCCCGCGCGGAGAGGTCCCGGGAACGGGCATACGCTGAAGTAACACTCCCGCGTGCGCCGACCAGAAGAAGGTGGGTGCGATACGCGTACTGCTCAAGGCGTCCATGGACACGGAGAAGGCCAACGAGGCGATCCGGAACGGCACTGGGGAAGCTGATCCAGGAGTCGCTGGAACAGATCAAACCCGAAGCGGCCTGCTTCACCTCCGACCACGGCAAGCGCACCGCTTTCCTGGTCTTCGACATGCAGGACAGCTCGCAGATGCCGGTGCTCAGCGAACCGTTCTTCCTCCACCTCGGCGCGGAGATCACCTTCACGCCGGTGATGAACGTCGAGGACGTGCAGAAGGGCCTCTCCCAGCTGGGACGCTGAGCGCACGGCTCAGCTGAAGACGATCATCGACCCCTGGGCGAGGCTGCGGGTCACGGCCGCGTGCAGCCCGAGCCAGACGTGCCGCTCACGGGCGAACGGACTCGGGTCGTACGGGGCGGGTACGGCGGGTTCCTCAAGCTCCGTCGGGGCGAGCGGCGGCTGGGGGGCCGCCGGCGGGTTGGCCGGGTCGATGCCGATGGCCGGGGCGACCAGCTCCAGTTCCCGCAGCAGGGCGTGCGAGGAGCCCAGCGGGCCGCCGCCCGCGAGGAGATCGTCGTCGGCGAGCGGGCCGGGGAAGTCGACGGGGACGTAGGCGCCCGCGTGGTCGTAATGCCAGACCAGGTGCGACTGCTGGGCCGTCGACTCGAACATCTCCAGCAACTGCTCGTAGTCACCGCCGAGTTCGTCCACGGGCGTCACCGGCAGGCCGCACACCTGGAGCAGATAGGCGCGGCGCAGGAAGTGCAGCGCGTCGTAGTCGAAGCCCGCGACCGGGGCGACTTCGCCGGACAGGCCCGGCATGTACTGGTACACCGGCACCGGGGGCAGCCCGGCCTCGGTGAGCACCTTGTTGTATTGCGCGAGTTCCTCGGCGAAGGGGTTGTCCGGCGTGTGGCACAACACGTCGACGAGCGGTACCAGCCACAGGTCACAGGCCAAAGAAGGCTCCTCGCTCAGCGCGGTGGTCGGGTGGCACGATGGTCAAGAAGGGTAGCGGTGCTCCGCGGTCACGGCTCCCGCCGTGCATGTCCCATACCCATACGGACAGCGGCGACGCAGGTCATCCGGAGGCGAGCCGCTCGATCAGGGTGACCCAGTGCGCGTTGTACGCGGCGATGATCGCCCGGGCGGCGTCGTTGTCACGGTCGATCAGGGCGTCGACCAGCTCGCTGTGCCCGGCCCACAGCTCGCCGCGCAGATCGGTGAGCCGGCGCAGGTGCTGCACCGCGCAGACCCAGGTCTGGACGCGCAGCCGGTGCAGGAAGTCGGCGAGGTAGGGGTTGCCGAAGCAGGCGCCGAGCTCGCGCCAGAAGCGCAGGTCGTAGCCGATGAGGACGGTGAGATCACCGGCGGCGGCGGCCCGCTGCGCCTCCTCGCCGCGCCTGCGGACCCCGGCGACGACGGCGGCGGCCCGGGGGTCGTCGGGCCGCACCGCGTTGGGGCGCCCCGCGGTGAGCGCCAGGAACATCCCCTCGATGACCAGCCCGCGGGCCTCGATCATGCCGCGGAAGTCGTCGACCGAGTACTCGTGGACCCGGAAGCCGCGGTGCTGGTCGGCGTCGAGCAGCCCCTGCGCGGAGAGATCGACGAGCGCCTCGCGCACCGGCGTCGCGGACACCCCGTACTGCTCGGCGATCTCCTTGACCGTGAACTCCTGCCCGGGCTGGAGCCGCCCGGCCAGCACCTCGTCACGAAGCGCGTCGGCGATCTGCTGCCGCAGGGTGCTGCGTGTCACGGCGCCGTTGCCGGAGCTGGCGGGCATGGTCAGGGCGTCTCCCTCGTCGCGTTCGGGTGGCGTGCGCGTATATGTCTACGAGCCCGCCACCTTACGCGTTCGAATGTGGCCCAAGGGTGTCGCTTACTGACGGGTTTACAGATGTTTACACCGTGTACTCGTCCGCCACCGAGAGCGCCGCGTCCAGCGCCGCCAGGCCCTCCTTGAGGTCCGCCTCGCCGATGGTGCAGGGCGGCACGACGTGCGTCCGGTTCATGTTCACGAACGGCCACAGCCCGCCCTTCTTCGCGGCGGCGGCGAAGGCGGCCATGGGGGCGTTCGCCTCACCGGCCGCGTTGTACGGCACCAGCGGCTCCCGCGTCTCGCGGTCGCGGACCAGTTCCAGCGCCCAGAACATGCCGACGCCGCGCACCTCGCCGACGCTCGGGTGCCGCTCGGCGAGCGCGCGCAGCTCCGGCCCGACGACGGACGCGCCCAGCCGGGCAGCGTTCTCGACGACGCCCTCCTCGGCCATCACGCCGATCGTCGCGACGGCGGCGGCGCACGCCAGCGGATGCCCGGAGTACGTCAGTCCACCCGGGTACGGCCGCTTCCCGAACGTCTCCGCGATCGCGCCGGAGATCGCGACCCCGCCCAGCGGCACGTACCCGCTGTTCACGCCCTTGGCGAAGGTCAGCAGGTCCGGGGTGACATCGAACAGGTCCGCCGCGAACCACTCACCGGTCCGCCCGAACCCGGCCATGACCTCGTCCAGGACGAAGACGATCCCGTACTTGTCGCAGATCTCCCGCACCCCGGCGAGGTAGCCGGGCGGCGGGACCATGATCCCGGCCGTGCCCGGGATCGTCTCCAGGATGATCGCCGCGACGGTCGAGGGCCCCTCGAAGGCGATCGTCGTCTCCAGGTGCTCCAGCGCCCGCGCGCACTCCTGCTCCTCGGTCTCCGCGTAGAAGCGGGAGCGGTAGAGGTAGGGCGCCCAGAAGCGCACGACCCCGGCCGTGCCGCTGTCGGAGGCCCAGCGGCGCGGGTCGCCGGTGATGTTCACGGCCTGCTGGGTGCCGCCGTGGTACGAGCGGTACGCCGAGAGCACCTTCGGGCGGCCCGTGTGCAGTCGGGCCATGCGGATGGCGTGCTCGACGGCGTCGGCGCCGCCGTTGGTGAAGAAGATCTTGTCCAGGTCGCCCGGGGCCCGCTCGGCGATCAGCCGGGCCGCCTCCGAGCGCGCCTCGATCGCGAAGGCGGGCGCGAAGGTCGTCATCCGCGCCGCCTGCTCCTGGATCGCGGCGACGATCTTCGGGTGCTGGTAGCCGACGTTCGTGTAGACGAGCCCGCTGGAGAAGTCGAGGTAGCGCCGGCCGTCGTAGTCCCAGAAGTGCGACCCCTCGGCTCCGGCGACGGCGAGCGGGTCGATGAGCTCCTGAGCGGACCAGGAGTGGAACACGTGGTCGCGGTCGGCGGCCTTGACGGCGGCGCCGGCTTCGGGGTTCGGCTGAGGGGTCATGCGGGCGAGCGTAGGTGCGGGGGAGAGGGCGGTGAAATCGGCGGCCTGTCTGGCGTCTGCGGCAAACCGCGACAGGTTGTCCAGGCGAGGCGGAGCTTATTGACAGCCTCCTGTCGTAGTGACAGGATGTTGTCATACTCGCACGGGACCGAGGAGGAGCCATGAACGCCACCACCGGCCGCCACAGCAAGCCCGTCCATCTCGCCGTCTACGACACCCTCGCCGACTGGGAGACCGGCCACGCCACGGCCCAGCTCGCCCGCGCCGGCCACGAGATCCGCACCGTCGGCCCGTCCACCGCCCCGGTGAAGACCGTCGGCGGACTGCGCATCCAGCCCGACCTGGCCCTGGACGACGTACGGCCCGAGGACAGCGCGCTGCTGATCCTCCCGGGCGCCGACCTGTGGGCTGTGACATCAGCCGCTACCGCTGCGGGGGGCGATTCGCTGGCCCCCTTCGCCCGCACGGCCCGGGCCTTCCTGGACGCGGGCGTCCCGGTCGCCGCCATCTGCGGCGCCACTGCCGGACTCGCCCGGGAGGGCCTGCTCGACGACCGCGACCACACCAGCGCGGTCTCCTTCTACCTGGCCGCGACCGGCTACGCGGGCACCGGGCGCTACGTCGAGACGGACGCGGTCACCGACGGCACCCTGATCACGGCCGGCCCCACCGAGCCCGTCGCCTTCGCCCGCGAGATCCTCCGGCTGCTCGGGGTCTACGAGGGTGAGGTGCTGGACGCCTGGTACCGGCTGTTCCACGACTCCGACGCGCAGGCGTACGGGGTGCTGGAGAAGGCCGGCGCGCTGTGAGCCGCGAGCCTCAGGACCTCCTCAGCCGCAGCGCCCTCGGGGTGTTCAAGCTCAACGGCCAGTTCCTCGCGGTGGCGGAGGAACTGGCCCGGCCCGCCGGGCTCACCGCCGCCTGGTGGCAGGTGCTCGGCGCGGTCCTCGGAGAGCCGCTGCCCGTCTCCGGCATCGCCCGCACCATGGGCATCACACGGCAGAGCGTGCAGCGCATCGCCGACCTGCTCGTCGACAAGGGGCTCGCGGAGTACCGGCCGAACCCGGCGCACCGGCGCGCCAAGCTCCTCGCGCCGACCGGGCAGGGGCGTGCGGCGATCGCCCGGATCGACCCGGGCCACGCGGCGTTCGCCGACCGGCTCGCCGAGGCGTTCGGAGAGGCGGAGCTGGCGGAGGCGGTGCGGATGCTGGAACGGCTGTCGAACGTGCTCGACCGGGTGGGGCCGCCGGGCACCCAGCACCCTGTTACGGAACCGTAGGGATCGCCCGGGCCGCCCCGCCCCGGCCCCCCACTATTCTCGGTCTGTTGCTCGCGTGTGGGGGGAAGGCGGCTGAGCGATGGAGAAGCTGGGGCCCGGGGATCCGCAACGAATCGGTGCGTATCGGCTGTTGGCGCGGCTCGGTGCGGGGGGCATGGGGCAGGTGTATCTGGCCCGCTCGGAGCGCGGCCGAACCGTCGCCGTGAAACTCGTACGCGAGGAACTGGCCGCGCAGGAGGAGTTCCGGGAGCGGTTCCGCCAGGAGGTGCAGTCCGCGCGGCGGGTCGGCGGCTACTGGACCGCGCCGGTGCTGGACGCGGACACCGAGGCGGCGGTGCCGTGGGTCGCCACGGGCTATGTCGCCGGGCCGAGTCTCCAGCAGGTCGTCGGGCACGACCACGGTGCCCTGCCCGAGCGGACGGTCCGCATCCTCGCGGCCGGGCTCGCGCACGCGCTCAAGGACATCCACGCCGCCGGCATCGTCCACCGCGACCTGAAGCCGTCCAACGTGCTGGTCACCATCGACGGCCCGCGCGTCATCGACTTCGGTATCGCACGCGCCCTGGAGACCGTGACGGACGGCGGGCTCACGCGCACCGGCGCGCTCGTCGGATCGCCCGGCTTCATGGCGCCCGAGCAGGTGCGCGGCGACCGCATCACCCCGGCGTGCGACGTCTTCTGCCTCGGCTCGGTCCTCGCCTACGCCGCGACCGGCGCCCTGCCCTTCGGCACCGCCAACAGCGGCGTGCACGCCCTGATGTTCCGCATCGCCCAGGAGGAACCGGACCTGGAGGGCGTCCCCGAGGGCATCGCCGACCTCGTCCGGGACTGCCTGCGCAAGGACCCCGCCGCCCGGCCCTCCCTCGACCGCGTCCTGGAACGCACGGGCGCGGACGACACCGTCTCCGACGGCCGCGCCCTCGACCCGTGGCTGCCCAGCGCGCTGGTGGCCCAACTGGGGCGGCACGCGGTGCGGTTGCTGGACGCGGAGGACCCGGAGGGGGAGGGCAGCGGATCGGCTCCGGGACAGCAGGCCGGTGCCGCCGAGCGCCCCGCGGCCGAGCCCGCCGGCCGGCCGGGCTCCGGCCCGGACGGCCGGCCCGCCCCGGG
>NZ_JNXD01000024.1:0-127893 GCF_000725785.1 Streptomyces flavovariabilis | reverse complement strand
AACGGCTCGATCCACTTCGGATCATCCGCTGAGATCACCCCACCCATGCCCAGCCAACGCACCAACCGCCACACCGGTTACGGGACAACCTCTAGGTGTATTGACCCGCAGCATTGTTCACAAGTCGACGACGTGGTTCATCGGCGGCATGTGGTGCAACGGCCTCATCGACCCGACCGAACTCGCCATCGAGATGCACCCCGAGACCGAGCGCGAGCAAGCCCGGTACATCCCCGGTGTACCCGCGCCCAGCGTGATGCCCTTGAACACACTCGCTGCTCGCGGCGAAGTGCCAACTGCCGCAGCACGGCTCGGCCGTCATCCTGATCCCACAGAATCCCGGTGCCAACTATCCTCGGTATGTGACAACTAAGGTCTGTGGTCACAACACCGTCAGCGCCGTACCCTCGGCATCCCCAGCCCGATCCACGAGATGATCTCCCGCTGGATCTCGTTGTTGCCGCCACCGAAGGTGAAGATGACCGCCGAGCGGTAGCCGCGTTCCAGTTCGCCGTGCAGGACCGCGCCGGCCGAGCCCTCCTTCAGGGCGCCGGGAGCCGCGACGATCTCCATGAGCCAGGCGTAGGCGTCGCGCCGGGCCTCGGAGCCGTAGACCTTGACGGCGGAGGCGTCCTGCGGGGTGAGGGTGCCGTCCTGGACCGCGCCGACCATCTTCCAGTTGAGCAGTTTGAGCGCGTCCAGACGGGTGTGGGTGCGGGCCAGGAGGCGGCGTACCCAGGGGAGGTCGGCGACGCGGCGGCCGTCGGCGAGCTTGGTCTCCATCGCCCAGCGCCGCACGTCGTGCAGGGCGCGGATCGCCATGGTGCCGTGGGCGGCCAGGGTCACGCGTTCGTGGTTGAGCTGGTTGGTGATCAGCCGCCAGCCCTGGTTCTCGGCGCCGACCCGGTGGGAGACGGGCACGCGGACGTTCTCGTAGTAGCTGGCGGTGGTGTCGTGCGAGGCGAGGGTGTTGATCAGGGTGCAGGAGTAGCCGGGGTCGGTGGTCGGCACCAGGAGCATGGTGATGCCCTTGTGCGGCGGGGCCTGCGGGTCGGTGCGCACGGCCAGCCACACCCAGTCGGCCGTGTCGCCGTTGGTCGTCCAGATCTTCTGGCCGTCGACGACGTACTCGTCGCCTTTCCGGACCGCCCTGGTGCGCAGGGACGCGAGGTCGGTGCCCGCGCCCGGCTCGCTGTAGCCGATGGCGAAGTCGATCTCGCCGGAGAGGATCTTCGGCAGGAAGTACGCCTTCTGCTCGTCGGTGCCGTACCGCATGATCGTCGGGCCGACGGTGTTCAGCGCCATGAGCGGCAGCGGGACACCGGCCTGGGCAGCCTCGTCGAAGAAGATGAACTGCTCCATGGCCGTCAGGCCGCGCCCGCCGTACTCCTTCGGCCAGCCCACACCGAGCCAGCCGTCCGTGCCGAGCCGCCGGATGGTCTCGCGGTAGAACCGCTTCTGGTGGGCCGGGTCGCCATGCCGGGCGTACGCGTGGTCCGGGACCAGTCCGGCGAAGTAGGACCGCAGTTCGGTGCGCAGCCGCTGCTGCTCGGGCGTGTATTCGAGGTGCACGGCGCCTCCAGGCTCCATGGCCGGTCCTGTCGGCGCACACCGTAGAACGTGTTACAGAAATTGGGAATGGCGAGTGAGGGGAACGGCCTCCTCGGTCTCAGTTCAGTGTGGCGAGGAAGTCCGTGCACGCGCGTGCGCACGCGCGGCATGCCGCCGCCGAGTCCTCCGCTCCTGGTTGCCGGTCGAAGACGTGGGCAGCCTCCAGGCACACGGTCCGGCACCACTCCACCTGGATCCGGATGGTGGTCTCGTCCACCTGGTTCTGCTCGGACAGCACACGGCAGGTCGCGTCGCAGACCTCCGCGCACATGATGCCCTTGCGTCGTACGAGTTCCTGGTTCTCGGTGCCGTCGGGATCCACGAGGCTGGCGCGCAGCGCGCAGGCCCGCGCGCACTCGGTGCACGCCTGCGCACAGGCGAAGCGGTCCTCAAGGAACCGGAACAGCTCCTGCTGGGATGTCGTCGAAGTCACACCGCGCGGGTAGCCCCGGTCGATGCCGGTCAAACCCGGGGTTCCCCGGCGTTCCGTCCGGTGCGGCGGTCTCCTGCGCCCTGCGGGTTCATGGAATGGACCAGGGGTACCCGCGTGCCATGAATAGCGCATGGATGGAGATGGCCGCGGGCAGTGGCGCCGTCGGCATCGGGCTGATCGTGGCGGGCGTGGTGGTCGTGGCCCTGCTGCTGGGGGCCTTCGCCCTCGGTATCCGCGTCAAGCGCAGGGAGCTGCCCACACCGCGCCCGGACGAGCAGCCGCGGCTGCCCGACGGGGGGCCGGTCCGCGAGACGAGTGAGCGCCGGGAGCCCGAGGAGGTTCCCCGGAGCGAGGACCGCCTGACCCCGCACCAGCTGAAGGGCCACGGCAACATGAGCGACCGCACGAGCGCGTCGCAGGAGCGCCCGCGCTGGAACGAGGGCAGCAGCGGTTCGTTCGGCAGCGGCGGCTGACCCCCGGCGCCGGCGGCCGGGCGCGGCCGCGAAGTCCGGACAGAGGGGCCCGTGCCGGTGCACGGGCCCTTCCGCATGTCCGGGCCCGGCCCCACGGACGTGAGGTGGATCACAGGTCCTGAGTGCATCGTCAAGCGGGTGCCAGCGTCTTTTGAGAGGTGTAGGGGGCCACTGAGACGCAGGACGGTGAGGATGGAGCAGGTTCGGGCGGACGGCTTCGACGAGTTCGCGGCCGCCCGTTGGTCGGCGCTGCTCCATGTCGCGCGTCTGCTCACCGGGGGCGACCGGCAGCGTGCCGAGGATCTGGTGCAGGAGGCCTTGGTCAAGTTGTGGTTCGCCTGGCCGAAGGTCGCCGAGCAGGCTCCGGAGGCGTACGTCCGCACGGTGCTGGTGCGGCTGGCGGCCCGCTCGGCGCGGCGGCGCTGGTGGGGGGAGCGCCCGGTGGAGCATCTGCCCGACCGGGCCGACCCGGGCGACATGTCGTCCGCCGTCGCGGAGCGTTCGCGGCTGGAGGCCGCGCTGGCACTGCTGTCGCCGAAGCAGCGGGCCGCGGTGGTGCTGCGCTACTACGAGGACCTGCCCGAGGCCGAGGTCGCCCATGCCCTGAACTGCCCGGTGGGCACCGCCCGCTCCCATGCGTCACGCGGAGTCGCGCGGCTCCGCCAGATCCTGTCCGACGCCGTCAGGCCCGTGGGGTGAAAGGAGAACCGATGGACGACTTCGAGCGGGACCTGTCGCGGCTGATGCACGACACCCGGCAGCACACCCCCTACGAGCCCGCGCACCGGCAGCGGCTGCACGCGGGCATCCGGGCCCGCCGCCGGTCACGGTTGCTGTGGAAGGCGGGCGGCTCCGCCGTGGCGGTGGCCGGGCTCAGTGTCGGGCTGGCTCTCCTGCCCAGCATGCTCACCCGGGCCCAGCCCGCCGATCACCGGCCGCGGCCGGCGACTAGCCCGACGGCCTCGCCGGACAGCACGCCGACGACGGAGCCGTCGGCGACGAGTCCGACTCCGACCCAGCAGCCCGAGACGAACCTGCCCGCGACCACGACCGGCGGCATCACACCGTCCGGGACGACGAGTGAGACGGTCGACACCACGCCGACGGCCACGGCCTCCGAGAGCCGCACCGGCGCGACGACGCCCACGCCGCCGCCCTCCCCGACACCGACGACGGCCCCTCCGTCCGCACCGGACTCCGAGGAACCCTCCGCAGCGGCCTCCACCGAGTAGCCGCCGCCCTCCCCGCCAGGGGCGCCTTCGCCCCGAACTCTCACCGCACCACCCGCCACGGGCGCCTTCGGCCTGCCCGAGAACCGGCGCCCGGGCACCCCCCGCGCCAGAAGGAGACCGTGAGACAGTCATGCGAACCGTACGGCGGTCGGCCCTGATCGACCGCCCGATACCCGAGCCGTCCGCGCTGCCGCGCCGGGCGCCCCTGCCCGCGCACCACCCGGATCCCGTTCTCGACGTGGTCGTTCCCGTGTACAACGAGGAGAACGACCTGGAGCCCTGCGTCCGGCGGCTGCACGCGCACCTCGGCGAGACCTTCCCCTACGCCTTCCGCATCACCATCGCCGACAACGCCAGCACCGACGGGACCCCGCGGATCGCCGCACGGCTGGCCGCGGAACTGCCCGGCACGGACTGGATCCGGCTCGACGAGAAGGGCCGGGGCCGTGCGCTGTACACGGCGTGGTCACGCTCGCGCGCCCCGGTGCTCGCATATCTGGACGTGGACCTGTCCACCGACCTCGCCGCGCTGCTGCCGCTGGTCGCGCCGCTGATCTCGGGCCACTCGGACATCGCCATCGGCACCCGGCTGGCCCGTGGCTCGCGGGTGGTGCGCGGGCCGAAACGGGAGATCATCTCCCGCTGCTACAACGGGCTGCTGCGCTCCACGCTCGCCGTCGGTTTCTCCGACGCGCAGTGCGGGTTCAAGGCGGTGCGGCGGGACGTCGCCGAGCGACTGCTGCCGCTGGTGGAGGACCGCGAGTGGTTCTTCGACACCGAGTTACTGGTGATCGCCGAGCGCGCGGGGCTGCGGATCCACGAGGTGCCGGTGGACTGGGTGGACGACCCGGACAGCCGGGTCCACATCCTGTCCACGGCGCTGGCCGATCTGCGAGGCATGGCCAGGCTCGGCCGGGCCCTGGCCTGCGGCAGACTGCCGCTGACCGCGCTGCGCCGCAGCGGCGGCGACCTCGACGGGCACCTGCCCGCGGGTCTGGTCCGGCAGGTGGTGCGCTTCGCCGCCGTCGGTGCCGCCAGCACTCTGTGCTACCTGCTGCTGTACACCGTGCTCAGACCCGCGACGGGAGCGCAGGCCGCCAACGCCCTCGCCCTGCTCGCCAGCGCGATCGCCAACACGGCGGCGAACCGGCGGCTCACCTTCGGGGTCCGGGGCCGCGGCGGCGCGCTGCGCCACCATCTCAAGGGCCTCGCCGCCTTCCTGATCGGGCTGGCCCTGACCAGCGGTTCGCTGGCCGTCCTCCACCTCGGCGCGCCCGGGGGCGGCCGCCGGGCCGAGCTGGTGACGCTGATCGCCGCCAACCTGGCCGCGACGCTGCTGCGCTTCCTCCTCTTCCGGGCCTGGGTGTTCCCGGCCCGCCGTACGACAGGACCCTCCGCCCCATGAGCACCGTCCAGCTGCGCCGCCCGCCCTCCGGCGTCGACCGCCCCGAAGTCCCGCGCGGCTCACGGGAGTTCCGTCCGCGGTTGCGCGCCGCCGCCGTCCGCTACGGGCCCGTGCTGCTGACGTACGGCGTGCTGAAGCTGGCCGGCTTCGCCGTCTTCATGTATCTGCTGGACTCCGCGGGCGACTTCCGGAAGAAGAACCCCCGCTTCGGCGGCGGCGAACACCCCTGGGACGTCCTGGCCAGCTGGGACGGCTGGTGGTACCAGCAGATCGCCGAGCACGGGTACGACCCGGCCCTGAAGCCGGTCCCGGGCGCGACGGGCCTGATCACGCTGGAGGGCAACTCGGCGGCGTTCTTCCCGCTGTACCCGACGCTGATGCGGCTGGTCTCCGAGTGCACCGGACTCGGCCTGTACGGCGCCGGCCTGACGGTCTCCGTCATCGCTTCCTTCGCCGCCGCGCTCGGCATCTACGCCGTGGCGCAGCGCCTGGGCGGCCACCGGGCCGGGCTGGTGGCGGCCGGGCTGTGGGCGGTGTGGCCCGGCTCGGGCACGGAGTGGTCGGGCTACTCGGAGTCCCTCTACACGGCCCTCGCCGCGTGGGCCTGTCACGCCGTCATGACCCGCCGCTGGCTCACCGCCGGTCTGCTGACCTGCGCGGCCGGGCTCTGCCGGCCCACCGCCGTCGCGCTCGTCGCCGCCCTCGCCGTCGCCGCGGTGCTGTCGTTGCGCCGGCGCGAGGACGGGGTGCGCCGTCCGCTCGCCGCCGTGGCCGTCGCCCCGCTGGGCCTGTTCGGCTACCTCGCCTGGGTCAACTACCGCATGGGCGACATCAACGGCTACTCCAAGCTCCAGGACGGCGCCTGGGCCCACAAGTTCGACTGGGGAGTCCACTCGTTCAACGTGCTGACGTCCGTCCCGGTCGGTCACTTCGACTATCTCTTCGCGATGCCGTTCGAGGATGTCATCGGCGTCTGCGTGGTGCTGATGGTGCCGGTGCTGACCGTGCTGCTGGTGCGCCTGCGACCGCCTGCCGTGCTCGTCGTCTACACGGTCCTCTCCTACCTCATGGTGATGACCACCCAGCAGTACTTCGGCAACGTCTCGCGCTATCTGCTCCCGCTCTTCCCGCTGTTCGTCCCCCTCGCCCTCGCGATGCGCCGGCTGAGATGGCCGTCCCTGGCCACGGCCCTCGGCACGGCCGCGCTGGCCTCCGGGTCGTACGCGGGATACGTGCTGTTCGTGCTGGGGGTGCCGTAGACCGCCGTCGGCGCCCGGAGAGATGACCCCGAAACATTCCCTTCACGCAGGAAGTATTTAGGGGTAACGACCGCTGCCTACCGTGCCTGCCTTGTCAGTCCCCAACCCGCAGCAAGGAGGCGTGGCATGAGTACCGAGCCACGACTGGCCGAAGTAGCCGAGCCGGAACCCGCACAGCAGGCAGCGCCGGGCACGGACCAGGCCGTCAAGGAGACCCTCGAGGACTACACGCTGCGCTTCGCGCCACGCACTTACCGGCGCTGGACACCGATGGTGGTGGCGACGACCGCGCTCGGCGGCATCGCCTACATGGCCGACTTCTCCATCGGGGCCGGCATCGGCCTGGCCCACGGCACCGGCAACGCTCTGCTCGCGATCGCCGTCGCCGCCGTCGTCATCTTCGTGACCGGCTTCCCGCTCGCCTACTACGGCGCCCGCTACAACATCGACCTGGACCTGATCACCCGCGGCTCCGGCTTCGGCTACTTCGGCTCGGTCCTCACCAGCGTCATCTTCGCCAGCTTCACCTTCATCTTCTTCGCCCTCGAAGGCTCGATCATGGCCCAGGGCCTGAAACTGGGACTCGGACTGCCGCTCTGGCTGGGCTACCTGGTCTCCACGCTGATGGTGATCCCCCTGGTGATCTACGGCATGACGGCACTGAGCAAGCTCCAGGTGTGGACCACCCCGATCTGGCTGCTGCTGATGGTCGGCCCCCTGGTCTACCTGGTCGCCACCGACCCGGGCACCGTCGACCGCTTCCTCGCCTACGCGGGCACCGACGGCGACGGCGACATCAACACCGCCTCCGTGCTGCTCGGTGCGGGCGTGTGCCTGTCGCTGATCGCCCAGATCGGCGAGCAGATCGACTACCTGCGCTTCATGCCGCCCAAGACCGAGGCCAACAAGCGCAGTTGGTGGACGGCCGTGGTGATGGCCGGTCCGGGCTGGGTGGTGCTGGGCGCGCTGAAGCAGGCCATCGGAGTGTTCCTCGCGGTGTACATCATCGCCGAGGTCGGTGCCTCCGCCGCGCCCGAGCCGATCCAGCAGTTCAAGGGCGCCTTCGACGCGATGATGCCGTCCTGGCTGGTCCTCCCGCTGGCCGTGGTGCTCGTCGTCATCAGCCAGATCAAGATCAACGTGACGAACGCGTACTCCGGATCCCTCGCCTGGACCAACTCCTTCACCCGGGTCACCAGGCGCTACCCGGGCCGGATGGTCTTCGTCCTGGTCAACCTGGGCTTCGCGCTCGCCCTGATGGAGGCCGACATGTTCAGCTTCCTCAACGGCATCCTGAGCTTCTACTCGAACTGCGCGATCGCCTGGGTCGTCACCGTGGCCACCGACATCGGCATCAACAAGTACGTGCTGAAGCTGTCCCCGCACGCCCCGGAGTTCCGCCGCGGCATGCTCTACGCCGTCAACCCGGTCGGGGTCGTCTCCTTCGCCGCCGCCTCGGGGCTGTCCATCGCCATGTACTTCCACGCCCTCGGCGACACGCTCCAGCCGTACTCCCCCGTCGCCGCGGCCGTCATCGCCTTCGTCCTCACGCCGCTGATGGCCGTGGTCACCAAGGGCAGGTACTACCTGCGCCGCGCCGACGACGGCATCGCCGAGCCCCTCCTGGACGAGGACGGCAACCCCAGCGCCGTCACCTACGAGTGCCATGTGTGCCGGCAGCAGTTCGAGCGGCCGGACGTGGCCGCCTGCCGGACGCACGACGCCGTCGTCTGCTCACTGTGCCTGAGCACCGACAAGGTCGGCGACCACGTCCTGCCGGCCGCGGTCTGACCCGTGGGGCGGGAGCGCGGCCGGGCGCTCCCGCCGTACGGCACGTTCCAACTCGGTCTCGGACGCGCTGCGCGGGGCCCGGTGGGGCGGCGGCTCCGGGACCGGGGCGGCATACTGATCTTGCGCTGAGCAGTGATCGGGCCGACGGTCGGAGAGGGGATGACGGGACGTGACCACCGATGAGCCGGACGGACGGGGAACTCCCCACGAGCCGCGCGGCGTTCCCCCGGTCCCCGACGACGTGTGGCTGAGGTTCCTCACGGACAGCGAGTCCGCCATACGCGTCTCCGCTCCCCGGGAACCCTCCGCCGAGGAGCGGGCGGCGGGGCGGCGGCTCCAACCCCCGCACGCCGTCGGTGACCTGTGGCAGCCGGAGGACCTGTGGGTCCGCGTGGCGTGGCGGGATCTGGACCGCCGTGCCAAGGTCCGGCGCGCGGGACGGGTCGTCGCCACGGCGGCCGCCGTGGCCCTGGCCCTGGGCGCCTGGTCCCAGCTGTCCACCGGCGCGGGCACGGGCCACCGGCCCGGTGAGAGCACGGTTCGGCAGGTCGAGGGGGCGACCGCGCGGCTGCCCACGGCCACACCCGTCCCGTCCGTATCCCCCTTCCCGCAGCCGTCCCGGTAGTCCACGCAGGAGGGGTACGGTTCCGCCCCGCCGCCTAGGATGAGCCCCACAGGCCGGATCTGGGCGCTCGTCCGGGCGCGGCCCCCCACAGGCAGGAACGCGCAGGCCGACCGAAGGGGGACGGAGATGAGCGCGCCACGCCTCAGCAGCACCCCGCTGCCGGGCATAGGGGTCCGCTACGACCTGACGACACGGGAGAGCCGGCGCCTCTCGGTGGTCGCACACCGCGACGGGCACCGGACGATCAGCGCCTACCGCGAGGACGACCCGGACGCCTGCGACCTCTCGGTGCGACTGTCGTCGGAGGAGGCGACCACCCTCATCGACGCCCTGATGCCCGCGCACCACACCCCGAGCCTGCTGTCCACCACCGACCTGGGGCTCGTCGCCGAGCGGATCGAGCTGCCCGGCTCCTCGCACTGGAACGGGAGGCTGCTGGGCGAGTCCCGGATCCGTACCGACACCGGCGCGTCCGTGGTGGCGGTGCTGCGCCGGGCGGAGGCGATCCCCTCCCCCACCCCGCACTTCCGGCTGGCCGGTGGCGACACCCTCATCGTCATCGGGACCCGCGAGGGCGTGGAGGCGGCCGCCGCGATACTCGGGCGGGAGTGACCCGCCATGCACTCCTCCGCGGTCTTCCTGATCGAGTTCGGGTGCCTCATCCTCGGGCTCGGGCTGCTCGGCCGCTTCGCCGGGCGCTTCCGCTTCTCGCCGATCCCCCTCTACCTGCTGGCCGGGCTCGCCTTCGGGGAAGGCGGGCTGCTGCCGCTGGGCGCCAGCGAGGACTTCGTCGCCGTCGGCGCCGAGATCGGTGTCATCCTGCTGCTGCTCATGCTCGGCCTGGAGTACACGGCCACCGACCTCGTCTCCCACCTCAGGACCCACTATCCCGCCGGGCTCCTCGACGCCGTCCTCAACGCGCTGCCGGGCGCGGTCCTGGCCCTCATGCTCGGCTGGGGCCCGGTCGCCGCCGTCGTCCTGGCCGGTGTCACCTGGGTCTCCTCCTCCGGGGTCATCGCCAAGATCCTGGGAGACCTGGGGCGGCTGGGCAACCGCGAGACCCCGGCCATTCTGAGCATCCTGGTCCTGGAGGACCTCTCCATGGCGGTGTACCTGCCCATCGTCACGGCCCTGCTGGCCGGGGTGGGCCTGGCCGCGGGCGGTGTCACCCTGGCCATCGCCGTGGGTGTGCTGGCCCTGGTGCTGGTCCTCGCGGTGCGCTTCGGCCGCCACGTCTCCCGCTTCGTCTCCAGCGACGACCCGGAGAAGCTGCTGCTGGTCGTCCTCGGCGTGACGCTCGTGGTCGCCGGGCTCGCCCAGCAGTTGCAGGTGTCGGCCGCGGTGGGCGCCTTCCTGGTCGGCATCGCGCTGTCGGGCGAGGTCGCCGAGGGCGCGACGAGTCTGCTCGCGCCGCTGCGGGACCTGTTCGCCGCGGTGTTCTTCGTCTTCTTCGGCCTGCACACCGACCCGGCGAGCATTCCGCCCGTGCTGCTGCCCGCCCTCGCCCTGGCCGCCGTCACCACCGCCACGAAGATCGCCACGGGCTACTGGGCGGCGCGCCGCGCCGGGATCGGGCCCAGGGGCCGCTGGCGCGCCGGCGGCACGCTGGTGGCCCGCGGCGAGTTCTCCATCGTCATCGCCGGGCTCGCCGTCACCTCCGGCATCGAGCCCTCCCTCGGCCCCCTGGCCACCGCGTACGTCCTCATCCTGGTCCTCCTCGGCCCCCTGACCGCCCGCTGGACGGAGCCGCTGGCGACGCGCCTGACGGGACGCTTCCACCGACGGACGGCGCCGATTCCGTCGGTCGCACACGAGGCACTCGACGACCAGGACACGGTCGGCCGTCCGTGAGTGTGGAGCAGGGTCAGGCGCCCGGGAACCGGGCCGTGACGAGCGTGACGGCATCCGGCGGCGCCGGGCACCCGACGAGCACCATGGCAACCGGCCGCCCCGGCCACCAGCGGGCACGCTGCACCGACAACCCGAGGCTTCGACGGCATCCAGCGCGGCGAGGCAGCCGGTGCGCACCCGGCACCCCCGCGACCGGCGAGTACGGCGGCATGCCGCGGGCGGCCGGTGGCCGCGCTCGGCGGAACAGCCGCGGCGCCGGCGGGTTCAGCCCGTCCTCCAGCCCCTCCGCGTGTCGATCCGCTCCCACTCCGCGTCCCACTGGGCCATGCGCCGCCGGTCGAGAACCAGGCGGGCCACCCATGTGGCTCCCAGCACGGCACCTCCCGCGAAGAGCCCCGCGAGCGCGCCGCCCATGGCCATGTGCAGCCCCACCTCGCCGCCGGACAGCGGCGGGGTCGTGATGTCACCGCTCCGGTTCACCCACAGGGAGACGGTGCTCCCGGCGGGAGCCCTGGGCGCCACCCGGGCCTCCTCCCGGTACGTCGAGCCGTCGGGCGCGATCCACCGCACCTTGCCCCACACCCGGTGGTCGCTCGCCGCGCGGGCCGGTGACGGGCCCGGCGCGTCCTCGACGAGCACCGCCGTGACCCGGCGGCTCTCGGCCCGCTGCCGTTCGACGGCCCGCTCGACCGTGCCCGCCGCCATCAAGCCCGCGACCAGCCCACCCAGCAGGGCGAGCAGCCAGCCGGCGAGCATGACCCAGGCTTCGACGACGTCGGCGCGCCGTTTGAGCGCGTTGCGCCGCCACCGCCACCACCGCACGGTCACCCGCTCCGACGCTTCCATGGGCCGACACCCCCTCGTGAGCACCGGCAGCTCCCTTCCAGTGTGCGCCTGACAGCCGGGAACGCTCGCCGATCAATACGGGCGGTTCGTCCCGGGCGCGAGGGCGTGGTTCAGCCGGGCGAGGCCGCGATCCGTACCCGGTCGCTCGCGTCGTCGGAGAGGAAGGAGGCCATCGCCCGCCCTTCCTCGGCGACGCCGGTGCGGTCGGCCCGGGAGAAGCGGCGCAGCGGGGTGACGAGCACGGTGTCCCTCTCGACGGTCCAGGTCGCGGCGACGTGGCCGTCGACCAGGACGACGCGTTCGCCGGCGACGGACAGATGGCGGTGCGCGTCGTCGATGATCCGGCTGCGGTCGTGGTAGCCGAGGATCGCGTTGTCGAACGCCGGCAGGAACCGCACGGGCGCCGGGGTGTCGGGGTCGGGGCGGGGGGCGCCGGGGAGGTCGAGCAGTTCGCGGCCGCGTTCGTCGCGGAAGGAGACCAGTTGCTCGCGCAGGGCGGAGACCGCGGCGGGCAGTCCGGCGAGGCCGCACCAGGCGCGCAGGTCGGCCGAGGCGGCGGGGCCGAAGGCCGCCAGGTAGCGCCGTACCAGTGTCCGGCCCACGACGTCGGAGCCGTCCGGGGAGGGTGGGTCGACCTCGCGTCCCAGCCAGGAGGAGATCAGCACGTAGCGCACTCCCGCTTTCGTGCGCCACAGGCCGCGCGGCGGCAGCTGGACCGTCGGGAGGAGGGCGGCGACCAGCATCTCGCCCAGGGGCCGGGGTCCCGCCGCGGGCCAGCGGTCGGCGACGGCTCGCGCGAGTTCGGGCATGGAGCGGGGTTCGCCGTCGGCCATGACCTTCCGGCCCGCCGCGGTGAGTTCACCGGGATCGACCCCGGCGAGCTCGCGCCGGTAGACCCCGAGGATCCGCTGGCGCAGCATGCCGTCGTGGCGGGCTCGCCAGGCCAGGACATCGTCGGCGGTGACGAGATGGACGGTGCGGCGCATGAGGTGGGTGCGCACGACTCGCCGCCCGGTCAGCAGGTCCGACAGCGCTGCCGGATCGAAAGCCCGCAGCCGCGACCAGAGCCCGGGGAAGGGCTCCTGCGGTTCCTGCGCCTGGAGCCCGCACAGGTGCGCGACGGCGTCGAGGACGGGCAGGCCGGCGCGGTCGAGGAGCAACTGCCGGGCGAGGGTGGCGCGGTTGAGCGCCCTGGCGTCGAGAACGGTCATCGGTGCACCTCGGCCTTCGAGTCGTGTGCCGACCCGTGGTCCAGGTGTCCGGGCGGCTTGCGCCCTCACGGTCGCACGGGATGCGGTCAGGTCGTGACCGCGTTCGGCGCTCCGCCGAGGCGGGCACACCATTCACCCTTCCCTATGTTCCCTATCGAATTAATAGGAAAATATTGACGGGGCTCGCGGTGCTGCGCAGGATGATGCGCATGGCCTACACACCTTTCCGCCCGTGAGGCTCAACACCACGCTGTGCAAACGAACGTGAGGAGACTCCCGCGATGGGCGTTGCCCCGGCGCCGTTCGGCCCCGGCGCGGAGTTCGGCCGGCCCGGGCCCGGTCATGCGCACTGGCTGCGCGTGGTCCGCGAGACGGCGGAGGACCTGGCCACGGACGCGGTGGCCAGGGACCAGGCGGGCAAGCCCCCCGCCTATGAGGAGCACGCGGAGATCTCCGTCCTCGTGGCCATGGCCGAAGCCGCCGCGTCCAGAGCCGCCCAGGAATCCACCGCCCGCGCCCTCGACATCATCGGCGCCCACTCCGCGTCCGCGCGGCTGGGCTTCGACCGGTTCTGGCGCAACGCCCGGACCCACACGCTGTACGAGCCCGTCGGCCCCCGGCTCCGGGACGTCGGCGACTACTTCCTCAACGGTGCGCACCCTCCGTTCGTCCTTCCCGACTGAACGATCGCCCTCCCGTCCGAACAGCGACGACCGGTCGCCGGCTTCCGCCGGTCTCCCGGGGGTGAAGGGACTCGCGCCCCGATGGTGCGCCGGCATGAGCAGCCATAGGCCTGCCCCCCCCGCCGAACGTTCCCCGGGCGGCCGGCGTCATAGCGGTAGCCGTTCGCCGAAGGGACCACCGCCATGACTGCCGTCACCCGTGCTGCCCGAGCTGTTTCCCGTGCCGTGCTGATCGGAGGGCTCATCGGCACGGTCGCCGCCTGCGGCACCGGAACACCGGCGTCCTCCGAGGCGCAGAGCGCACCGGGGCGTGGTCCGGGCGCCTGGCAGGAGCCCGCCGCGTACACCTACACGCTCCGGTCGAGCGAAGGAGAGCGCAGCCTGCTCGGCACCTTCCGGATCTCGGTCCGCGACGGCGCCGTGGTGCAGGCGGCGGGCCTCGACGACGCGGGGCGCCGCGCGGTCGAGAGTGCGCCCGACGCCGTGCCGACGCTCGGCGAGCTCCTCGCGGAGCTGGAATCGGCGCGACGGGACGACGCGGACACAGCCGAGGCGGAGTACGCGGCCGACGGCCACCCGGTGCGGATCGTCCTGGATGGGGAGGAGAACGCGGTCGACGACGAGGCCCGCTACGTCATCACCGCCTACGAGCGGGCGAACAGCCGGCGTGCCGGGGATCTCGCCGACCCCCGGCCGGGAACGTGACGCCGACGACGGTTCAGTCCTTGCCCATCGCCGTGCGGACCGCGTCCTTCGTGCGGTCCACGAGGGCCGCGACAGGGCCGAGGGCGACATTGGCCGCGCCGGACTCGACGCCCGGGTGGGGGCGGGTGGGGGCCATGGCCTCGGCGGCCTTCACGGCCTTGGCCAGGGTGGCGAGGCCGTCGGTGTCGGTGCTTCGGCGGATGTGCGTGAACTCGTAGCGCTCCTCCGCCCGGGCGTGCTCCTGCACGTCCTTGCGCAGCTTCATCAGCTGGAGCATGAACTTCGGGTCCTCGGTGTCCAGTTCGTCTAGCGCGGCGAGGGTCTCCGTGGCCGCCCGCTCCTCGGCGAGCCGGTCCTCCACGACCTGCTCGCCACCGGGCAGGGACCGCCGGGCGAAGGGATGGACGACCTCCTCCTCGGCTGTCTCGTGCACGGCCAGCAGCCGCACCAGGCGGCGGAAGGCCTCGCGGCGCTCCTCGCCCCGGCTCTGCTCGACCTCGTCGAAGAGATTGCGGATGTCGCCGTGCTGGCGCATGAGGAGCGCGACCACGTCGTCGTCCGCGGCCCGGTCGTCGCCGGCCTGGGGGGTGTGCGTCTCGGGCATGGCCGGCCTCCTCACTTCTCGCGCATCGCGGGGTCGGGGTGCTCGCCCTCGGACTGCACGCGGTACTCGCGGCCGAACATCTCGTCGTGCTGGACCATCACCCGCTCGCTCGGCGGCTCCTCACCGCCGTGGATCTGCTCCTGCATCTTCTCGAACCGCTCGTGTGCCTCGCGCACATAGCCGGCGCCGAGGGTGGTCAGGTCCATCTGGGTGTCCAGCAGCTCCCGCAGGTACTGCTTGTTCGGCTCGAAGGTGAGCACGTTCGGCAGCTCCGGGGCGAGCACCTCCTGCGGCTCCCGGCCGTCGTGGCGGCGCATCAGGTCGCAGGCCGCGTGCAGGTGCTCCAGCTCCATGTTCAGGTGCAGCTCCCAGATCGCCTTGACCTTGGGGTCGCTCTCCTGCTCCATGAACGAGTAGTACAGGTAGCACTCGTTGTACTCGTGGTTGACCAGCTGCTCCCACCACGTCTCC
Source organism: Streptomyces flavovariabilis (assembly GCF_000725785.1). Lineage (NCBI taxonomy): Bacteria > Bacillati > Actinomycetota > Actinomycetes > Kitasatosporales > Streptomycetaceae > Streptomyces > Streptomyces flavovariabilis. The sequence continues at coordinate 112,693 of NZ_JNXD01000024.1, read as the reverse complement.
CCGGGGTCGACGAGCGACTCGTAGTGGGTGACGTGCTCCTCCTCGATCAGCCCGATCTCCTGGTAGAGCTGCCGGGCGATCGGCTCCATGTAGGTGGGGCCGGTGTTCATGTAGAAGTTCATCGTCTGCTGCTCCGCCGCCATGATCGTCAGCGCGTGCAGCTTGGACAGCGGGTTCGTACCGCTCTTGTCGTACGGGTCACGGACGTTGTCGTACGGATGGCGGTGGTGGTACTTCGTCGGGCGGCCCGGCATCACCTCGGTGAGGTTGTCGACGATCGACTCCGCCTTGCGGTGCTCGATCATCTCGTAGAGGTTGGCGTACCGGTACAGGTGGTCGAAGTCCTCCAGCACGCCGAACTGGTACGCCTGCTGCAGGTACGGGTCGGGCTCCATGCGTGCCACCCACGCCGTCAGGTCCACGGCGACCTGCTCATAGGCGATCGTCGTCTCCAGGACGGAGGACACGCCGGGCAGCAGCCAGTTGACGGCCTTCTGCTGCTGCGCCTCGATGTAACGGGTCTCGGCGAGGTGCCGCTTCACCTCCGGATCGACGGTGTTGCGGGCGAGTTGGTGGCTGAAGAGGATGGCCTCCACCTCGATGCCGTTCATCGCGATGATGCGGCAGCGGGTGTACGGGTCGCAGCGGTCGGGGTCGATGGGCTGCACGTTCAGCTCGCGCCAGTTGCGGACCTGACGGTCGAGCGGGATTCCTCGCTGTTCCAATGGGTTGAAGCTCATGGACGGTCTCCTGGAGTGAAGGGACTCGCGCGACGGAGTGCCCCGCCAGGGCCGACGAGAACGCATTCGTCTCTCCCACTGTTTCGGCCGGTGCGGTTTCCGGCCACTGTTCGCACCCCGAGTGGGTGCTCACCGCATGGGGTCCCCCGCCGGTCCGGCGGCGTCGCGGGGGCCGTTCGACGCCAGGCCGGTCAGGCCGGCCGCGATGCCGGCCGGCTCCGGGCGCGGGCCGGTCCACTCGCACAGCAGGGCTGGTCGCCCACGCCCGCTCGGGCACCGCCGTCGCCGCGGCGGCGGCCCGAGGAGCGGTTCCGCGCTGTCACGGCATCGTGCTCTGGGCGCTGATCAGCTCGGTGACCGCGCGCAGACCACCGTGGGCGAGGGCGGCGCGCTGCCGGTCCGCGCCGGTCCCGTCCTGCAGCAGCCGGTGGACCAGGGACGTGACCTGCCGGGAGTCGCCGGATGCGTCGAGGGCGGGAGCGACGTGCCGCAGGAACTCGTAGAGCACGTCGCCGGCACGGTGCGATGTGCCGGCGGGGTCGATCAGGGTGTCGCCGAGCCCGTGCCGGGCGGCGTGCCACATGGCGGCCTGCAGCAGTTCCGGTGGGCAGTCGGGCAGGGGCGTGTCGGCGACCGCTTCCGCCAGGGCGGTCTCCACGAGGGCCCGGATGATCGCGGCGAGCATGACCGCCTCGTCCGCCCGCAGCTGGACGTCCAGGCACCGCACCTCGATGGTGGGGTAGGTGGCCGAAAGACGGGCCTGCCAGTAGAGCTGACCGGTGTCGGAGATCAGACCGGCCTCCTGCAGCCGCTCGACGCGCCGGTCGTAGTCCGCGGCGTCGCGGAAGTGCGGGGGCATGCCGCTCACCGGCCACCGGCTGAAGATCACCGTGCGCCAGCTCGCGAAGCCCGTGTCGTGGCCATCCCACAGCGGGGAGTTCGCCGCCATGGCCGTCAGCGTCGGCAGCCAGGGCCGGATCCGGTTCAGCACCTGCACGCCCGCCTCCCGGCCGGGCACGCCGACGTGCACATGCGTGCCGTTGACCAGCTGCTCCGCCACCAGCTGCGGCGCCTGGACGACCATGGCCCGGTAGCGGGCCTGGTCGGTGACGGCTATGGGGCGGCCGTGCCGCAGCGGCGGTGTCCCGCAGACCCCGATCCGGCAGCCGTGCTCCTCCGCTGCCACGCCGACCGCGTGCCGCAGGCGCAGCAGATGGCCTCCGACCTCCTCCAGGGTGTCGCAGACCGGGGTGGCCACCTCGACCTGCGCCTGGAGCAGCTCGTACTGCACCTCCTGGTCGGTCACGAGATGACCCACACCCGCCGCGGCGCGCACTTTGTCCGCCTGAGGTACCGGCAGGCCCGTGACCCAGTCGAGCAGCAGGTACTCCTCTTCCACGCCGATCGTCGTCATCGACCACCCTCTGTTCCGCCCGGCGGCCGGGCCGGATTCCGGCGCGCGGCAGGCGCACCTTCACGCAGCGATGGTCACCTCTCGGGGCACGCTGGTGGGCTACCGAGTGCCGCGGTCGGGTCGGAACAAAACATGACACAGACGCAGAAACCGCTTACGCGGAAAAGGCACCGCCCGTGGTGTCGCCCGACGGGCCGGGGTACTCGGCCGTGGCCTCCTCACCCGCACGGGCAGCCCGCCGCTGCCGTCACCGTGCCTCGCCGGACTCACCGGCCTGCTCGTTTCCGTCGCGGTCGCCGTGCTCGTGCGTAAGCGGCGTGAGACCGCCGCCCGGTCGAATGGATCATTCCGCCATTCGGCGCAGGGACACTCGGCGGCAGACAAGGGTGACGAACCGGACGCAATAGGTTCCTCCGGGGCGGATGACCGTCCGCGCGCCGTTGCTGCCGATCGAGGAACCCATGGCGACACACACTGAACCGGTTGCGCCCGTACCCACGGTGGAGCGCCGCGGGCGAGGGAAGGTGGTCGTCTCCTGGCTGACGACCACCGATCACAAGAAGATCGGGCACCTGTATCTGATCACGTCGTTCGGGTTCTTCCTGGTCGCCGGGGCGCTGGCGATGCTCATCCGGGCCGAGCTGGCCCGGCCCGGGCTGCAGATCGTCTCCAGCGAGCAGTACAACCAGGCGTTCACCATGCACGGCACGATCATGCTGCTGCTGTTCGCCACGCCCACCTTCGCCGGCTTCGCCAACGCGATCATGCCGCTGCAGATCGGCTCGCCCGACGTGGCCTTCCCGCGGCTCAACATGCTGTCGTACTGGCTGTTCCTCTTCGGCGGCCTGATCGTGCTCGGCAGCTTCCTCACCCCGCAGGGCTCCGCCGACTTCGGCTGGACCGCGTACACCCCGCTCAGCGGCGGGGAGCGCACCCCTCAGGTCGGCGGGGACCTGTGGATCATGGGGCTGGCGCTGTCCGGTTTCGGCACCATCCTCGGCTCGGTCAACTTCATCACCACCATCATCTGCATGCGCGCCCCGGGCATGACCATGTTCCGGATGCCGATCTTCACCTGGAACGTACTGCTCACCTCGGTGCTGGTGCTGCTGGCCTTCCCGGTGCTGGCCGCCGCGTTGCTGGTGCTGGAGGCGGACCGGCGCTTCGGGGCCCAGGTGTTCAACGCCGAGAACGGGGGCGCGGTCCTGTGGCAGCACCTGTTCTGGTTCTTCGGCCACCCCGAGGTGTACATCCTGGCGCTGCCGTTCTTCGGCGTGATCACCGAGATCATTCCCGTCTTCGCCCGCAAGCCGATCTTCGGATACATGGGTCTGGTCGGCGCCACCGTCTCCATCGCGGGGCTGTCGGTGACGGTGTGGGCGCACCACATGTTCGCCACCGGCGCGGTACTGCTTCCCTTCTTCTCCTTCATGACATATCTGATCGCCGTGCCGACGGGCGTGAAGTTCTTCAACTGGATCGGCACGATGTGGCGGGGCTCGCTGTCGTTCGAACCACCCATGCTCTGGGCGCTCGGCTTCCTGGTCACCTTCCTCTTCGGTGGCCTGACCGGCGTCATCCTGGGCTCTCCGCCGCTCGACTGGCACGTGACCGACAGCTACTTCGTGATCGCCCACTTCCACTACGTGCTGTTCGGCACCATCGTGTTCGCGATGTTCGGCGGATTCAGCTTCTGGTGGCCGAAGATGACCGGCACGATGCTCGACGACCGCCTGGAGAAGATCCACTTCTGGACGCTGTTCGTCGGTTTCCACACCACGTTCCTGGTGCAGCACTGGCTGGGCGCCGAGGGCATGCCCCGCCGCTACGCCGACTATCTGGCCGCCGACGGTTTCACCGCCCTCAACACCGTCTCCTCGATCGGCGCCTTCCTGCTCGGCCTGTCGACCTTGCCCTTCCTCTACAACGTGTGGCGCACCGCCCAGAAGGGCGAGAAGGTCGAGGTCGACGACCCCTGGGGCTTCGGCCGCTCCCTGGAATGGGCCACGTCCTGCCCGCCGCCCCGCCACAACTTCCTCACCCTGCCCAAGATCCGCTCCGAGTCCCCCGCCTTCGACCTGCGCCACCCGGAACTGGCGAGCCTGGACCAGGCGGAGAACACCGGGCAGCGCGATGTGCTCGACCCCGGGGGGCACAAGGGCGAACGGCCGTGAGACGCGGCAGGCACGGGTCGCCGGCCGGCGAGCCGCGCAACGTCCTGGCCGACGAGACCGAGGGCTATCTCCTCGCTCACGCCCATCGCCACCAGGCGCAACGCGAGGCCGAGGATCTCTGCGCGCGGATGGCGTGGCTGACCACCGCCCAGGCCGAAGAACTCACCGCCCACTACGTCCGCGGGCGCCTCGATGTCACCCGGCAGCTGATGCACGGCACCGTGCGACGGGCCGAGGAGCTGCGCCTGGAGTACGAGAGCCGCTACGCCGAGCTCCGGAGCGTCCTGCTGCGCCGCCACGCGGCCGGTGCCTGCGCGGTCCTGGCCTGTGCCGCCGGGGTGAGCGCACTGGCCGGTGTGCTCAGCCGCTGACGGCCCGGTTCATCGGCCCTGGCGGGGAAGCGGCCCGGCATCCGCATGGCGGCCGGGGCGGCGGGCGGCGTGGCGTTCACCGGGGCCGGGGCCGTTCCGGGCGGCCAGGGCGTCGGCCACGGCACCGGTGACGAAGCCGTAGACGGCCTTGTGCAGGACGTCCACGGCGAGTTCCGTGCGAGGCCAGGTGGTGGGCGGGGCGCCGACTCCGGTGGCGTTCTCGAGGATCTGGTCGTTCGTGAGGCGGACGACCGTGAACTTGGCGGACGCGACCGGCCCGCGCAGTCCGGACTGGGCCATGACCGAGCGCAGCACGCCCAGGAGGGCGGCCTGGCCGAAGTGCATGGCCCAGTTGACCGGCAACGGCTGGGTGCCGGGGCGTTCGGGCAAACCGGTGAGACGCTGAAGGACCCGGGCGGGCACATGGGAGTCGGGACGGCCGGTCACGACCTGCTCGATCTTCTCGCCGAGGGTCATCACGACGCCTCCGGCGGTGCCGGCGACCAGCCCTTGCCACAGTGCGCGCCTGATCATGTGCCGCCGAGTACCCGGTGACCACGGCCTCACCCACGGACTCCGCCCGGCGTTCCTCAGTGGCCGTAGGGCGGCTCGAAGCAGCCGGTCTCGGGGTACGGGCCGTTGATCCGCACGTCGAAGTTCGACTTCTGCAGGAACGCCGTGACGCAGGCGTCGTCGTGCACCCGCAGGGCGACCCGCGCCCCTTCGGGCGTGACGTAGCCGTCGTCCTTCCAGCGCGTGGACATGCCCGTGACGGTGAGCGTGCCGCCGAGGCGCCTGCCGTCCTTCGCGACGCGCTCCTCCTCGTAGCCGAGCCGGAGCAGGGCCGTCCGGACGGTCGCGGGGTCCCACTCGCGCTGCTTCCACAGCCGCTCGAGCACCGGGCGGATGCGGGCGGCCTCCCGCCCGGCGTCCGCGGCATGGGCGGGAGCCATCTCACCGGCCCGGCGGTAGGCGTTGTTCTCGTCGTGGTGCGGAGCCCCGTCACCGGCGCCCGGCTCCACGTACGGTGAGGCGCCCGGGGCACTGGGCGAGGACGCGCCGGACGCGCCGGGGGTCGCTCCCGCCGTCGCGTCCGGCGCGTGCAGGTCGCCGCAGGCGGTGAGGGTCGCGACGACGGCGAGGGCCACGGCGATCAGAGGGGCCGGGCGAGCGAACATTGAGGTGGACATGAAGCCGACCCTCTCATCGCGGCCGTCTCCCGCGGTCCTGGTTTTCCGCGTCGCGGATCGCGGCGGGGTGGTGAGCAGGCCGGCGGCCGCGTGCCGGGTACCCCGGCGCCCCCGTCGGTCTGGCCGCCCGGGCTGCGGGCGGCCAGACCGGGACCGAACTCGCGCAGACGGACGAAGACACGGTCAGGGCCTGGCTGGCTTCACCTTCTTCTCGACGCCGTTCACCCGCACGGTGACCTTCCTCCGGTTCCGGGCCCGGTCGGCCGTGATGCCGTACGACGTGACCTTCCCGTTCCGCCACGTACAGCTGACCTCGTAACCGCCCCGCGCGCGCAGTCCGGTGAAGGAGCCCTTGGCCTTCCACTCGTCCGGCAGGGCGGGCAGCAGGTGGATGACGCCGTCATGGCTCTGCAGGAGCATCTCCGCCACGGCGCCCGAGATGCCGAAGTTGCCGTCCATCTGGAAGGGCGGGTGGTTGCAGAACAGGTTGGGCAGCGTGTTGTAGGTCAGCAGTCCCCGCAGCATGATCCGGGCGCGCTGCCCGTCGCCCAGGCGGGCGAAAAGAGCCGCCCGCCAGGGCCAGGTCCACGAGCGGCGGCTGTCGCCCGACACGGTCGCGGCCGTGAACGGGACGCCTTCCTTCTCGCCGCAGCGCGCTTTGAGCGAAACGAGGGCGGCGGCCGCGAAGTCGGGTGTCCTCGGGGTGATCTGGCGGCCCGGATAGACCGCGAAGAGGTGCGACGTGTGACGGTGGATGTCGGTGGGGCTGTCGACGTCCTCCTGCCACTCCTGCAGCTGCCCCCACTTGCCGATCTTGTTCGGTGCGAGGCGTGCCTGCATGTCCGCGACCTTGGCCCGGTAGGCGGGATCCGCCTCGAGCACCGACTCGCAGTCGAGGTAGTTCTGGAACAGGTCCCAGATGATCTGCTGGTCGTACATGACGCCGTCCTCGCGCGGCCCGTGCTCGGGGGACCAGCCGTTCGGCGCGACGAGGAGACCGTCCTCGCGCTCCTCGAGGTGGTCCTCCCAGAACTCGCAGATCTCCTTGATCATCGGGTGGGCGACGGTGCGGAGATAGCCCAGATCCTGGGTGAACGCCCAGTGCTCGTACAGGTGTTGCGCGTACCAGGCACTCGCGACGGTGTTCCACTCCCACGCGTTGCCGCCGAAGACGCTCTGGCTGGTGCGGGCGGTCCAGCCGCGGGTGTCCTCGCCGAAGGCGTTGCGGGTCGCCACGCGGCTGGGCACCGCCACCTGCTCGATGAACCGGACGAGTGCCTCGTGGCACTCCGGCAGGTTCGTCGTCTCGGCTCCCCAGTAGTTCATCTGGACATTGATGTTGGTGTGGTAGTCGGAGGCCCACGCCGGCTGGTTGCTGTCGTTCCACAGGCCCTGGAGGTTGGCGGGCAGGCCGTTCGGGCGGGAGGAACCGATCAGCAGGTACCGGCCGTAGTCGAACATCGTCTGCTCGAGGGCCGGGTCTTCCCCGCCGGCGGCGTAGCGCGCCAGCCGGGCGTCGGTCGGCAGGGCGAGGACGGCTGCGCCGGAGGTGCCCCAGTCGACCGCGACACGGTTCATCAGGGCACGCACCTCGGCGGTGTGCTCGGCGCGCAGTGTGCCGTAGGGCCGGGCGGCCGCCTTGCGGAGCGTCCTGGCGACCACCGGTTCCGGATCGGCTCCGCGCCATCCGGCGGCGGCGTCGAGCTTGTAGTCGGTGCGGGCGTCGAGGAAGAGGGTCAGGGTCGTGCAGCCGCTGAACCGGAGCACCGGCCCGTCGGAGCGCAGCTCGCCGTCGGTGTGCACGGCCTGGACGGTGCACGCGTGCCTGAGACCGTTGCCCATGACGCCGCTGAAGCCGATGCGCCCGGCGGCGGCGTCGACGGTGGTCGGGGCCTTGTCCTGTGCGGACGTCAGCGATATCGCTCCGGAGAGTTCCCGGGCGCGCTCCGACGTGTACCGGAAGACCATCACGTCAGCGGACCGACCGGCGAAGGCCTCGCGCAGGACGCGCCGTCCCGGCTCGCCGAAGCGGGTGACGTGGACGCCGTTCACGAAGTCGAGGGAGCGCTGGTAGTCGACGACCGTGCGCTGTGTGCGGGAGTCGAAACCCTGGCCTTCCAGCGCGATCTCCGCGATCTGGAAGCCGGTGGACGACGCGCCGGGGGTCAGGGTGAGCCGGTAGGCGCGGTAGGCCGTGCCGTCGGCGATCCGGAAGGTCCGGGTCTCACCGCGCCCGGCGAAGGGCGCTCCGGAGTTCTGCGTGTCGAGGGTCGTCCAGGCACGCCTGTCCTGTGACGCCTCGAGTCGCCATGTCCCGGGGTCGTCCTGCGGACGGTCCGGGGCCGCCGTCAGCGTGTACGAGGTGACGGCGACCGCGCGGGGCAGGTCGGCCTGCCAGACGACCGCCGGTGCCCCGGCGCCGACCCGCCAGACCGTGGCCGGATCGCGGTCCACCGAACCGGAGATGCCCGTGGCCCGCGGCCGGGCCCCGGCGCCGGATCCTCTGGAGTGCCCGCTCGGCGACGACAGGTACATCACACCGCCCGCGCCGAGGTCGACGCCGGTCAGGCCGATCTCGCCCACCTGGAAGTGGCTGACGCCTGCCTTCGGGACGAAGTCGAACCGGTAGAAGCGGTAGGCCGCCGGGGCGGCACAGGTGAACTCCTTCGTCTGGAAACGGTTCTCGAAGGGCGTCGGCAGAGTGCGTCTGTCGAGCGGGGTCCAGGTGGTGCCGTCGGCGGAACCGGAGAACGTCCACTCCTGCGGGTCGCGTTGCGGTACGTCGTCGGCACTCGTCAGCCGGTAGGACGCGACGGCGGCGGGGGCGGGGAGCTCGACCTGCCACTGCACCTTCGGGCCGGGCCCCTCGATGCACCACTTGGTGCTCGGCTCACCGTCGTGCGTCTTGTCGACACCCTCAGACGGGGAGCTGCCGTACGGTCCCCCCGGGGCGGTGACCTCAGGACTCGCTCGGGGAGCGAAGGTGACGACGACGTCGCCGAAGTTCCGGTACGAGCCGAAGCCGGTCATGCCGGTGTCGAAATCGCTGTCCGGCTTGCCCGCGAGGGCGTTGTCGTAGTTGTTGGCGCCGCCCCAGAGGCTCTGCTCGTTGAACTGGATGCGCTCCTCGTGAGGATCGCCGAAGAGCATGGCGCCCAGTCGGCCGTTGCCGATGGGCAGGGCCTGCGACTGCCAGTCCTCGGCGGGGACGGAGTAGGTCAGCGCCTCACGCGACAGGGTGGGCCACGGGACGGACGCCGGCGCGTCGGCCCCTGCGGCGGCGGCCTGCCCCACGGACGATCCGCCGGTCAGTTGACTGAGCAGAGGTGCGAAGGCGAGGCCGCCGCCGACCTTGAGGACGCTTCGACGCTGCGGTTGGGATGCGTTGCTCACGGTGAGATCTCCCGACCTATTCATCGGCTCTTTCACAGAGGATCGCAGAGGATTCGCACGGGGAAGGACGGCACATCGACTTCTGTCGAGGGAGCGAACATCGTCGCCGGGGCATAGATCGGATGTCTAGGGGTGTGCATCACTGCTGCACCACTCACCCGCCGACGGGCCGGTCGGCCCCTGCCGCACCACGCGACGCACCCTCAGCGGCCTGACGGCCCGTCACCAGGGGCGCCACCCAAGCGAACCGGTGTTGCCCCACCCCGCTGCGGGCCCCCCGGGGACCGCCAAGGTCGACAACTGGCCTGGCCCATCCTGGACTGCAAAAATGAAGGCCAGAGGCACATGGAACAGTCTCACCTGGAGGTACCCCGTGAAGATGCTGATCAACGTCCCGGAGACCGTGGTCGCGGACGCGCTGCGCGGCCTGGCGGCTGCCCACCCGGACCTGACCGTGAACGTGGAGAACCGGGTGATCGTGCGGCGGGACGCCCCCGTTTCCGGGCAGGTGGGGCTGGTCTCGGGCGGAGGCTCGGGGCACGAGCCGTTGCACGGTGGTTTCGTGGGCCCCGGCATGCTGTCGGCGGCCTGTCCGGGCGAGGTGTTCACCTCCCCCGTACCCGACCAGATGCTGCGCGCGGCCGCCGCCGTGGACAGCGGGGCCGGCGTGCTGTTCATCGTGAAGAACTACACCGGTGACGTGCTCAACTTCGACATGGCCGCCGAGATGGCCGAGGACGAGGGCATCCAGATCGCGAAGGTGCTGGTCAACGACGACGTCGCGGTGACCGACAGCCTGTACACGGCGGGGCGGCGCGGCACGGGCGCGACCCTGTTCGTGGAGAAGATCGCGGGCGCCGCCGCCGCCGAGGGCATGCCTCTGGAGCGGGTCGAGACCATCGCCCGGCAGGTGAACGAGAACTCCCGCAGTTTCGGGATCGCGCTGAGCGCCTGCAGCACACCGGCCAAGGGCAGCCCGACCTTCGACCTGCCGCCCGGCGAGCTGGAGTTGGGCATCGGCATCCACGGCGAGCCCGGCCGGGAGCGGCGCGCCATGATGACCTCCGGCGAGATCGCCGAGGCAGCCGTCGAGGCGGTGGTGGAGGACCTCCAGCCGCGCAATCCCGTGCTGGTGCTGGTCAACGGCATGGGCGCGACGCCCCTGCTCGAGCTGTACGGCTTCAACGCCGAGGTGCACCGGGTCCTCGCCCAGCGCGGCGTCCCCGTGGCCCGCGTCCTCGTGGGCAACTACGTCACCTCCCTGGACATGGCGGGCGCCTCGCTCACCCTGTGCCAGGTCGACGAGGAACTGCTGCGGCTGTACGACGCGCCGGTGAAGACCCCGGGCCTGCGCTGGGGTGTGTGACACACAGGGGGTAGAGGATCACCACATACCTACCAGGCAAGGAGATCCAGTGCTCGACGCCGAATTCTTCCGCCGTTGGATGACGGCGACCGCCGCGTCCGTCGACCGCGAGGCGGAACGGCTCACCGCCCTCGACTCCCCCATCGGGGACGCCGATCACGGCAGCAACCTCCAGCGCGGGTTCACGGCCGTCGTGGCCGTCCTGGAGAAGGAGGCCCCGGGCACGCCCGGCGGGGTCCTGACCCTGGCCGGACGCCAGCTGATCTCGACGGTCGGCGGCGCCTCGGGGCCGCTGTACGGGACGCTGCTGCGCCGCACCGGCAAGGCGCTGGGCGATGCCGGCGAGGTCGGTGCGGAGCAGCTGGCCGAGGCTCTGCGGGCGGGGGTGGACGCGGTCATGACGCTCGGCGGTGCCGCCCCGGGCGACAAGACCATGATCGACGCGCTGGTGCCCGCGGTGGACGCGCTCGGCGACTCGTTCGCGGCGGCCCGGACCGCCGCGGAGGAGGGCGCCGTGGCGACGACGCCCCTGCAGGCGCGCAAGGGCCGGGCGAGCTATCTGGGCGAGCGCAGCATCGGCCACCAGGACCCGGGGGCCACATCGGCGGCGTTGCTGATCGCCGGACTCGCGGAGGCCGCCGGTGAGTGACGAGCAGCTGGTGGGAATCGTGCTGGTGTCGCACAGCGCGGAGGTGGCCGCGTCGGTTGCCGAGCTGGCCAAGGGGCTCGCCGGCGGTGGCCCGGCGGTGCCCGTCGCTCCGGCGGGCGGTACCGAGGGCGGCGGGCTCGGTACGAACTCCGAACTGATCGCCGCGGCGGCCGCGTCCGTCGACCGCGGCGCCGGAGTCGCCGTCCTCACCGACCTGGGCAGCGCAGTGCTCACGGTGAAGGCGCTGCTCGCGGAGGGCGACGAACTCCCGGAGCGGACACGCCTGGTGGACGCGCCCTTCGTGGAAGGGGCCGTGGCCGCGGTCGTCACGGCGTCCACCGGGGCGGACCTGGCGGCGGTGGAGGCGGCCGCCACGGAGGCGTACACCTACCGCAAGGTGTGAGCGACGGATGCGGCCGGGCAGGCCGGGCCGGCGATGTTCCCGTCGTGCCCGGTGTGCCGCCGGGCCGGCGGTGCCCGGCCGCGGCGCGCCCGTGACGCGTCGTCAGCCGCTCAGGTCCGGCGACACGTCGTCAGCCGCTCCGTTTCCGTCCGCCCGGCTCCCGTCGGCGAACCGCCTCGCCGCCCGCTCCCCCTCCGTCACGGCCGCCGCGTGGTCCTCGATGGGCGACACCCTGGTGTTCTTGAAGACGATGTAGGTGACGCCGGAGGGTGCGCCGCCGCCGTGCGGGTCGGCGCGGATGCCGAGGGCCTTGGCGGTCGCGTAGGACGCCTCACCGATGATGTCCTGCGGGCCCGTGTCGCCGACGACCGCGTACTGCACCTGGTCGCGGTACACGACGGCCACCACCGAGCCGCCGCCGATGCCGTGGTCCCGGTAGTCCCAGAGACCGCTCGGCGCGGGTACGACGATGAAGGGCAGGCGTTCGGCGCTCAACGGGCGGCCGTCGGACTGCGCGTAGGCCGTGCTCGCCGCGAAGTACGGGTCGGTGCGGCGGTTGCAGCGGGGCCCCGGGCGGCCGTCGCAGTCGATGTCCATGTCGGCCTTCCAGAACACGGCGTCGCGGGTGCCGCAGACCGGGATGTTCGCGGGTGCGCCGTAGTCGCTGCGGTAGCGGCCGCGGGACACGGGAGTGCAGTCCCGCACCGTGGCGAGCAGCTCGGCGGCGCTCACCATGCTCTCGCGCCACACCGCGGGGTGGGGCGAGACGGCGGGGGGTGTCGTCGGGGCGAGCAGGGCGGGGGGTGTCGTCGGGGCGAGCAGGGCGGCGCTGGCCGCGGCGAGAGTGAGCGACTGGACGCGCACGGTACGGGAGCCTCTCGTGGGGGACCTGACGGGCACTCAGCCCAATCTGGGCCTGGGGCGATCACCCGGCCACCCTTGGGGGGCCGGACGGTGCACGTCCCCAACCTCCGACAGGGGCCGGGGACCTGAGTCCGTGTGAGACTCGGCCGCCCGGCCACCCGCGCCGGCGCGGGATCTGCGACGACAGCGGTCCGCGCGACAGGCCCGAACTCCCTGCTTTCCGCCAGGAGTTCGGCCGTGAGGACCTTCAGCATACGTAACTGGCCCGGGTGGTCACGCACGGCGGGGGTGGCGCCCTTCCGGAGGCGATTTCGGCGCCCGGGCGACGCCCTCTTGATGTGATCGCACCAAGGGCGGCATATTGGTCCGGACCATTCCCGTGTGTCACCCCCGGGAGGCAGCACCGTGCGAGGCCGTTCCGCTCCCCCGCCCCTCCTGCGCCACCTCGCCCTGTGCGGACTTCTCGCGCTGGCCGCCTCCTGCGGCCGGGCCGGAGCGGAGGAAGGGGACGGCAGGAGTGTGCCCGGCGCGCCCACGGGTGTCACCGCCGCAGCGGGCAGCGCGACGAGCGTGCACGTCATGTGGAACACGACCGCCCGGGCGGCTGCCTACGAGGTGTATCGCGGCACCACGAAGGTTCAAGACGTGCCAGGTTCCAAGCACATGGTGGACGTCACCAGGCTGCGGCCCTCGACGCTGTACGTCTTCACCGTACGGGCGCGGGACTCGGAGGGGCGGCTCGGGCCGCCGAGTGGCCCGGTGCGGGCGAGGACACCCGCGGCCGTCGCGGATGACCGCTCCGCACCGACCCGCCCGGCGGCGCCCGAGGGGCGGGCGGCCGGAAGCCGGGCCGTCCGGCTGTCCTGGTCCGCCTCGACGGACGACCGGGACGTGGTGTCGTACGACATCCACCAGGGAGCCACGAAGATCCACAGTGTGGGCGGGGAACGGACGGCCACCCTGCTCACTGGGCTGCGGCCCGGCAGGGACTACACGTTCACCGTCCGGGCCCGGGACGCGGCGGGCAACGTCTCCCCCGCCAGTCCCACCGTCCGTCTCACCACTCCGGGCATGGACGACGGTCGCGCCACGGCCCCCACGGGCTTCCGTGCGACGAGCCGCCGCGAGGACGGGGCCTACCACGTCGGCCTGAGCTGGGTGCCGCCCCGCGTGGACGGTGAGGTCACCGCGTACGAGATCCATCTGGACGGCCGGCCCGCCACGTCCCTGGTGTACGGCGGGAGCGCCCCGCGTGACCGGGCCACGTACAGCTTCTACGTGGGGCGGAAAGCCGGTGTCACCCACCGGGTCCGCGTCCGGGCGATGCTGCCGGACGGCACCTGGGGAGGCTTCTCGGCGGAGCGGACGGTGACGACCGGCGCGGGGCGCTGACGTACTCCCCGGCATCGGCCGGGAACAGGAACCCGTCACCTGCACGGGGGCGCTCGGCGTGCGGCCGGGGCCGTGAGCGCTTTGGCTGACCCTGAGGCAGCACGGGCGTTCCCCGACCCTCGGCGGCGCAAGGATGTACCGCCAACCGTGCCGCCGGAGGGCAGTCCACATGCGCAACTCATCGTCAGTTCTCCGCTCCGGCCTGACCGTGGCAGTCACCGCCGCGCTGCCCCTCACCCTGGCCTCGGCCGCTGTCGCGGGTCCGGGTATCTCCGTGAACACCACGGGGTCCACGGTGTCGGTCACGACCAGCTCGTGCACCCAGATCAACGGCAGCTGGGGCACCGCCTCGCTCCTCACCAGCAGTCAGGGCAGCTTCGCCCAGGGCCGCCAGGTGACGCTGTCGGGGACGTCGACCAGTCAGTCGGCCGCCTGGTCGAGCGTCAACCCCGGCACGTACACCGTGATCGTCGTCTGCTCGGACGGCACCACCGCGGGCACCCAGTCCGTCGTGGTGTCCACCGCCCCCTCGCCCTCGCGGTCCGCGACCCCGTCGGCCTCGCCGTCCCGCGGCGTGATGGGCGGGGTCGGCGGGTCCTCGACGGACTACGGCACCGTCACGCTGGTGGCGGGCGGCACGCTGGTCGGATCCGGCCTGCTGGCGACGGCCTGGTACCTGCGCCGGCGGAACAAGCCGCACCGGCTCTGATCCGGTGCGAACGGCGGCCCGCCCCTTCCGAAGCGCTCCGGCCGGGCGGGCCGCCGTCATGTCGCGGCCCGGTGCGGTCAGGCCGGTCCGCCGTCCGGGAGTTCGGCGAAGTCCGCCAGGGCGCGCCTGAGCCACTGGGTCCAGAAGGTCTCCAGGTCGATGCCGGCCCGCAGTACGAGATGCCGCAAGCGGTCCTCGGTGCCGTCCCGGCCGGGCGGGAAGTCGCGCTGCTCGATCTCCTGGTACTCCGCCAGCTGCCGTTCGTGCAGCTCCAGATGGCGTCGCAGATCGGCCTCCAGGCCCGCTGTGCCGACCACGGCCGCCGCCCTGAGCCGCAGCAGCAGGGCGTCGCGGTGCGGCTTGGGGTCCTGGGAGGCGGAGGTCCAGCGGGCCAGTTCGGCTCGGCCCGTGGGCAGGACCTCGTAGCTCTTCTTCTGCCCGCGGGTCGGCTGCTCGGACGGCAGCGCCCTGATGAGGCCGTCGGCCTCCAGTCTCCCGAGCTCGCGATAGATCTGCTGGTGCGTCGCCGACCAGAAGTAGCCGATCGACCGGTCGAACCGGCGGGTCAGCTCCAGCCCGGACGACGGCTTCTCGAGCAGGGCGGTCAGGATCGCGTGCGGGAGTGACATGGCCTCATCCTAGGGACGCGTGCCCGCGCTACAGGGCGGCCGCGAGCTCGGTGCCCTGCTTGATGGCGCGCTTGGCGTCCAGCTCGGCGGCCACGTCGGCACCGCCGATGAGGTGCGCGCTGCACCCGGCGGCGATCAGCTCCTCGTACAGGCCGCGGCGGGGCTCCTGGCCCGTGCACAGCACGACCGTGTCGACCTCCAGCACCGTGCTCTCCTCGCCCACGGTGATGTGCAGTCCGGCGTCGTCGATCCGGTCGTAGCGCACGCCCGGGACCATGGTGACGCCGCGGTGCTTGAGCTCGGTGCGGTGGATCCAGCCGGTGGTCTTGCCGAGGCCGGCGCCCACCTTGGACGTCTTGCGCTGGAGCAGGTGCACGGTGCGCGGCGGGGCGGGCCGCTCGGGCGCGGCGAGGCCGCCGGGGCCGCGGTAGTCGAGGTCGACGCCCCACTGCCGGAAGTAGGTCGCCGGGTCTTCATGGGCCTTGTCGCCGCCGTCGGTGAGGAACTCGGCGACGTCGAAGCCGATGCCGCCCGCGCCGAGGATCGCGACCCGGTCGCCGACGGGGGTGCCGTCACGCAGCACGTCGAGGTAGCCGACGACGCTCGGGTGGTCGATCCCGGGGATCTCGGGGGTGCGCGGGGTGACGCCGGTGGCGACGACGACCTCGTCGAAGCCGTCGACGTCCGCGGTCGTGACGAGGGTGTTCAGCCGGATGTCGACGCCGTGCCAGTCGAGCTGGGTGCGGAAGTAGCGCAGCGTCTCGTCGAACTCCTGCTTGCCGGGGACCTTGCGGGCGACGTTGAGCTGGCCGCCGATCTCACTCGCCGCGTCGAACAGGGTGACCTCGTGCCCACGCTCGGCGGCGGAGACGGCGCAGGCGAGGCCGGCCGGGCCGGCGCCGACGACCGCGACGCGCTTGCGCAGCCGGGTCGGGGAGAGCACGAGCTCGGTCTCGTGGCAGGCGCGCGGGTTGACCAGGCAGGAGGTGATCAGGCCGCTGAAGGTGTGGTCGAGGCAGGCCTGGTTGCAGCCGATGCAGGTGTTGATCGCCTCGGGCCGGCCGGCCGCGGCCTTGATGACGAAGTCGGGGTCGGCGAGCATCGGGCGGGCCATCGACACCATGTCGGCGGCGCCCTCGGCGAGCAGTTCCTCGGCGAGTTCGGGGGTGTTGATGCGGTTGGTGGTGACGAGCGGGACGGACACCTCGCCCATCAGCCGCTTGGTCACCCAGGTGTACGCGCCGCGCGGCACGGAGGTCGCGATGGTGGGGATGCGGGCCTCGTGCCAGCCGATGCCGGTGTTGATGATCGTCGCCCCGGCGGCCTCGACGGCCTTGGCGAGGGTGATGACCTCGTCGAGCGTCGAGCCGCCCGGGACGAGGTCGAGCATGGACAGCCGGTAGATGACGATGAAGTCCTCGCCGACCGCCTCGCGCACCCGGCGCACGATCTCCAGGGGGAAGCGCGTGCGGTTCTCGTACGAGCCGCCCCAGCGGTCCGAGCGCTGGTTGGTCTGCTGGGCGATGAACTCGTTGATGAGGTAGCCCTCGGAGCCCATGATCTCGACGCCGTCGTAACCGGCCTGCCGGGCGAGACGGGCAGCGCGGGCGTAGTCGTCGATCGTCCGCTCGATGTCGGCGTCGGAGAGCTCGCGGGGCGGGAAGGGGCTGATCGGCGCCTGGATCGGGCTCGGCGCGACGAGGTCCTTGTGATAGGCGTAGCGGCCGAAGTGCAGGATCTGCATCGCTATCCGCCCGCCCTCGCGGTGCACGGCGTCGGTGATGACCTTGTGCTGCTCGGCCTCCGCCTCGGTGGTGAGCTTGGCGCCGCCCTCGTAGGGCCGCCCCTCGTCGTTGGGGGCGATGCCGCCGGTGACGATCAGGCCCACTCCCCCGCGGGCGCGGGCGGCGTAGAAGGCGGCCATGCGCGCGAAGCCGCCCTCGGCCTCCTCCAGGCCGACGTGCATGGAGCCCATGAGGACCCGGTTGGGCAGGGTCGTGAAGCCCAGGTCGAGGGGGGTCAGCAGGTGCGGGTAACGGCTCATCGGGCCCTCCGTGCGCGGTGTCGTGCCTGTAGTTGTAGAGGACTACCGACGGTTTATGCAACTAGTTGCACAAGGTGATGGAGGGCACAGCAGGGGAGGTCGGCGTGGACGTCCGCACCGCGCCGGGCTTCGTCGCCCGCGCCACCGAGGGCCTGATCCGGGCGGCGGTGGCGGGGCTGGACGCGCCGCTGCCCGCGCCGCGGCCGACCGGGGTCGCGGCGGCGGCGTCCTGGGCGCCGTACCGGCCGGCTTCGCCCTGCCGGACGAAGGGCGGCAGGGCGTGGACATACTGATGGACCCGGTGGCCCAGCCGGAGGCGCACGCCGTCCGGCGGCGGGCCGTACTGGATCAGCTGACGAAGTGAGCGGCGGTCACCGGCTCCGCAGCCGCACGTGCAGTTCCTTCTCCTGGTCGCCGGAGACCGTGCTCAGATCGTGCACGTCGAACAGCGAGTCCAGGGTCGTGCGGAACCGGTCGATCGCCCAGTAGCCGCCGTGCAGGTCGGCTTCGACGGAGGACGACAGGTGCACCGGCCGCGCACGCCCGTGCTCGTCGGCCACGTCGAAGGTGCCGAGCCACACGGTCGGGCGGGTCTCGTGCTGTTCCTCGGGCACGTCGTCGGCGCACCGGTCGGACTCGAAGCAGGAGCACAGTGCGTCGAAGACGATCCGGGCGTCGTGCTTGCTGCACCCGCTGATCTCCACCGAGACGGAATGGGGGTGCGGTCGCTCCTGGTCCATCGCCATCGTGATCGCTCCTCTCGTGGCCACCGGATGCCGTATCCGCCCCTACCCCAGCAAAGCACCACCTTCCGGCGAGCACTACCGGCGGTGCCCCGCTGCCGGTGACGGGTTTGCGGGGCGGACCGCGCCGGGTTGGGAGATGGTGGAGGGTGACGGAAGGGGCCCTCGAGAACGGCTCCGCTCGGTGGAACATGGGGTGTCGGCACACGACGGCGTGCCGCGAGGACGGCGAAGGCGGGGCGTGGGATGAGTGCAGCCGGGTCTCCCGAGTCCCAGGGCGACGGTCCGGTGCGCGGGTCGGCGCGCCCGAGCGGGCTGCTGGACGTGCTGCGCGTGGCCTCGGTGGTCCTGGACTCCGAGGGCCGCATCGTGCTGTGGAGCCCGCAGGCCGAGGAGCTGTTCGGGTACGAGGCACGGGAGGCGCTCGGGCAGTACGCCGCCCGGATCATGGTCCACGAGCAGCACGTCGACCTCGTGGTCAAGCTGTTCGCCGATGTCATGGGCACCGGGCAGAGCTGGGCGGGGGCCTTCCCGATCCGCCGCAAGGACGGCGGCACGCGGCTCGTGGAGTTCCGCAACATGCGGCTGCTGGACGACCAGGGCGACGTCTACGCCCTGGGGCTGTGTGCCGACCAGGGGACCGTGCACCGGCTGGAGCGGGAGGTGGCGCTGTCGACGCGGATGATCGCGCAGTCCCCGACCGGGCTGGCCGTGCTGGACACCGAACTGCGCTACGTCTCGGTCAACGCGGCGCTGGAGGAGATCAACGGCGTGCCGGCCGAGGAGCACCTGGGCCGCACTCCCCGGGAGGTGGTGCCCCGGATGGACGTCGACGCCCTGGAGGGCGCGACGCGCCGGGTGCTGGAGACGGGCACACCCGTCGTCGACCAGTCCACGATCGGCCGTACGGCGGCCGACCCGCACCAGGACCACGCCTGGTCGATCTCGCTGTACCGGCTGGAGAACGCCTTCGGGACCGTGCTGGGCGTGGCGGTCTCGATCGTCGACGTCACCGAGCAGTACCGGGCGGGCATCGAGGCCGAGGCCGCACGCCGGCGGCTGGCCCTGATCGCCGACGCCTCGGGCCGTATCGGCACCACGCTGGACCTGGACCGCACGGCCCGCGAACTGGCCGACGTGGCCGTGCCGGAGCTCGCCGACATCGCGGCCGTCGACCTGCTGGACGCGGTGGTGCAGGGAAGGCGCACCAGCCTGGGCCCCGCCGAGGCGGCCGTGATCCGCGCGCTGGCGGTCCAGGGGTACGACTCCGCCGAGGCGCTGGAGGCCGCCGACCCTCCCGGGCAGGTCGCCCGGTACGCCCCCGACCGGCTCGTCACCCGCTGCGTGCGCACGGCGAGCCCCGTGATGCTGCCGGAGGTCAAGGACGAGGACCTGGACCTCATCGCCCGCTCCTCCGAGGCGGCCGAGCTGCTGGGCCGGGCCGGGGTGCATTCCTATCTGGCGGTGCCGTTGATCGCACGCGGCGAGGTGCTGGGCGCCCTGGACCTCAAGCGCACCCGCAATCCGCTGCCGTTCAGCGAGGACGACCTGATGCTGGCGCGCGAGCTGGCCGCCCGGGCCGCCGTGCAGATCGACAACGCCCGCTGGTACCAGAGCGCCCGCGAGACCGCGCTCACCCTCCAGCGCAGCCTGCTGCCCAGCCACCCGCCGGTGACGGGCGGGCTGGAGGTCGCCTCCCGCTATCAGCCGGCCGGGGCCACGAGCGAGGTCGGCGGCGACTGGTTCGACGTGATCCCGCTGGACGGCGGCAAGACGGCCCTCGTCGTGGGCGACGTGATGGGCAGCGGCATCCCCGCGGCGGCGGCCATGGGGCGGCTGCGTACGGCGACCAACACCCTCGCCTCCCTCGACCTCGATCCGAACGTGCTCCTGGAGCACCTCGACAAGATCACCGCGGGCCTCGAACAGACCATCGCCACGTGTGTCTACGCGGTTCACGACCCGCATCTGCGACAGTGCCGGATCGCCAACGCCGGGCATCTGCCGCCGGTGCGTGTCCGGCCGGGCCGGCCGCCGGAGCTGCTCGACCTGCCGACCGGGGTGCCGCTCGGGGTGGGCGGTGTCGCCTTCTCCACGACCACCGTCGACCTCGAGCCCGGCGACCGGCTGGTGCTCTACACCGACGGCCTCGTCGAGACGCGGCGCGACTCGCTCGACGATCGGCTCGACACGCTGCTGTCCCTGCTCGACGGGCCGGACCGGCCGCTGGAGGACGTCTGCGATCTGCTGCTGCGCACGCTGCACGAGCCGGACAACTTCGACGACGTGGCGCTGCTCATCGCGCGGGCTACCGCACCGGACTGAGGGCTTCGGGACCCTACGGCCCGACGCCGATCACCACATGGGCGTACAGCTCCTCCGACACGGCCAGCCGTGCCGCCAGGCCGGTGCGTTCGAAGACCTCCACGGCGGCCGGGGCCTGGTGGCGGCTCGTCTCCACCAGCACGCAGCCGCCGGGGGCGAGCCAGCGGGGCGCCTCGGCCGCGACCCGGCGCAGCACGTCGAGGCCGTCCGTGCCGCCGTCGAGGGCGACCAGCGGCTCGTGGTCACGGGCCTCCTGCGGCAGCAGGCCGATCTCGTCGCTGGGCACGTACGGCACGTTGGCCGCGAGGATGCCGACGCGGCCGCGCAGCGTGGCGGGCAGCGCCTCGAAGAGATCGCCCTGGTGGACACGGCCGCCGGCGGCGGCGATGTTGCCGCGGGCGCACCGCACCGCTGCCGGGTCGATGTCGGCGGCGTGCAGTTCGACGTCGCCGAGTGCGGCGGCCAGCGCCGCTCCCACGGCGCCCGAGCCGCAGCACAGGTCCACGACGACGGCGGCCCCGGGCGCCCGCGCGAGGGCCTGCTCCACCAGGAACTCGGTGCGCCGGCGGGGCACGAAGACGCCCGGGGCGACGGCGATGCGCAGGCCGCCGAACTCGGCCCAGCCGACGACGAGTTCGAGCGGCAGGCCCGCGACGCGGCGCTCGACCATGGTGGCGGCCTCGGCCGCGGTGCGCGCGGTGGTGAGGATCAACTCCGCCTCGTCCTCGGCGAAGACGCACCCGGCGGTGCGCAGGGCGGCGACGACGAGGTCGCGGGACAACGGCAGGGAAGGGGGGACGGCAGACACGGACGGCATGGAAGCCCAGAGCCTTTCGGGAACCGAAGGGCGCTCCGGCGATCGCCTACGACCGGCGATCCGCGCGACGACGAGGCGAGAGCACCCGAGCTGACACAGCGCTAATGGGTCTCACCTCCTCGGCTTCCTTTCGGCCGGGTCCCTCCAGGCCGGACGGCAACCCTACCCGACGGGCCGGCCACCGGTACGGCGATCGTGACGCCGTCCGTCCGGCCAAGTGGTTGGGTTATGCAACCATGGAGGGAGCCGAGCAGCAGCGTGGTGAGGGAGGTCGCGTGCACACCGCCGACGCCGTGGAGACCATCCAGCGGGAGATGACGGTCTTCGCCCGCCGTGCCCGGGCCGCGGCGGGCCGGATGCACCCCGAGCTGTCGCTGGTGTCGTACACCCTGCTGGGACATCTGGAGGAGAGCGGCGGATGCCGGGCCACCGACCTGGCCGCCCACTACGCGCTGGACAAGTCCACCGTCAGCCGCCAGGTGGCCGCCCTGGAACGCGCCGGCCTGATCGAGCGCCGCCCGGACACGGCGGACCAGCGCGTCCATCTCCTGCACCTGACGCGGGCCGGGCGGCACATCCTGGCCCAGGTCACCGAAAGCCGCCGGGTGGCCTTCCGGGAGCGCCTGGCACAGTGGCCGGCGGAGGATTTGACGCGGTTCGCCGAGTATCTGGTGCGCTACAACGCGTGGCCCGGTCCCGCCCGGCAGGACTAGGCCACACCGCACGTACGGTTGTATACGCAATCACTGATCACCCGGTCCGGCGGAGCACCGGCGGACCGGCCCGGAGGCACCACCGCATGCACATCACCCGAGGCTTCACCGGGCGACCGCGCGTCGACGATCCCGGCCTGCCGCCCGGCCAGTACGACGCGGGCGACGACTGGCCCGTCCTGTCCGCCGAGGTCACTCCCGAGCTGGCGCCCGCCGACTGGACCTTCCGCGTCGACGGGCTGGTGGCCGAGCCCCGCACCTGGGACTGGGAGGAAGCGCACCGGCTGCCGCCGTCGGCGTACGAGGGCGCCATCCACTGCGTGACGAGCTGGTCGAAGTTCGGCGTGCGGTTCGCGGGCGTGTCCCTGGACGCGTTCCTGGATGTGGTCCGGCCCCATGGGTCGGCCACCCACGCCGTCGCCTACTCGCACACCGGCTACACCGCGAACCTCCCGCTCGCCGACCTGACCGGCGGGCGGGCCTGGATCGCCTGGGAGTACGACGGGAGGCCCCTCGCCCCCGAGCACGGCGGCCCGGCGCGACTGCTGGTGCCGCATCTGTACTTCTGGAAGAGCGCCAAGTGGATCGCCGGTCTGCGGATCCTCGACCACGACGAGCCGGGCTTCTGGGAGCGCAACGGCTATCACGGGCGGGGCAACCCGTGGGAGGAGCAGAGGTACTCCGGTGACTGAGACCTTCGTACCCCCCACGCGGTTCGCCGTGCCCGGGCGCATCGCCGTGAACGAGCAGGCCGCGTCCGAGTGGCAGACCGCCACCCTCACCGGGATCCGCCGCGAGACCCCGCGCGTCGCCACCTTCCGGCTCGCTGTCCCCGGCTGGCCGGGGCATCTGCCCGGCCAGCACCTGATGGTGCGGCTGACCGCCGAGGACGGCTACACGGCCCAGCGGCACTACTCGATCGCGTCCGCGCCGGACGACTCCGGTGAGGTCGAGCTGACCCTGGACCACGTCGAGGGCGGCGAGGTGTCGGGCTGGTTCCACACCGTCGCCCGGCCCGGCGACCGGGTCGAGGTGCGGGGTCCGGTGAGCGGCTTCTTCGCCTGGCCGGGCGACCGGCCCGCGCTGCTCATCGGCGCCGGCTCCGGCGTCGTGCCGCTGATGTCGATGATCCGGCACCACCGGGCGAGGAACCTCACCGTGCCGCTGCGGATGGTGGTGTCCGCGCGCAGCCCCGGGGAGCTCGTCTACGCCCGTGAGCTGGGTGCGGAGACGACCCCGGTCTTCACGCGGAGCGCGCCGGAGGGTGTGGCGGTGGGACGTATGGCGGCCGCACATGTGGCGCCGCTCCTGGCCGAGCAGCCTTCCGGTGGGTGGGAGGCCTATGTGTGCGGCTCCAACTCCTTCGCCGAGCACGCCTCCCGGCTGCTCGTGACGGCCGGTCAGCCGGTGGACCGGATCCGCATCGAGCGGTTCGGCTGACCCGGTGTTTCGCCGCGGTCGCGCCGGGCACCCAGCCGGAGTGTTTCGGCAGGCCGCTCCCGCCGTACCCGGGGCCCCGGAGCGATCGACGGGCACCGGAGGGGTACCCCGTCCCTGAGGGCACTCGCACGCGGCACGTGATGCGGAGGGAGCGGCGGCGCACCGCACGGCCGGTCCGGCCCTCCGGCCGCGGTGACGGCGAGGAGGTGGGCATGCGAACCCGGGTGCGCGGCTGGCGCTGGCGGCGCAGTCCGCTGCGGCGCCGGTCGGATGTCGTGGAAGCGTGGACAGTGCTGTTGGTCGCCGTCCTCATCCTCGTGGGCGCGCCTCTGGCCGGGACGGCCGCCGCCCGGTGGGCTCATGACGAGGCGCGGTCGGTGTCGATGGAGCAGCGGGCCGAGCGGCACCGCGTGCGGGCCGAAGTGGTCGGAAGGAACGGCGACTCGCTGCCGTCGGTGCAGGCCGGCGGGCAGCACGCGTACCGGGTGACCGTGCGCTGGACGGAGCCGGGCGAAGGCACGCGCACCGCGACGGCGCGGGTTCCCGCGGACACCCGGCAGGGCGAGACCGTGGACGTCTGGTTCGACGACCGGGGCCGCAATGTGCTGCCGCCGGTGGACGAGACGGCGGTCTGGCAGCACACCCTCACCATCGGTACCTGTGCCGCGGGCGGGGCGGTGCTCGTGGTGCTCTTCGGCCACTTCCTCGTGCGCCGGGTGGCACTGCGCCGCCGGCTGGCCGAGTGGGACCGGGCATGGGCCCGCACGGAACCGCAGTGGACCCATCGCCGCGCGTGAGACGCGGCAGGCGGACACACGGACGGCCGGGCCCGCCGATGAACTCCAGGTGACCCGACCACCCGCCGGCGCCAGTTTCCCTGGTCCCCTCACCCTGATTGCGCTCCCACGCCCGTGACCAGCGCATCACCCGCTCCCAGCCGACGGCGTCGGCAGGCAGGCCGGAACAAGACCCTGGCCAGTCCTCCGACCACCCACGTAGTGTGATCATCCGCACTGCCCCCGTAGCTGCTCCTCATCCAAGGCGGTCCTACATGGCCCTGTTCGACCTTCCGCTCGACGAACTCCGCGAGTACCGCAGCGCGGCCACCGAGCCCGAGGACTTCGACGCGTTCTGGTCCGAGACCCTCCAGGAGGCGCGCCGGCACGACCTGGACGCCCGCTTCGAACCGGTCGACACGGGCCTGTCCACCGTGCAGGTGTTCGACGTGACGTATGCGGGCTTCGGCGGTCATCCGGTCAAGGGCTGGCTGACCCTGCCGGCCGCGGCGGACGGCCCGCTGCCGCTCGTCGTGGAGTTCATCGGCTACGGCGGCGGGCGCGGGCTCCCGCACGAGCACCTGCTGTGGGCGTCGTCGGGCCGGGCGCACTTCGTGATGGACACCCGCGGGCAGGGCAGCGGCTGGGGCGGGGGCGGCGGCACGGCGGATCCGGTGGGCGGTGCGCCCGCGTTCCCCGGTTTCATGACGCGCGGCATCGACGCCCCGGAGAACTACTACTACCGCCGGGTCTACACGGACGCGGTGCGTGCGGTGGAGGCGGCCCGCTCGCACCCCGCCACCGACCCGGCGCGCACGGTGGCCGTGGGTTCCAGCCAGGGCGGCGGCATCACGATCGCGGTCGGCGGCCTGGTCCCGGACCTGGCGGGCATCGCGCCGGACGTGCCGTTCCTGTGCGACTTCCCGCGCGCGACGACGCTGACGGACCGGCATCCCTACCGGGAGATCGGCCTCTACCTCAAGACGCACCGGGGCCGCACCGCGGACGCCCTGCGCACGGTGTCCTACTTCGACGGCGTCCACTTCGCCGCCCGCGGCAGGGCCCCCGCGCTCTTCTCGGCCGCCCTGGAGGACCAGACCTGCCCGCCCTCGACCGTCTTCGCGGCCTTCAACGCCTGGAGTCACGAGGACAAGACGATCGAGGTCTACGACTTCAACGACCACGAGGGCGGCGGCCCCTTCCAGCAGGCGGCCAAGCTGCGCTGGATGCGCTCGTACATCTGATCCAGCCGTTCGGCGCCGACGGACTTCCACCCGGTCCGACCAGTCGGTACGTTCATCGCGCCCGGGCCGCGACGTGGCGGCCCGGGCCGGAGACGGTCGGCCGAGGGGGCTCATGTCCGGGAACGAGACACAGGTGCACGGTCACTGCGACGCGCGGTTCACGGCGGTACGCAGGGCGTTCGAGGAGAACTTCGGGGAGCGGGGCGAACTGGGGGCCGCGGTGGCTGTCACGGTCGGCGGCAGGACCGTGGTGGATCTGTGGGGCGGCTGGGCGGACGCCGCGCGCTCCCGCCCGTGGGAGCGGGACACGCTGGTCAACGTGTGGTCCACGACCAAGGGGCCGGCGGCGCTGTGCGCGCACATCCTCGCCGACCGGGGGCTGCTGGATTTGGACGCGCCGGTGGCCGCGTACTGGCCGGAGTTCGCCGCGGCAGGCAAGGAGAAGGTCCTCGTCCGGCATCTGCTGTCCCACCGCGCCGGTCTGGCCGGCCTGCGGGAACCGCATTCGCTGGAGCAGCTCCGCGACTGGGAGCTGACCACGCAGCGGCTCGCGGCAGCCGAGCCCTGGTGGGAGCCGGGCACCCGGTCCGGCTATCACGCGCTGACCTACGGCCATCTGGTGGGCGAGGTCATACGCCGCGTCTCGGGGCTGCGGCCGGGGGCCTTCCTGGCGCGGGAGGTGACGGGGCCGCTCGGCGTCGACTTCCGCATCGGCCTGCCGGAGCAGGACGCGGACCGGGTGGCCGAGCTCATCCCGCCGGAGGTACCGGCGAACAGTGAACAGGCGGCGGTCTTCGCCCAGTTGGCGCCCGCGGCGATCGCCGCGCTGACCAACCCGGCGGTGTCCGCCGCAGAGGCCAACACCGCCGGGTGGCGGGCCGCCGAGATCCCCGCGGCGAACGGACACGGCACCGCGCGCGCCGTCGCCGGGCTGTACGGCGTCTTCGCGGGGCGCGGCTCGTACGGCGGTCGCCGCCTCCTGTCCCCCGAGGCGGCAGAGCGGGTGCGCGAGGGACAGGGCAGCTGCCGGGACCTGGTGCTCGGCGCCGGGTTCGAGCACGAGACGGAGGTGGGGCTCGGGCTCTGGCTCAGCGGGCCCGACGGCTCCTACGGACCCAACCCGCGCGCTTTCGGACACGACGGCTTCGGCGGCTCCTGCGGACTCGCCGACCCGGAGGCGGGGGTGTCCCTGGGCTATGTGATGAACCGGATGGGGCCGCGTATCGCCAACGATCCGCGGAAGATGGCCCTGGTCGACGCCCTGTACAGCGCGCTGTGAGGGCGGGCGCGGGCGGGCCGGTTTCGGCCGAACCGCCCGGCCGCCCTTCACAGCTGGTTTAGACCAATGCTAGATCTGGTGGCGCACCGAGCCCGCACGGCTACCGAACGTCACCCACAGGAGGGGCGGCATGGCCCGCACCACCCCGCACGACCACCCGTCGGCCGAGGATGAGCCCCTGTACCGGCGGATCGCGACGGAGTTGCTCGGCGAACTGCGCGACGGCACCATCCCGCCCGGTGAACGACTGCCCGGGGAACGGCGGTTGGCCGGTCACTTCGGAGTCAGCCGCGAGACCGTACGGCAGGCGCTGGAGCTGCTGCGCCGCGCCGGTCTCGTCGCCACCGACCGGCGCGGCAGCCATGCCACCCTGCCCGGCCGGCCGGCCGGGACCCCGGCGTCGCTCACCTTCCCGGTCGGCGCCCGGGCCGCGACGCCGGGTGCCGTCGCCCGCGCCACCGTCACCTGGGAGGCGCCCCCGCCGGACCACGCCGAGGCCCTGGGGCTGGCTCCCGGCCACCCGACCCTGATCCACCGCTACCGGTACGCGACCGCCGACGGACAGGGCCTGCGCACCGCCGTGACCTCGTTCTCCGCGGTGGCGCTGGCGGAGGTGGAGGAGCTGGCCTGCTACCGCGACCGCGCCGACGGTACCGCCGCGCAGCTGTGGCGCGCCTACGACTGGATGCGCCGGGCCGGTCTGACCCTGCACCACCGCGACGCCATCACCCGTCTCGCGAGCACCCCGTCGGTGCGGGTCACCCGGCGGGTGCACGACCAGTACGCGCGCCCGCTGGAGATCACCGACCTGGTGGTGGACGCCCGACAGGACGCGCTGGTCTACGAGTTCACGCTGCCGGGCCGGGCGGTGCAGCCCGCGACGGACAGCCGCCGGTCACCCGTTCGGCGAACTGCCGGCGCCGGTTCCCGGAGATGACGGAGATCATCGAGACACGGCACGGCTCCCCCAGGCGACTTCCGAGAGGATCCCCATGACCACGTTCACGACCTCCGACGGGACCGAGCTCTACTACAAGGACTGGGGCGAGGGGCAGCCCGTGGTGTTCAGCCACGGCTGGCCCCTCAACGCGGACGCGTGGGACGGGCAGGCCCGGCTGGTCGCCGAACACGGATTCCGGGCGATCGCACACGACCGCCGCGGTCACGGCCGCTCGGGCCAGCCGTGGCAGGGCAACCACATGAATCGCTACGCCGACGACCTGGCCGAGCTGATCGAGTCACTGGACCTCGACGACGCGGTCCTGGTGGGCCATTCGACCGGCGGCGGTGAGGTGGCCCGCTACATCGGCAGGCACGGGACCGCGCGGGTCGCGAAGGTGGTGCTGCTGGGTGCGGTGCCGCCGCTGATGCTGCGGACGCAGGCCACTGCGGAGGGCACGCCGAAGGACGTCTTCGACGGGATCCGCGCCGGCGTCGCGGCGGACCGCTCGCAGTTCTACTGGGAGCTGAGCGAGAGTTTCTACGGTTTCAACCGGCCCGGCGCCGCCGTGTCGGAGGGCGTGCGGCGGGCGTTCTGGATGTGGAGCATGCAGGCCGGGCTGAAGGGCGCATACGACTGCGTCGCACAGTTCTCGGAGACCGACTTCACCGAGGACCTGCGGCGCATCGACGTGCCGACGCTCGTCGCACACGGGGACGACGACCAGATCGTGCCGATCGCCGCCTCGGCCCACCGGACCTCCCAGCTCGTCAAGGACGCCACACTGAAGGTGTATCCGGGCGCCCCGCACGGCCTGGTCGGCGACTTCGAGAAGGCGTTCAACGACGATCTGCTGAACTTCCTGCGCGGCTGAGGAGCAGCCGCTGCATCAGCACCGGGGCTCAGTCCCGCAGCCGGGCCATGACGAGACGTACGCGGGGGCTGCCGTCCGGTCGCCGCCCGAACTCCGGGAGCGCGTGGAGCTCCACCCGGAAGCCGGCCTCCGCGAGTTCGCGCTGCACCTCCGCCAGACGGAACGCGCGGTAATACATGACGAACGGAGGCCGCCAGAGCGCGTTGCGCACGCGCATCACGGTGTCGAAGCCGAGCAGCATCCAGTAGCCGAGCGAGCCCGGGCGGGGCGGGGCGACCAGCGGGAACGCGAAGCGGCCGCCCGGCCGCAGGACGGACCGGACCTGCTCGAACAGCCCGGGCAGTTCGCGGGGCAGGAAGTGTCCGAAGGCGCCGAAGCTCACGACCAGGTCGAAGGCGGGCGCGAAGGGCAGGGCACGGGCGTCGGCCCGGACCCAGGAGACCGGCGGGCCCGTCGGCCGGACCCGCTCGCGTGCGACGTCGAGCATGCCGGCGCTGAAGTCGACGCCGGTGACCCGCTCCCGGCACACCCGTGCCAGCACGCCGACGCCCGCTCCGGTGCCGCAGCACAGGTCGAGTCCGGCGTCGAAGGGCCCCGTCCGCCGCAGCGCCGAGCCGACGGCGTCGAGGACCGCGTCGGGTGTCCGGAACGGCGTGTGGTCGAACTTCGGCGCGAGGAGGTCGTAGCCGCGCTCGACGGACGACAGCGCCTGGACGGCGAGTTCGCGCAGACTGGGGCCTTCGGGGCTGAACATCGGCTCAGCCTAGAGGAGCCCGCTGTTTCAGTACGGTGAGTACGCGTTCGCACCAGCGGACGTTCTCCTCCTCGAAGCCGATGCCTCCCATCAGCATGAGGTACGGGCCGACGCGGTCGGTCTCCCGCAGGTACTCGTCCTCGCCGCGGCCGGCCAGGAGTCGCTCGCGGACGCGCCGGTAGCGGGCGAGTTTGCCGCGTGCCCAGGCCTGGCGCTCCTCGACCAGCGCACGGGTCGCCCCGGGATCGGCGCCGTCCATGGCCTGGATCTTGATGAGGAGTTCGTCGCGGATGGCGGTGGGCCGGGGCGGCGTTGCGGCGAAGTTGCGCAGGTCCCGGCGGCCGGCCTCGGTCAGCGTGAACATCCGCTTGTCGGGGCGCCGCTCCTGGCGCACCACCCTGGCCTCGATCAGTCCGTCCTGCGCGAGGCGCTCCAGTTCCCGGTAGAGCTGCTGCGGCGTCGAGGCCCAGAAGTTGGCCAGCGACACGTCGAACACCTTGGACAGCTCGTACCCCGAGGCCTCGCCCTCCAGGAGCGCCGCGAGAACGGCGTACTTGAGAGACATGTGGACACCGTATCAACGGTTGACTAATCCACTCCGCACCTACTCAACAAATTGACTAAGGCGGATTCTATGCGTGCATTCCGTGAGGCGGTCGAGAAGCTCGACCTCGACGCCGCCGAGGCGCTGCTGGCGCCGGACGTCGTCTTCACCAGCCCGGTCGTGTTCAAGCCGTATGCCGGGAAGGCGATCACCGCCGCGATCCTGCGCGCCGTCTCCGGAGTCTTCCAGGACTTCCGCTACGTGCGCGAGATCAACGACGTGAACGGCCGCGACCACGCCCTGGTCTTCACCGCTCGCGTGGGCGACCGGGAGGTCGACGGCTGCGACTTCATCCACGTCGACGAGAACGGGCTCATCGACGCATTCACGGTGATGGTCCGCCCGTTGTCGGGGGCACAGGCCCTCGCGGCGGCCATGGGCGAGCAGTTCGAGCGGATCGCCGAGGAGGCACGCGCCCGCTCGGTCTGAGCGACATGTCGGCAGATCGTTTCCCGCGTTCTCCCGCCGCCCCGGGCCGGTTCACGATTGGATGTCCCCATGACGTCCGCCGAGCACGACCGGCTGATGCGGGCCAACCAGGCGAACTGGGACGCCCGCACGCCCGTCCATCTCGCCAGCCGCTTCTACGGTCTCGACCAGGACCTCGGCCCCGAGCGCTGGTTCGCCCCGTTCGAGTGGGAGGACCTCGGCGAACTGACCGGACGTGACGTGCTGCATCTCCAGTGCCATCTCGGCACCGAGACGATCGCCTTCGCGCGGCGCGGCGCCCGGGCCGTCGGCCTCGACTTCTCCGAGGCGTCCGTGGCGGCCGCCCAGGACATCGCGGCGAAGTCCGGCGCGGACGTGACGTACGTCCGGGCGAACGTGTACGACGCCGTCGCGGCCCTGGACGGGCGACGGTTCGACGTCGTGTACACCGGCAAGGGCGCCCTGTGCTACCTCCCCGACCTGGACCGGTGGGCAAAGACCATCCGGCAACTCCTGCGGCCCGGCGGCCGGGTGTACGTCGTCGAATTCCACCCCCTGCTCAACTCGCTGGGGCCGAAGCCCGCTCCGGGCGAAGGACCCGAGCTGCTCCTGCGTCACGACTACCTGGGCGGCGCCGGCCCGGTGCACCGCGACGGGACCCACACGTACACGGACGGCCCGGCCGTCGAGGGCGCCACGGACAGTTACGAGTGGATGCACGGAATGGGCGAGGTCGTCAACGCCTTGACGGGGGCGGGACTTGCCGTGCGGCGCCTGCGGGAAGGCGACGAACTTCCCTGGCCGCGCTGGCCGCAGATGGTCCGTACGGAGTCCGGCTGGTGGCGACTGCCCGAGCCGCGGATCCCGTTGCTGTACGGGCTGCTGGCCACTCGCTGAGAAAGCCGACCCCCGTCCGCCTTTTTCGGTGGTAGGGTGACGAGAGCACTCGTGTACGCCCCTTCTCTTCGGGCGCCGGTGCCAGTTTTTCACTCCCTCCTTCATGTGCAGCACCACGACGGGTTCCGTCGTATCCAAGGTGCTGTTTCTCCGCCGCCCGGAGCCGTGCCACAGGCCCTCCCTCGCGGTCCTCTCCCCCTCCCCTCGCATGTCTCAGCCTGCCGTCCGTGAAAGGACAGACACCACCATGACCACCACACTGGAAAACCCACCCGTACAGCAGCGGGACACCGGACACCGGACCGTGTCCGGTGTCCTCGATATCGACGCGAGCGGGAAAGGGCACCTGCGCG
Source organism: Streptomyces flavovariabilis (assembly GCF_000725785.1). NCBI lineage: Bacteria > Bacillati > Actinomycetota > Actinomycetes > Kitasatosporales > Streptomycetaceae > Streptomyces > Streptomyces flavovariabilis. The sequence continues at coordinate 81,167 of NZ_JNXD01000024.1, read as the reverse complement.
CCGAGGGTTTCCTGCCTTCGCCCGGCGACGCCGCCGTCTCCTCCGCGCTGGTCCGCCGGTACGGCCTGCGCAAGGGCGACCTCGTCGAAGGCGTGCTCGGCGACCGGCGCGGCCTCACCGAGGTCGAACGGGTCGACGGCCGTACGGCCGGGAACCTGCGCGACCGGCGCGCCTTCCAGGATCTGACGCCGCTGCACCCGCACGAGCGGCTGCGGCTCGAGCACCCGTCCGCCGGACTGGCCGGACGCGTCGTCGACCTGATCGCACCGGTCGGCAAGGGTCAGCGCGGGCTCATCGTGGCCCCGCCCAAGACCGGCAAGACCGTCCTCCTCCAGCAGCTCGCCGCCGCCGTCACCGGCAACCATCCGGAGTGCCGGCTGATGATGCTGCTGCTCGACGAGCGGCCCGAGGAGGTCACCGACATGCGGCGCTGTGTGCGGGGCGAGGTGTACGCCTCGACCTTCGACCGCAGCGCCAAGCAGCACATCGCGCTCGCCGACCTCGTGATCGAGCGCGCCAAGCGGCTCGTCGAAGCCGGCGAGGACGTCGTCATCCTCCTCGACTCGCTGACCCGGCTGTGCCGGGCACACAACAGCGCGGCGGCCTCCGGTGGCCGCATCCTCACCGGGGGTGTCGACGCGTCCGCGCTGATCGGCCCCAAGCGGTTCTTCGGCGCCGCCCGGTCGGCCGAGGAGGGCGGTTCCCTCACCATCCTCGCGACCGCCCTGGTGGAGACCGGCTCGCGGGCCGACGACTTCTACTTCGAGGAGCTGAAGAGCACCGGCAACATGGAGCTCCGCCTCGGCCGGGACCCGGCGTCCCGCCGGGTGTTCCCGGCCGTCGACATCATCCCCTCGGGCACCCGCCGCGAGGAACTCCTCCTGCCCCCGGCCGAGTTGGCGGCCGTCCACGGCCTGCGGCGCGTGCTGCAGGGCCGGGACGGGCAGGGCAAACTGGAGACCCTCCTGGAGCGGATGCGCGAGACACCGGACAACGCGACGTTCCTGCGGCGCATTCAGCCCACGCTGCCCTCGGACTGAGCCGTGGGGATCAGCCATCCGGGTGCTGGCGCGCGGCGCCCGGCCCTGTCGTCACCATGCGGAGCATGTCCGTTTCTACGTTGATCATATGATCATCGGATTCTCTTCCCGGGTGGCCGTGTCGGCCGGCGCGCTCTGCGTCACGGGGCTCCTGGCGCTGATGCCCGCGGCGGCGGCCGGACCCGGCGGGGCGGAGCCCACTCCGCCGGGCGGGCCGAGGGCCGCGGCACCGCACCCCTCGCTGCTCTACCGTCCCGGCACCCAGGTGCGCCTGCGTGCCGGGGCGTCCCGTGTCCCGGAGGTCTCCGCGCTGTCCTGGGTGGTGGCCGACGCCCGTACCGGCGAGGTGCTCGCCGCCCACGACGCGCACCGCAGGCTGCCCCCGGCCAGCACGCTGAAGACCTTGTTCGCCCTCACCGTGCTGCCTGGGCTGCCGGCGGGCATCCGGCACACGGTCCGCGCGCGGGAGCTGAGGGGCATCGGTGCCGGCAGCAGCCTGGTCGGGGTCGCCGAGGGCCGTACGTACCGGATCGCCGACCTGTGGCGCGGTGTCTTCCTCAACTCGGGCAACGACGCCGTGCGTGTCCTGGCCGAGCTCAACGGCGGCTGGCGGCACACGGCCGAGCGGATGCAGGCCAAGGCCCGCTCCCTCGGTGCCCTCGACACCCGCGTGGTGTCACCCGACGGGTACGACGCACCGGGCCAGGTGTCGTCGGCGTACGACCTGGCGGTGTTCGGCCGGGTGGGGCTGCGCAATCCCGACTTCGCCCGGTACTGCGCCACGGTCGAGGCCAGGTTCCCCGGCGGGGGCGGTTGGTCGTACCCGATCCTCAACACCAACCGGCTGCTGAGCGGCGCCCGGGGCGTGAAGCCGTACCGGGGGCTGATCGGGATCAAGAACGGCTACACCAGCAAGGCCGGAAGCACCCTCGTCGCGGCGGCGCGGCGGGACGGGCGCACCCTGGTCGTGACGGTGATGAACCCTCAGGAGGGCGGCGGGTCCGCCGTGTACGAGGAGGCGCGCTCGCTGCTCGACTGGGGCTTCCGGTCGGCCGGGAGGGTCGAGGCGGTCGGCTCGCTCGGCGCGCCGCGCACGCTCGCGCGGCCGGCGGCGACGACGCCGCCCGCGGTCGCGGCGGCCGTCCCGGAGGAACACGGGTCCGTCTGGACGGAGGCGGGGCTGATCGCGGGGGCCGCCGGTACGGGTGCGGCCGTCGTGGTGCTGGTGCTGCGGCTTCCGGTCCGCAGAGCGGGACAGAACTGACCCACCGGCAGCCACAGCAGCAGACCCAGGGTGATCCAGGCGTAGGCGTTGCTGCCCAGGAAGCCGTCGACGCCGGACGCGTCGTCGAACCACAGCCACACCACGCTCGTGCACAGCACCGCGTACAGGGCGCCCGCCACCCGGGGGCGCCCCGCGCGGACCAGCACGGCGAAGGACGGCAACAGCCAGACGAGATGGTGCACCCAGGTGATCGGGCTGACGAGACAGGCGGCGAGGCCGGTCAGGGCGAAGGCCGCCGTCCACTCCCCCGCCGCGACCGCCCGGCGCGTCCGCACCGCCCACACACCGAGGATGAGCAGGACCGCCACCGCCCACACCGCGCGGTCCGGTTCACCGAGCCGGGCCAGGATGCCCTGCACCGACTGGTTCGAGACGTAACCGAGGCGCCCCACGCGGTCGGTGTCCCACAGCGCCTCGGTCCAGTAGAAGCGCGACGCGTCCGGGTCCACCTGGGCCGCGAGGGCCGTGGCGCCGCCGGCGACGGCCGTGGCGACCGCAGCCGCGCGCCACCGCCCGGCCACCAGCAGCAGACCGATGAACAGCGCCGGCGTGAGCTTGATCGCGGCCGCCAGCCCGATGCCGACGCCCGCCAGGCGTCCGCGTCCGGTGGCGAGCAGCGTCGCGTCGGTGAGGACGAGCGCCAGCAGCAGCAGGTTGACCTGGCCGAAGCTGAAGGTGTCGCGGAGCGGTTCGAACAGGGCGAGCAGACAGGCGGTCAGGGCCCAGCCGAACCAGCCGTGGCGCCGCCAGTCCGGTCCGGCGAGCAGGCGCAGGACCGCGGCCAGGGCCGCCAGGTTGAGCAGCAGGGCGGCGGCGATCGCGGTGTGCAGGCCCAGCAGGGCCATCGGCGCCATGGCGACCGCGGCGAACGGCGGGTAGGTGAAGCCGTAGGTCGTGCCGGGCACGCGGTAGTCGTAGACGCGGCCGCCGTGGTGGACCCAGGTGTCGATGCTGCCGTAGTAGACGCGCAGGTCGAACCAGTCGCGCAGCAGGGGCACGGTCGCGGTGAAGAGCGTCACCAGCGTGGCGAGGGCGAGCACCAGCAGCAGCCGGCCCCGGTCGGTGCGTGGCAGGGGCGGGGTCATGCCGCGCGTCCCAGCGCGGGGGCGAGCTGGGCCTGGTGGGCTTGGAACAGCACGACGACCGCGAGCGCCCCGCCGGAGACGGCCAGTACGAATTGCCCCGTGTCCGCCTGGCCGCCGCTGGGCAGGACGCACAGCGTGAGCACGCCGGTCACCGCCGCCGTGCGGTGGCGTACGGACGTACTGGGTGCGGCGGCGGCGATGAGGAACAGACCCCACAGGGCGTACCAGGGGCGGATCGCCGGGCCGAGCGCGGCCACCGCCGCGAGGGACAGGCCGAGCGCGTACACGGGCCGGAGGCGCAGCCGCAGCCAGATCAGCACGATCGCGACCACGGCGGTCAGGATGCCCAGCGTGTGCCAGGCCGGGACGGCCATCGGCGCGAGATCGCTGCCCAGGTGCTCCAGGAGGGCCTGGGTGGCGCGGCCGAGGAGGGTGGTCAGGGCCCAGTTCCGGGGTGAGACGGGGGTGTTCAGGGCGCCGACCCAGCCGTATCCGGTGCCGGCCGCGGCCGTCGCGGCGACAGTGGTCGCCGCGGCCGCGACGGTGGTCGGCACGAGGGCTCTCGCCGGGCTGCGGCCCGCGCGGACCTGGAGGACGACGACGGCGGCGAGACCGAGCACGGCGGGCGCCTTGACCAGGGCCGCGAGGGTGACGAGCACGGCGCCGAGGACCGGCCACCGGCCGAGCGCCGCCACCAGGCCGACGCCCAGCAGTCCGAGCATGACGGCGTCGTTGTGGGCGCCCGCGACCAGGTGCAGCAGGACGAGCGGATTGAGGACGCCCAGCCACAGCGCGGCGGCCGGGTCGGCGCCGCTGTGCCGGGCGAGACGGGGCAGAGCGGCCGCCATCAGGGCCACGCCGGTGAGGGCGACGAGCCGCATCCCGAACAGTCCGGCGGGCAGTTCGCCGCGGGTCAGGCCCGACAGGGCCGCCGCGACGGCGAGGAACACCGGGCCGTACGGGGCACCGGTGTGCCGCCAGAGCGGGGCGACCTCGCCGGCGAGCGGACCGCCGAGCCGGGACGGGCCGTGCGCGTACACGTCCATGTGCGCCTGGACCATCGCCCCCTGGGCGAGGTAGCTGTACACGTCCCGGCTGAACAGGGGCGGGGCGAGCAGCAGCGGGGCCGCCCAGGCGGCGAGGACGAGCAGCAGGGCGCGGGGAGCGGGTGGTCGCGGCCCGCGGACCAGCCGGCCCAGCAGCACCCAGGCCGCGATCAGCAGGACGACGCCGAAGTACACGCCGACCAGGCCGAGGGCGGCACGGGCGGAGGCCGGGTGGAGAAGATCCGCCACGGGCAGGGCACCGGCCGTCTCACCGCCCAGGGCGAGGCAGGAGGTACCGGCCAGACCGAGTATCTGGCAGCGGCGGAGATCGACGGGAAAAGCCATGGCCAACACTCGGGCAGCGTGTCAACGGCTCATGACCGGCAGGGGACGCTCCCGTCTCCGGAGGGCGGCCCGCGCGTGACCGGCCGGTGATCACCTGCCGTCAGAAGACCGACAGACCGGTCAGGGTCGTGAAGCGGTCGAGCGCCGCCACGCCCGCCACCGAATTGCCCCGCTCGTCCAGGCCCGGGCTCCACACGCACAGGGTGCAGCGGCCGGGTACGACCGCGATGATGCCGCCGCCGACGCCGCTCTTGCCGGGCAGGCCCACGCGGTACGCGAAGTCGCCCGCCGCGTCGTACGTACCGCAGGTCAGCATGATCGCGTTGATCTGCTTGGCCTGGCGGCGGGTGAGCAGGCGGGTGCCGTCGGCGCGGATGCCGTGCCGGGCGAGGAAGCTCGTGGCGAGGGCGAGGTCGGCGCAGGACGCGGCGATCGAGCACTGCCGGAAGTACTGCTCCAGGAGCGTCGGCACGGGGTTGTCGATGTTGCCGTAGGACGCCATGAAGTGGCCCAGCGCGGCGTTGCGGTCGCCGTGGGCGGCCTCGGACGCGGCGACGTCCTTGTCGAAGGTCAGGCCGGGGTTGCCGCTCTCCGCCCGCAGGAACGCCAGCAGTTCGCCCGACGCGTCGCCGGTACGGGTGTGCAGCCGGTCGGTGACGACGAGGGCACCCGCGTTGATGAACGGGTTGCGCGGGATGCCGTTCTCGTACTCCAGCTGGATCAGGGAGTTGAAGGGGTTGCCGGAGGGCTCGCGGCCGACGTGCTCCCACAGGGCGTCCCCCTCGCGGGCGAGGTCGAGGGCGAGAGTGAAGACCTTGGTGATCGACTGTGCGGAGAAGGGCTGCCGCCAGTCCCCCACGCCGTACACCGTGCCGTCGGGTTCGGCGGCGGCCATTCCGAAGCTGCGCGGGTCGCGTGCGGCGAGCGCCGGGATGTAGTCGGCGGGCCGGCCGCTCCCGGGTGTCCGCTCGATCTCCTCGGCGATGCGCTCCAGGACCGGCTGGAAGGTGGTCGACGACGTCATGATCCCGATTGTCCCTCCGCGCCGGTCCCGGTGCGCTCGCGTACGTCAGGCCACCGGAGCCGGGCCGCTGCCGGCCAGGACCTCCGGGCGCAGCAGCCCGGCGAGCGTCTCGGCGGGGAGCAGGCCCTTCTCCAGGACCAGCTCGGCCACCCCCCGGCCGGTGGCGAGGGCCTCCTTGGCGATGTCGGTGGCGGCCGTGTAGCCGATGTGCGGGTTGAGGGCGGTGACCAGGCCGATGGAGTTCTCGACACTCGCACGCAGCGCCTCGGTGTTGGCGGTGATGCCGGACACGCAGCGCTCGGCCAGGGTCACGCAGGCGTTCCGCAGGTGTGTGATGGACTCCGACAGGGAGTGCAGGATGATCGGCTCGAAGGCGTTGAGCTGGAGCTGTCCGGCCTCGGCGGCCATGGTGATGGTGACGTCGTTGCCGATGACCTCGAACGCGACCTGGTTGACGACTTCGGGTATCACCGGGTTGACCTTGCCGGGCATGATGGACGAACCGGCCTGCACGGGCGGAAGGTTGATCTCGCCGAGGCCGGCGCGCGGGCCGGAGGACAGCAGCCGCAGGTCGTTGCAGCTCTTGGAGAGCTTGACCGCGATGCGCTTGAGCACGCCGGACATCTGCACGAAGGCGCCGCAGTCCTGGGTCGCCTCGACCAGATTGGCCGCCGTGACCAGGGGCAGTCCGGTGATGGCCGCGAGGTGGCGGCGTGCGGCCTCGGCGTATCCGGCGGGGGCGTTGAGGCCGGTGCCGATCGCGGTCGCGCCCAGGTTGATCTCATGGATCAGCCGGACGGCCTCGGCGAGCCGGGACCGGTCCTCGTCCAGCATGACGGCGTAGGCCGAGAATTCCTGACCCAGCGTCATGGGGACCGCGTCCTGCAGCTGTGTACGGCCCATCTTGAGCACGTCGCGGAACTCGGCGGCCTTGCCGGCGAACGCGTCCTGCAGGACGGACATCGACTCGAGCAGCCCGCGCACCGCGAACACCGTCGCGATCTTGACGGCGGTCGGGTAGACGTCGTTGGTGGACTGCCCGAGGTTGACGTCCTCGTTCGGGTGCAGGAAGCCGTACTCGCCCTTGGCGTGACCCAGCAGTTCCAGCGCCCGGTTCGCTACGACCTCGTTGGCGTTCATGTTGGTGGAGGTCCCGGCGCCGCCCTGGATCACGTCCACGACGAACTGGTCGTGCAGCTTGCCGTCGCGGATCTCACGGCAGGCCTCGACGATGGCGGCGGCCTTCTTCGGGTCCAGCAGCCCGAGTTCCTCGTTGGCGAGGGCGGCGGCCTCCTTGACGGCGGCGAGGGCGTCGATCAGGTGAGGGTAGGCGGAGATGGGCATGCCCGTGATGGGGAAGTTCTCCGTGGCCCGCAGGGTGTGCACACCCCAGTACGCCTCGGCGGGAACGTCACGGTCGCCGAGCAGGTCGTGCTCGGAGCGGGTTGCGGCGGTCATGACGGTGAGGGTCCTCTTCTCTGAGGTACAGGGTGGGAAGCGCCCCTGAAAGGGGCGCGGGGAACTGCGCGACCAGCGACATGCGGCCCGCAGCCGCCAGCGGGGAGATCCGGCACGGCGTCAGGCGCGGGCCGCCCCGCCAACCGGCTCCAGCGAGCGAACGGGCCGCACACGCCCGACCTCCCGCCCGCCTCCCAGCAGCGGCTCACCCGCGAACTCGGTGAGCAGCTCCGGGTCGACACCGGCCCAGGCCAATGCGGCGGCAGTCACCGGCACCCGCGCCCGGTTCGCCCCGTCCGCGATTTTCACGGCGACGGCCCGCCCATCGGCCAGCGCGGCGACCTGCACGCCCTCGAAGCCGTCCTTGGAGAGCAGCCCCGGCACGGCCCGCATCAGCGCGGCGACGTCCCGCCCGGAGCCGGAGGCCATCTCGGCGTGCTCGCGCATGGCGTCGGCGACCCGGGCCTCGGGCGTACCCGGCGCGGCGGTGGTGATCCGGGCGGTGGCGCGGGCGAGGCCGTGCAGGGAGAGGGAGAACAGGGGCGCGCCGCAGCCGTCGACGGTGACCCGGGCGATGTCCTGCCCGGTGAGGTCCTCGACGATCTCGGCGATGGCCTGCTGGAGCGGGTGGGCCGGGTCGAGGTAGGTCTCCAGCGGCCAGCCGTTGAGGACGCAGGTGTAGAGCATGGCCGCGTGCTTGCCGGAGCAGTTCTGGGCAAGCCGGGAGGGCAGTCGGCCCTCGCGCACCCAGGCGTCCCGGACGACCGGGTCGAACGGCATGTCCGGGACGTTGCGCAGCTGGTCCTCGGTGAGCCCGGCGAGGTCGAGGATGCGCCGGGCGCCGGCGAGGTGGCGTTCCTCGCCGGAGTGGCTGGCGGCGGTCAGCGACAGCAGCTCGCCGTCGAGCGGCAGCCCGGCCCTGGCCATGGCCACGGCCTGGAGGGGCTTGATCGCGGAGCGCGGGTAGAAGGCGGCCTCGATGTCTCCGATCTGGAGCCGGACCTCTCCGTCGGCGCCGAGGACGACGACGGAGCCGTAGTGGATGCCTTCGACGATCCCGCCGCGGATGAGGTGGGCGACGGGGGCGTGGACGGGTTCACGGACAAGGGGTGCGTCCGCGGGGGAACTGCTGAACATCACTGCCTGCTTCTCGTGGAACGACGCGTTCCTCACGCGTCGGTTCCGGTGGTGGACTTGCGCGCGATACGGCCGCGGATGGCGAACCATCCGGCGACCAGGGTCCCGACGATCAGCGGCAGGCACTGCACGGTGGTGCGTCCCGCGCCGCCGTCGGCGTACATGAGGACCAGGACGGAGGCGAGGAACGCCAGCGTCACGATCTCGGTCCAGGGAGAGCCCGGGAGCCGGTAGCCCGGGCGGGTCAGCTCGCCCTTCTGGGTCTTCTGCCAGAAGAGGAGGTGACAGATCATGATCATGCCCCAGGTGGCGAGGATGCCGATCGCGGCGAAGTTCAGCACGATCTCGAACGCCTCGGCGGGCACGACGAAGTTGAGGCCGACGCCCAGGACGCAGACGCCGCTGGTGAGCAGGATGCCGCCGTAGGGGACCTGGCTGCGGCTCATCACCGACGTGAACCCGGGCGCGGATCCGGCCATGGCCATGGAGCGCAGGATGCGGCCGGTGGAGTACAGGCCGGAGTTGAGGGAGGACATGGCGGCGGTGAGGACGACGAGGTTCATCACGTCGCCGGCCGCCGGGATGCCGATGTTGGACAGCACGGTCACGAAGGGGCTCTCACCGGCGGTGTACTTGTTCCACGGCAGCAGCATCGACAGCAGCACGACCGAGCCGACGTAGAACACACCGACGCGCCACATGATCGAGTTGATCGCCTTCGGCATGATCTTCTCGGGGTTCTCGGTCTCGCCGGCGGCGACGCCGACCAGTTCGACGGAGGCGTAGGCGAAGACGACGCCCTGGATGATCAGCAGCATGGGCAGCAGGCCGTGCGGGAAGAGGCCGCCGCTGTCGCCGATCAGGGACGGGCCGGGGACGTGGCCGTCGACGGGGTGCTGGGTGGCCAGCAGGAAGATGCCGATGCACATGAAGACGACCAGCGCGCCGACCTTGACGATCGCGAACCAGAACTCCAGCTCGCCGAAGATCTTCACCGAGATCAGGTTCACGGTGAGCACCACGGCCAGCGCGATCAGCGCGATGACCCACTGCGGTATGTCGGAGAACATGCCCCAGTAGTGGGTGTAGGTGGCGACGGCGGTGATGTCGGCGATGCCGGTGGTCGCCCAGTTGAGGAAGTACATCCAGCCGGCGGTGTAGGCGCCCTTCTCCCCCATGAACTCACGGGCGTAGGAGACGAAGGCGCCGGAGGAGGGCCGGTACAGCACGAGTTCGCCGAGGGCGCGCACGACGAGGAAGGCGAAGAGGCCGCAGACCGCGTAGGCGATGAACAGGGACGGGCCGGCTTCGGCGAGGCGGCCGCCGGCGCCGAGGAAGAGGCCGGTGCCGATGGCTCCGCCGATGGCGATCATGTTGACGTGCCGGGACTTCAGGGACTTGCTGTAGCCCGCGTCTCCGGCATCGACATGGGTGGAACGTTTCTGCACCTCGTCGTGCAGGGACTGCTCGCTCACGCCTCGGTTCCGCCTTCCGTGGGGGTGTCCGTGCGCGACGAACGCACGATGTCGGTGAGGGTCGTCTCGACGCGGTCGAGGTGGTGGGCCATGGCCTCCACCGCGTCGGTCTCGGAACCGTCGACCAGCGCCTCGACGATCGCCCGGTGCTCGCGGTTGGACTGCTCGCGTCGGCCGCCCAGCTCGTTGAGGAAGGCGGACTGGCGGGCCAGCGCGTCCCGGATCTCCTCGATGACCCGGCGGAAGACCGGGTTCTGGGCGGCCTCGGCCACCCCGAGATGGAACAGCGTGTCCATCGCGACCCAGGCGGTGGTGTCCGTCTCCCGCTCCATCCGGTCCAGCAGGTGGGCCAGGTGGTCGAGGTTCTCCGGGGTGCGGCGCCGGGCCGCGTATCCGGCGACCGGGATCTCCACGTGGCGGCGCACCTCCAGCAGGTCGCTGGCCGCGTAGTCGCCGAAGGTGGGGTCCTCGACGGTACTGGCGACGACGAAGGTGCCCTTGCCGGTCCGGGACACGGTCAGACCCATGGTCTGCAGCGCCCGCAGCGCCTCGCGCAGCACGGGCCGCGAGACCTCCAGCGTGCGGCACAGCTCCGCCTCGGAGGGGAGCTTGTCGCCGACGGCGTACTCGCCTCGCTCGATGGCACCGCGCAGGTACGCCAGCACCGCTTCCATGGCACTGACGCGCCGCACGGGCTGTCCGGCTGTCCGGCTGTCTGACAGGTTCACGGGAGAGATACTCCGGGCGACGGCTTGTGCTGTCAAGAGCCCCCCGAAGGGGCGCGGGGAACTGCGCGACCGGCCACGAAGGCGCCGCAGACAGCGGACGGCGCCTTCCGGCCGAGCCCTCAGCCGTGGAGCACGCCCGCTCCGAGCAGGCCGAACAGCAGCACTCCCACGACGATCCGGTAGATCACGAAGGCGTTGAAGGAGTGCTTGGCGACGAACTTCAGCAGCCAGGCGATGGAGGCGTAGGCCACGACGAACGACACGGCCGTGCCGACGGCGAGCGGGACAGCGCCCACGCCGGTGCCCAGGGCGTCCTTGAGCTCGTAGAGGCCGGCGCCGGTCAGCGCGGGGATGCCGAGGAAGAAGGAGAGCCGGGTGGCGGCGACGCGGTCCAGGTCGAGGATCAGCGCGGTGGACATGGTGGCGCCCGAGCGGGAGAAGCCGGGGAAGAGCAGGGCGAGGATCTGGGAGCCGCCGACCAGCATCGCGTCCTTGAACGAGGTGTCGTCCTCACCGCGCTTGTGCCGCCCCATCTGGTCCGCCACCCACATCACGCCGCTGCCGACGATCAGCGAGCCGGCGACGACCCACAGCGAGGCGAGCGGGCCCTCGATGAGCGGTTTGGCGGCGAGTCCGACGGCGACGATCGGGATGGTCGCGCAGATGACCCACCAGGCGAACTTGTAGTCGTGGTGGTACCGCTCCTCGCGGTCGCGCAGGCCCCTCCCCCAGGCGGAGACGATCCGCACGATGTCCTTGAAGAAGTACACGAGCACCGCGGCGATCGCGCCGACCTGGATGACGGCCGAGAACCCGACCACGGCGTCGTCGTCGACGGGGATGCCCATCAGCCCCTCGACGATCTTCAGATGGCCGGTGGAGGAGACGGGCAGGAACTCGGTCACCCCCTCGACGGCTCCGAGGACGACGGCCTGACCGACGCTGATGACGCTCATGGGATCCAGTTCTGCTCGAGGGAGGCGGGGAGCGGAGTGGACAGTCCTACTACACGCGGACGAGAACGACTCTCACCCCGCACGCCTCACCCGAGCCCCCTCGGACGCGGCTCACATACGCGCGAGCGCCGCCCCCGCGAACGCCGCCCCGCAGCCGGCCACGACAGTCGCCGCCACGTTGACGGCCGCCTGGCGGTGAGCCCCGGTCTCGGCCAGCCGCAGCGTCTCGTAGGAGAACGTCGAGTAGGTCGTCAGGGCCCCGCACAGACCGGTGCCGAGCAGCAGTTGCAGGTGGGTGGCGGCTCCGGTGAGCAGGCCGAGGATCAGGGAGCCGGTGACGTTCACCGTGAACGTGCCCCAGGGGAAGACCGAGTCGTGCCGCGCCTGGACCGCCCGGTCGGTGAGGTAGCGCAGCGGAGCGCCGACCAGCGCGCCACCGACGACCAGCAGCCAGTTCACAACCACTTCTTACCCTTCGTGTCCGTTGTACCGGGATCGTCCCCGCGTCCGGCGTACCGGATCACCTCGCAGTCCTCGAGGGTCACGAGCCCTTCGGTGACGATGTCGTCGAGCTGCGGGAGGAACGCGCGGACGCGTGGCTCGGTGTCGACGATCACCACGGCGATGGGCAGGTCCTCGCTCAGCGACAGCAACCGCGCGGTGTGGATCAGAGAGGACGCGCCGAACCCCTCGATGCCGCGGAAGACGCTGGCACCGGCGAGGCCCGCCGCGTGGGCCCGGTGGACGATCTCCGAGTAGAGGGGCTTGTGGTGCCAGGTGTCGCTCTCGCCGAGGAAAACGGTCAGTCGCAGGGCCCTGCCGGTCAGCCTGGTCATCGTCGTCTCCCTGTCAGGACGCGGCGGGTCGCCCCGGCCGCGAGCCACACCGCTGTGAGCGCCGCGAGGGGGGTCGCGGCGAGGTAGGCCAGACCGGTGCCGGCGTGGCCGCCGTCGAGGAGGTTCCGGATGTCGACGGCGTACGTCGAGAAGGTGGTGAAGCCGCCGAGGACGCCGGTGCCGAAGAAGGGGCGGACGAGCGGGTGGGCGGTCCTGATCTCGGTGATGACCACCATGAACACGCCGATCACGGCGCAGCCGGCGATGTTGACGCCGAGGGTCGTCCAGGGGAAGCCGCCCGGGTGCGTCGGCCACCAGAGGGAGGCCGCGTACCGTGCGGTCGCGCCCACTCCCCCGCCGAGTGACACCACCGCGACGACGGGCCCCTGGGCACGCCAGGAGGACGGAGACACGGTCGCCGGACCGCGGAGGCTTTGAGGGGCTGTCATGTGGTGGTACGTCTCCTACTCGCCGGGGCCCGGGGTCGTGCGGGCGCGTGCCGTCGCAAGTAGGGACCGTTGGCGGCGTCGCTGCCGCGGTTCGGGGACGGCGGGCCCCACCGCCGCGCCGCGGGAGGTCGCGGCCGGGATTCAGGTTAACCCCGGGGGTGCCGCGGGGTCACTCCGGAGCGAGGCGAAGGTGGCTCGCGTCACTTCGGAGCGAGGCGAAGGTGGCTCGCGTCACTTCGGAGCCGGCGGTTCGCAGACCGCCACGCCCCGTTCCCGGATGCTGCCCAGGACCAGGTGCCCGCCCGCTTCGCAGACGCTGGTGGGCATGCGGTAGCCGGAGCGGCGGCGGGCGAGGTGGTGGACGACGCGGCCCGCGTCGTCGAAGGCCTGGAGGGCGATCGTGCCGGTGGGGCGGAACGGGGCGCGCACGGCCACGCGGGCGGCGGCGGCGCGGACGCCGGGCGCGCTGCGGTGGAGCAGGTCGAGGGCGGGGACGCGGGGCCCGGCGAGCGCGACCCAGATCGGTCCGTCGGGCGTGCCGCGCCAGAGGTTGTCGGGCATGCCCGGGAGGTTCTCGGCGAACGGCTCACTCCGCCCGGCCTTCGGCCCGGCGAGCCAGTGGCGCAGCAGACGGCAGGCGCCGGTCTCCGCGACGACGAGGAAGGACTCGTCCGCGGCGACGGCGACCCCGTTGGCGAACTGCAGGCCGTCCAGCACCACTTCGGGTGTGTCACCGCCCGGGGCGAGCCGCAGCAGCCGTCCCGTCCCGGTGTGTTCGACGATGTCGCCGATCCAGTGCTGTAGGGGGTACCGGCGGCTGGAGACGGTGAAGTAGACGCTGCCGTCGGAGAGGGACACGACGTTGCTGCAGAAGCGCAGCGGTTCCCCCGCCACCGAGTCGGCGAGGATCCGGACCGTGCCGTCGCCGGTGTCGACGCGCAGCAGGCCGCGTTCGGCGTCACACACCAACAGGTCGCCGTCCGGGAGGAGTTCGAGGCCGAGCGGCCTGCCGCCGGTCTCCGCGATCACTTCGACGCGGGCCGCGACCGGGTCGGCGAGGGCGTCGAGCCGCAGGATGCGGCCGTCCGCGACGCCGGTGAGGACACGGCCGCGCGGGTCGGCGACCACGTCCTCGGGCCCGGGGCCCACCGCGACGTAGTGGCGTGGGACGAGTGCCATGGGACGGTCCATCGCGTGCGTGTCCTTCACCGTCGGGGGCGACAACCCGGTACCAGGGCGCCTACCAGCCCTTCTCGAACATCCGGGCGACCTCGGCGATCCGCATGTCGTCGCGGTGGTAGCGCACGCGGCCCGCGGACCTGCTGGTGCGCAGCATGCCGGTGGCCTCCAGCAGCCGGAGATGGGTGACGGCGACGGGGCGCGGCATCGAGAACCGCTCGGCGACGGCGTCCGCGGTGACACCGCCTGTCGCGGGACCGGGTTCCTTCAGCCAGGCCAGGATGCGGAGCCGCGTCTCGTCCGTGGGAGTCCTCAGCATGTCGTGCCCCTGCCTCGCCGCTTCGCCCTCTCACCGCGTCTTCCCACTGTCTCGCAGTCGACGCCACCGCGTCCGGCACTCCGCCTCCTTGTCCGATACCGAACTGCCGTACGCGAAAGCGGATTTCGTACAGGAATGCGACCAGAGGGGGAGGGCCCCGGGCAGCGGGGCGCCTCCCCCGTGGACTCAGCGGTGCCGGAACCAGGACATCGACGAGAGTGCCCGGTCGTCGTAGCCGAACAGCGCCTGGTTCTCCCAGCCGTTGCCGGAGGCCGCGTCGGTCGGGTCCCAGCCGTTGCCGCCCACCGCGGTCCAGGTCGCTTCCCAGTAGAAGATGCCCAGGCCGCGGCCGTTCGGGACGGCCTCCACGATGCTCGCCATGTCGTTCATCCACCGGGTCTGACCGGCCACGCTCGCCGGGTAGCCGGGGACCAGTTCGTCACCGGTGTCGATGATGTTCTCGTGCGCGTCCTCGCTGTCCAGGCGGAACGGGTAGGCGGTCTCGGCGACGAAGACCGGCTTGCCGTAGCGGGTGGCCGTGTCGTCGAGGGTGGTCTGGAAGTCGGCCAGGGTGCCGTGCCAGTAGCCGTAGAACGACAGGCCGACGGCGTCGAACTTCACGCCGTTGGAGCGTGCGCTGTCGAACCACCAGCGGGTGCCCTCCAGGTCACCGCCCTCGGCGAGGTGCAGAGCCATCGTGGTGGAGGAGTTGACCGCCTTGACCGCGTCGTAGCCGGAGTTGAGCAGTCCGGCCAGTTGTGTCCAGTTGGCGGTGGATCCCTCGTTCCACAGCATGCCGCCGTTGATCTCGTTGCCGACCTGGACCATGTCGGCGGTGGTGCCCTGGGCCTTCAGCGCGTTCAGCACGTCGTACGTGTGGTCGTACACGTCGGTCTTCAGCTGAGCGTACGAGTGCCCGGCCCAGGCGGCGGGTTTGTCCTGGCGGCCCGGGTCGGCCCAGACGTCCGAGTAGTGGAAGTCCACCAGCAGCTTCATGCCCTGCGCCTTGACGCGCTTGGCCGTGGCCAGGACGCGGGCCTTGTTGTTGTAGTCGTCGGCCGGGTCGACCCACACCTTGAGGCGCGCGTAGTTCATGCCGTTCGACTTGAGGACGGCCAGGGCGTCGCCGGCGGTGCCCGAGCTGGTGCGGTAGACGCCGCCCTTGGCCTCGCTCTTGGCCAGGGACGAGATGTCGGCACCCTTGATCGACGTACCGGACGTGCCGGACGTGAAGGTCAGGTCGTCGACATTGATCCAGTTGCCCGCGTTCGCGTCACTGTTGACGCTGATCGTGCACTGGTTGTTCGTGACGTTGACCGGCACGACGATCCGGATCCACCCACCGGCCGAGACCGGCAGGTCTGTGCGCTGCTCGGCGCCGCCGCAGTTCTTCAGCGCCAGGTACGCGGACTTCTGCCCGCCGCCGGAGCGCACCCAGGCGGTCAGCTTGTAGTTCCCGTTGGTCAGTCCGGACAGGTACTGGTACGTCTCCACCTTGTAGGCCGACGAGGACCAGTGGCTGAGGCGGTGGCTCCCGCCATGGCCGCCGGACTCGGTGAACGAGGCGCCGGTGTCGCCGTACTCGGACCAGCCGCTCGGAGTCGCGGCGCCCGCGCCGCCGGTCTCGAAGCCGCCGTTGGTCAGCGTGCTCGCGGCGTGGGCGGAGCCGGCGGGCAGGGCGGTGAGGGCGAGGCCCGCGGCGAGCGGGAGCAGCAGGGCCCTGAGGGTGCGTCTGGGATGGAACATCGTCGTCCGTCGTCCCTTCGACGTGGGGGTTGGGGGGTGCCTCTCACCCGGAGGCAGGTGAGGGGCCCTCCGCCCACGGCTCGTGGCTCGCGCGGGCGGAGGGAGTCGGTTCAGCCGTCGAGCCGGACGACCCGGACGGCTCCGGCCGGGACCGCCAGACGGCCGGCGGCGCGGTCGCCGGTCAGCAGCTCGGTGCCGGGGACCCCCAGGGGCACCTTGGCGTCCGAACCGGTGTGGTTGACGGCGAAGAGGTAGGTGCCCGACTCGCCGGTGCGGCGGACCACTTCGACGTCCCGGGGCAGATCCGCTCGCGGGGCGAGCTGTGCGTCCTCGCTCGCCCGGCCGAGCAGTGTGCCGAGGCCGTCGGCGCCGAGCCGGGTGGAGACGTACCAGGCGGTGCCCTCGCCGAGGCGGTGCCGGGTGACGGCGGGCAGACCGGCGGCCAGGCCGTCGGCGTAGGTCAGGACGGTGTCGGCGCCGCGCGGCACCACGAACTCCGTCCACACGTCGGCGGACAGCTCGGTGCCGTCCGGGCCGGTGACGCGCACCCGTTCGCCGGGCAGCAGGGGTGAGAACTCCTCGACGGTGAGGCCGAGGACGTCCCGCAGCGGGCCGGGGTAGGCGCCCTCGTGGACGGCGTCGTGCTCGTCGACGATGCCGGAGAAGTAGGAGACGACGAGCGTGCCGCCGTTCTCGACGTACGCCGTCAGGTTGCGCCCGGCCGCCTCCGTCATCAGGTACAGGGCCGGCACGACGACAAGGGGATATCTCGACACATCGGCTTCCGGATGGGCGAAGTCGACGGTGAGGTGGCGGTCGTAGAGGGCCTCGTAGAAGGCGTCGGCGCGCTCGCGGGCCTCGTGGTCGACGCTGGGACGCCAGTCGAGGTTCTGCGCCCACCACGACTGCCAGTCCCACAGCACGGCCACGTCGGCCTCGGTCCGGGTGCCGCGGATCTCGCCCAACGCCTCGACTGACGCGCCGAGTTCGACGACCTCTCGCCACACGCGGGTGTCGGTGCCGCCGTGCGGGACCATCGCCGAGTGGAACTTCTCGGCACCGCGCCGGGACTGGCGCCACTGGAAGAACAGGGCACCCTCGGAGCCGCGTGCCACGTGGGTGAGGGAGTTGCGGGCCATCTGGCCGGGGGCCTTGGCGGGGTTGCGGGGCTGCCAGTTGACGCCCGAGGTGGAGTGTTCCAGCAGCAGCCAGGGGGCGCCGCCCGCGACGGACCGGGTGAGGTCGGCGGCCATCGCCAGGTTGACGTGGGTGCGGCGGCCGTCGGTGATCAGGTAGTGGTCGTTGGTCACGAGGTCGACCTCGCGGCCCCAGGCCCAGTAGTCGACGGAGTCGCACTGGCTCAGCGCCGTCATGAAGTTGGTGGTGACCGGGACGCCCGGCGAGAGGCGGTGCAGGATGTCCCGCTCCATGCGGAAGTTCTCGCGCATGGTGGCGTCGGCGAACCGCTTGTAGTCCAGAGCCTGCCCGGGGTTGACGGCGGCGGGGGTGAGGCGGGGCGGGTTGATGTCCTCGAAGCCGGCGTAACGCTGACCCCAGAAGGCTGTGCCCCAGGCCGCGTTGACCGCGTCGACCGTGCCGTACGTGGTCGCGAGCCAGCGGCGGAAGTGGGCGGCGCAGGAGTCGCAGTAGCAGGCCGAGACGGGTACGCCGTACTCGTTGTGGACGTGCCACATCGCCAGGGCCGGGTGGTCGCCGTAGCGCTCGGCGAGCCGCGTGGTGATGGTCGCGGCGGCGGCGCGGTAGTCGGCGTTGCTGTGGCAGATGGCCGCGCGGGAGCCGAACTCGTAGCGCACGCCCTCGGCGGTCACGGGCAGCGCTTCGGGGTGGGCCCGGTAGAACCAGACGGGCGGTACGACGGTGGGGGTGCCCAGGTCGACGCGGATGCCGTGCACGTGCAGCAGGTCCAGGAGCCGGTCCAGCCAGCCGAAGTCGTACGTCCCGGGTGACGGCTCCAGCAGCGCCCAGGAGAAGATCCCGACGCTCACCATGGTGACGCCGGCCTCCCGCATCAGCCGGACGTCCTCCTGCCAGACGCTTTCCGGCCACTGCTCGGGGTTGTAGTCCCCACCGAAGGCGAGCCTGGTGAGGCCCCTGGGGGTGGTCTCCGGCATGGATGGTCTCCCGGTTGATCGATCAATTGGGAACGTGCACACACAACAACGTGGCGTGGAGCCCAACATAACCGCACAGCAACAACCATTGACAAGTGTCCGGGATGTTTCTCTACTGTGAACGCTCACAGAAGCATGGCAGGTCCTCGCAGCAGGCGAGGACCCCAGGTCAGGGGAGAGATCCATGCCGTACACGAAGCGCCGCCGCCTCGTGACAACCGCCGTCGCCGTCGCGCTCGCCGCCACCTCGCTCGCCGCCTGCGGCTCGGAATCCGGGGGCAGTGAGACCGGGTCGGGCCCGGCCTCGCTGACGTACTGGACCTGGACGCCCGGCATGGACAAGGTCGTGGACCTGTGGAACAAGGGGCCGGGCAAGAAGGACCGGATCACCGTCACGGTGAAGAAGCAGGCGTCCGGCGACACCCTCGTCACCAAGATCCTCACCGCGCACAAGGCGGGCAAGGCGCCCGACCTGGTACAGGCGGAGTACCAGGCGCTGCCCACGCTGGTCAGCAACGACGCCCTGGCGGACATCTCGAAGAACGTGGACGAGACGAAGGGCCGGTTCGCCGACGGCGTCTGGCAGCAGACGACACTCGGCACCGACGCCGTCTACGCGGTCCCGCAGGACATCGGACCGATGATGTTCTACTACCGCGAGGACCTGTTCGAGGAGTACGGGCTGACGGTGCCGACGACCTGGGACGAGTTCGCGCAGACCGCCCGCAAGCTGAAGAAGGCCGCCCCGGACAAGGACCTCACCACCTTCTCCGCCAACGACTCCGGCCTCTTCGCGGGCCTCGCCCAGCAGGCGGGCGCCAAGTGGTGGACGACCTCCGGCGACCAGTGGAAGGTCTCCATCAACGACGAGGCGACGCAGAAGGTCGCGAAGTTCTGGGGCGGCCTCGTGAAGGAGGGCGCCATCGACAACCAGCCCATGTACACCCCCGCTTGGAACAAGGCTCTCAACACCGGCAAGCAGATCGCCTGGGTCAGCGCCGTGTGGGCCCCGGGCACGCTGACCACGGCCGCGCCCGACACCAAGGGCAAGTGGGCGATGGCCCCGCTCCCCCAGTGGTCCGCCAGCGAGAACCGCACCGGAAGCTGGGGCGGCTCCTCCACCGCCGTGACCACCGACTCCGAGCACCAGGCGGCCGCCGCGAAGTTCGCCGCATGGCTGAACACGGACAGAGAGGCCCTGAACGCGCTCGCCAAGGAGAGCGGCATCTACCCGGCCGCCACCAACGCCCAGACCAGCGGCGCCTTCCTCGAGCCGCCCGCCTACTTCTCGAACCAGGCCGACTTCTACTCCAAGGCCGCCGACATCGCGGACACCACCGCGCCCTCCGCCTGGGGCCCGAACGTGAACGTCGCCTACACCACCTTCAAGGACGCCTTCGGAGCCGCCGCGAAGAACAAGTCGGACTTCGGCGCGGCGCTGAACAAGATGCAGGACGACACCGTCGCCGACATGAAGAAGCAGGGCTTCGGGGTCGCTCGGTGAAAAGCACGGCACGCCGGCAGTCGTACGGGGTCAAGGGGGCCCCGTACGCCTTCCTGGTTCCCGCGACGGTCCTCTTCGCCCTGTTCTTCGCCCTGCCCATCGGCTACGCGCTGTGGCTCAGCCTCCGCAAGGTACAGGTCTCGGGCCTGGGCCTCGGCTCCGGCGCCCGCAAGGAGGTCTGGGCCGGTCTGGAGAACTACACCGCCGCCCTCTCCGACAGCGAGCTGCTGCACGGCACCCTGCGTGTGCTCGGCTACGGGTGCATCGTCGTGCCCGTCATGCTCGGCCTGGCCCTGATGTTCGCGCTGATGCTCGACTCGGAGAAGGTGCGGCTCGCACCCGCCACCCGGCTCGCGATCTTCCTGCCGTACGCCATCCCCGGTGTGGTGGCGGCGCTGCTGTGGGGCTTCCTCTACCTGCCGGACGTCAGCCCCTTCTACTTCGTGCTCGACAGACTGGGGATGCCGCAGCCGGACCTGCTGGACGGCGGGCCGCTGTACCTGGCCCTGTCGAACATCGCGGTCTGGGGCGGCACCGGCTTCAACATGATCGTCATCTACACCTCGCTCCAGGCGATCCCCGCGGAGGTGTACGAGGCGGCGAAGCTGGACGGCGCCACCCCGCTGCAGATCGCGCTGCGGATCAAGATCCCGATGGTGGCGCCCTCCCTGGTGCTGACCTTCTTCTTCTCGATCATCGCGACACTCCAGGTGTACAACGAGCCCACCACCCTCAAGCCGCTCACCAACTCCGTGTCCACCACGTGGAGTCCGCTGATGAAGGTGTACCGGGACGCCTTCGGTGAGGGTGACATCCACGGGGCCGCGGCGCAGGCCGTGATCATCGCCTTCGCCACGCTCCTCCTCTCCTTCGGCTTCCTGCGAGCCGCGAACCGTCGTCAGAAGCAGGAGGCCGCTCGATGAGCTCCCTCGCCGTCCCCCAGGCCGAACCGAGGGCGGGCAGCACGCCCGGCACCGCCCAGGACCGGCCGCCGCTGCGCCGCCGGATCGCCCTGATCCCCACGGTCACCCTGCTGCTGGGCGCGCTCTACTGTCTGCTGCCGGTCGCCTGGGTGGTCATCGCCGCCACCAAGTCCGGGCCTGAGCTGTTCTCCACCTTCACGTTCCTGCCCGGCACGGGCTTCGCCGACAACGTCCGGGACCTGAGCGCCTACCGCGACGGCGTCTACTGGAAGTGGATGGGCAACTCCGCGCTGTACGCCGGTGTCGGGGCCCTGCTGTCGGCGTGCGTGTCGGCGGTCAGCGGCTACGCGCTCGCGACCTACCGTTTCCGCGGCCGCGAGACGCTCTTCAACGTGCTGCTCGCGGGGGTGCTGATGCCGCCGGTGATCCTGGCCGTCCCGCAGTACTTGCTGCTGGCGAAGGCCGACCTCACCGACTCGTACCTGTCCGTCCTGCTGCCGCAGATCCTCTTCCCGTACGGCGTCTACCTCGCGCGGATCTACGCCGCCGCCGCGGTGCCCGCCGACGTGATCGAGGCGGGGCGCATGGACGGGGCGAGCGAGTGGCGGATCTTCACCCGGATCGCGCTGCCGATGATGATCCCCGGGATGGTGACGGTGTTCCTGTTCCAGTTCGTGGCGATCTGGAACAACTTCCTGCTCCCGTACATCATGCTCAGCGACGACGAGAAGTTCCCGATCACGCTCGGCCTGTTCACGTTGCTGGAGCAGGGCGCCAACACCCCGGCCCTGTACACCCTGGTGATCACGGGCGCGTTCCTCGCGGTTCTGCCGCTGGTCGCCCTCTTCCTGGTCATCCAGCGATTCTGGAGTCTGGATCTGCTCTCCGGAGCCGTAAAGTCTTGACCTCCTCCCCCTCGCGAACGAGGGGGATTCCCACGCAGCGAAGCCGAGCCCTTTGCCCCGCTCCGCAGGAGTCTCATTTTCTCCCCCGCCTGAAGGCGGGGGTGTTCACGGAGGAATCAGATGAACGGTGCGGGAGGCAGGCGCAGGCCGCCCACGATCCACGACGTGGCGCGCGAGGCGGGGGTCTCGCGCGGCACCGTCTCGCGCGTTCTCAACGGCGGCCACTACGTCAGTCCGGCCGCCCAGGAGGCGGTCAACGCGGCCATCCGCAGAACCGGTTACGTGGTCAACCGGCACGCCCGCTCCCTGATCACGGGACGGTCCGACTCGATCGGTTTCCTGCTCACGGAGCCGCAGGAGCGGTTCTTCGAGGATCCCAACTTCAACGTCCTGCTGCGCGGCTGCACCCAGGCGCTCGCCGCGCACGACATCCCGCTGCTGCTGATGCTGGCGGGCACCGAGGACGAACGGCGGCGCATCACGCGGTACATCACCGCCGGGCACGTCGACGGGGTACTGCTGGTCTCCAGCCACTCCGGTGATCCCGTCGCCGAGCGGCTGCGCGAGGCGGGGGTGCCGCTGGTAGCGTGCGGGAAGCCGATCGGGGTGGCTTCCAAGGTGAGTTACGTGGCCGCCGACGACCGTGACGGCGCCCGCGACATGGTGCGTCATCTGCTGTCGCTCGGGCGGCGCAGGGTGGGCACGGTGACCGGTCCGCTGGACACGCCCGGCGGCGTCGAGCGTCTCGCCGGCTACCAGGAGGTGCTCGCGGAGGCGGGTCTGGAGTTCGACGAGCGGCTGGTCGTCTCCGGTGACTACAGCCGGGCGAGTGGCGAGGCGGGCGCCGAGCGGCTGCTGGCGCAGGCCCCGGACATCGACGCGGTGTTCGTGGCCTCCGACCTCATGGCGCAGGGAGTGCTGACGGCTCTGCAGCGGGCCGGGCGGCGGGTGCCGCAGGACGTGGCGGTCGGCGGTTTCGACGACTCACCGGCCGCCGTCGCCTCCAGCCCCGAGCTGACGACCATCCGGCAGCCCTGGGACCGCATCAGCAACGAGATGGTGCGGGTCCTGCTCGCACAGATCGGCGGCGAGGACCCGGCGGCGGTGATCCTGCCGACGGAACTGGTGAAAAGGGAGTCGACCTGAGGCCGGGGTGCCCGCACCCCGAGCCCGTATGCATGCACGGTCATTGAACCCTGCACCGGTGTTACCGTTCCCCTATGGCGGCGAAAACGGCTGGTGGGCAGCTCGAGGAACAGTGGCGGGGCATCCTGTCGGCGCACGCGCGCACGATGTGCGAGATCGACCGGGCGCTGCATCCGCACGGCCTCGGCGCTTCGGACTTCGAGGTCCTGGACATGCTCGCGACCGCGACGCCCGAGGAGGGCGAGCAGTGCAGGGTGCAGAACCTCGTGGGGCGGGTCCACCTCAGCCAGAGCGCGCTGTCGCGGCTGATCGCCCGGCTGGAGAAGGACGGGCTGGTGGCGCGGTCCGTGTGCGTGGAGGACCGCCGGGGCGTGTGGGTCGCCCTGACGACCAAGGGCCGTGACCTGCACGCCGAGGTGCTGCCCCTGCAGCGGGCAGCACTGAGCCGGGCGCTGGGCGGAGAGCCGCCGACGCCCGGATCAGGCCGGTCGCCTCACTAGGGCCTGCCGTTCGGATCAGGCCGCAGGGACGCGACGCGGCCCTTCATCGCCGGTGAGGGGCCTGGTGCGTGTCTCTGCACGGCGCGTGCCAGGCCCCGCGTCTGCGGTCTGATCCGAACGACAGGCCCTGGGCGGGCGCCGCCGTGCAGCCGACCCTAACGGGCCAGCAGGGTGCGCACCCCCTCCGAGGTCAGTGTCAGCCGGTGCTCCGAGCTGCCGTCGATGGTGAGCGACAGGTCGTCGGCCGGCCACTGCGCGGCGAGGGCACCGAGCGGCACCAGGCGGTAGCGGGAGACGAACGGCAGCAGCCCGGCCATCTCCACCTCTGAGGTGAACACGGGCACCACCGGTTCGCCGCCCGGCTGCTCCAGCACCGGCAGCGCCACCGCCGCGGGATTGGCGGCATCGGCGTCGCCCGCGTCGTCGGGCACGGGGATGAGCACGTCGCTGTTGGCGAGCGCGTCCAGAGCCACCGTGTCCTCGGTGTTCTCGGCGAGGACGTCCAGAGCCCGCTGGGCGGGCGTGGGCGTGGGGTCGTTTGCGGGTGTCTCCATGGCAGATTCCCTGGTAGCGGCGGTCGTGCGGCCAGCCCGGGACAAGATCCGTCCCAGGTGCGTCCTGCTCGCGTACCCGAACGGGACCGGGGCAACCCTGGTGGATCTTCGGGGTTCGTGGCAGCGCGGGGGAGATCTTGTGGGGAGCCGGGTGGATGCCCGGGCTGCCGGGAGATGTTGACGAGCCTGATGTTACCGGTAACATCACTCCTCTGCCCCACACGTACGCGCCTGTGCCCTCCACCCACCCACACGGTGGCCCGTCCTCCGGAGTCCGCGTGATCGAAGAGCGCGTCACCCGTCCCTCCCCCACACCGCCCGGCCCTGTCTTCAGCAGGACCGCCATCGTGGCCTCGTGCCTCGGCTTCGTGCTCATCGGAGCGTTGCAGGCCCTGTACGGGCCGGCGATCCCGGCCTTCCGTGCGGAGTTCGGGCTGTCGCCCTCCGCCGCGGGGCTCGGGCTGAGCGCGCACTTCGTCGGCGGTGTGGGCGGTGTACTGCTGTTCGACCGGCTCTACGGGCGGGTCGGCAACCGGCACATCCTCGGCAGTTCGTATCTGCTGATGGCGGTCGGCGCGGCCGGCTTCGCGCTGGCGCCCGACTGGCCCACCGCCCTGGCGGCGGCCCTGCTCGCCGGGTTCGGCTTCGGCGGTATCGACTACGGGCTCAACCAGCTGTTCGCCGTGGGCTTCGGCCACCGTTCGACCGCGATGCTGAACATTCTCAACGCGCACTTCGGCATCGGCGCCATCCTCGGCCCCGCCGTGATCGGCGCGGTCGGCTCCGAGCACTACCCGGCCGTCTTTCTCGTCTTCGCCCTCGCCAACCTGCCGTTGCTGCTGTGCCTGCGAGGCGTACAGGACCAGGTGCCCGTGCCGGCCGGGGAACGGACCGGCGGCGGGCCCGTCCTCGGCCGCAGCCTCGGCTCCGTGCTCGCCGTCTTCGTCGTCCTCTACGTGCTGCACGTGGGTGTCGAGGCCGGTGTCGGCGGCTGGGAGCCGACACATCTGGAGACCGTCGGCTACGGCGCGGGGGTCGCCGCCACCGCCACCTCCGTGTACTGGCTGATGATGACCGTGGGCCGCTTCCTGGTCGCCCCGCTCGCGCTGCGTTTCTCCGCCCAGGCCATCATCACCGTCTCGTGCGCGGGCATGACGGTGTGCCTGCTGGCCGCGACCGTCCCGGCCCTCGCGCCCTACGCGTACGCCGGTGTCGGTCTGTTCATCGCGCCGATCTTCCCCACCGGGCTGCCCTGGCTGAACCGCGCCGCCCCGCAGGCCCGGAGGGCCGGTGCCCTGGTCATCGCGGCCTCCATGGTCGGCGGTGTCGCCGCGGGGCCGGCCCTGGGCAAGGCCATCGAGTGGTCCGGTGTCCGCGCCGTGCCGCTCCTGCTGTGCGGCATCTCGGCGCTCTGCCTGGCCGCCACGCTCTGGCTGATCCGCGGCACCCGTTCCCGCTGACTCCCCCCTCCCCATACAGAAGGGAAGCTTCCGCATGCCCGCCCTGACGACGACGTCCGACGGATTCCTGCTGCACGGCGAGCCGTTCCGGATCATCTCCGGCGCGCTGCACTACTTCCGCGTCCATCCCGGACTGTGGTCCGACCGGCTGCGCAAGGCCCGGCTGATGGGCCTCAACACGGTGGAGACGTACATCCCGTGGAACCACCACCAGCCGGTCCCCGAGGGCCCCCTCGTCCTCGACGGCTTCCTCGACCTGCCCCGGTTCCTCCGGCTCGCCCAGGACGAGGGGCTGCGGGTGCTGCTGCGTCCGGGGCCGTTCATCTGCGCCGAGTGGGACGGCGGCGGCCTGCCCGACTGGCTGACCTCCGACCCGGACATCCGGCTGCGCACCAGCGACCCCCGCTTCACCGGCGCCGTCGACCGCTACCTCGACCTGCTGCTGCCCGCACTGCGGCCGCACATGGCGCAGGCGGGCGGTCCCGTCATCGCCGTACAGGTGGAGAACGAGTACGGGGCCTACGGCGACGACAGCGCCTATCTGAAACACCTCGCCGACGCCTTCCGCTCCCGCGGCGTCGAGGAACTGCTGTTCACCTGCGACCAGGCCGACCCCGGGCATCTGGCCACCGGAAGTCTGCCCGGTGTCCTGACCACCGGCACCTTCGGCAGCCGCGTCGAGCAGTCCCTGGGACGGCTGCGCGAGCACCGGCCCGAAGGCCCGCTGTTCTGTGCCGAGTTCTGGATCGGCTGGTTCGACCACTGGGGAGGGCCCCACCATGTGCGGGACGCGGCCGACGCCGCCGCCGACCTGGACCGGCTGCTGTCCGCCGGGGCCTCCGTCAACATCTACATGTTCCACGGCGGGACCAACTTCGGTTTCAGCAACGGCGCCAACCACAAGCACGCCTACACGCCCACCGTCACGTCCTACGACTACGACGCGGCGCTCACCGAGTGCGGTGATCCGGGCCCGAAGTACCACGCCTTCCGCGAGGTCATCGCCCGCCACGTCACCGTGCCCGACGAACCCGTCCCGCCGCCGGGTCCCAAACTCCCGCCCGTGCCGGTCGAGTTGGACAGCCGGGCAGCTCTCCTGCCCCTGGCCGGCTCGCTCGCCGCAGCCGTGCGCACTGACGTGCCCGTGACCATGGACGAGCTCGGGCAACGCACCGGCTACGCCCTCTACCGCACCACCCTGCCGGCCGACGGCGACGGGCTGCTGCACTTCGCCCGCGGGGTCGGCGACCGCGCCCAGGTCTTCGTCGACGGCGCGCCCGTCGGCGTACTGGAGAGCGAACGCCACGACGAGTCGCTGCCCGTGCGCGTGCCGCGTCCCGGCGCGACGCTGGAGGTCCTCGTCGAGAACATGGGCGGGGTCAACTACGGCCCCCGCATCGGCGCGCCCAAAGGCCTGCTCGGACCCGTCTCCTTCAACGGCACGGACCTGACGGGCTGGGACTGCCGCCCGCTGCCGCTGGACGACCTGGAGGCGGTGCCGTTCGCCCCGGCCGGCGACGCGGCGGTCACCGTGCCGGCCTTCCACCGCGGCACCTTCGACGTCGGCACCCCCGCCGACGCCTTCCTCTCCCTGCCCGGCTGGTCGAAGGGCCAGGCCTGGGTCAACGGCTTCCACCTGGGCCGCTACTGGAACCGCGGCCCGCAGCGCACGCTCTACGTTCCCGCGCCGGTCCTGCGTCCGGGTTCCAACGAACTGGTCCTGCTGGAGCTGCACGGCACCACCGCCACCCGCGCCCTGCTCACCGACACCCCCGACCTGGGACCGGAGAACACCTGGTGAGGCATCTCCTGCGCGTTCCCCCGCCCGCCGCTCCCCCACTGACCGGCCACCTGCCCTTCACGGACGCGCCCGGCGTGCCCGACCCGATCGAGGTCACCAGCCGCTGGCTCACCCGGGGCGGGCGCCCCTGGTTCCCGGTCTCCGGCGAGTTCCACTACTCCCGCTACCCGAACGGGGAGTGGGAGGAGGAGCTGCTGAAGATGAAGGCGGGCGGGGTGAGGGCCGTCGCCTCCTACGTCATCTGGATCCACCACGAGGAGGTCGAGGGCCGGGTCCGCTTCGACGGCGACCGGGACCTCAGGCGCTTCACCGAGCTCTGCGCCCGCCACGGCCTGGACTTCATCCCCCGGATCGGCCCCTGGTCGCACGCGGAGGTGCGCAACGGCGGACTGCCCGACTGGCTCCTGTCCCGGACCCGCGCACCGCGCACCGACGACCCGGCCTATCTGGAGCCCGTCCGCGTCTGGTTCGCGGAGATCGCGGAGCAACTGAGGGGCCTGGAACGGGCCAACGGCGGCCCGATCGTCGCGATCCAGATCGAGAACGAGCTCTACGACCAGCCCGGCCACCTGCGCACGCTGAAGCGCCTGGCCCAGGAGGCCGGGCTGAGCGCGCCGCTGTGGACGTCGACCGCCTGGGGCGGGGTCCGGCTCCCGGGCGATGATCTGCTTCCGCTGTACGGCGGCTATCCCGAGGCGTTCTGGACGGAGGCCGACGGCGGCTGGCCCGACACCTGCCGCAAGCACTTCTTCTTCACCCACGAGCGCGACGACGAGGGCATCGGCGCCGACCTGCGGCCCAC
Organism: Streptomyces flavovariabilis; assembly: GCF_000725785.1. Classification (NCBI taxonomy): domain Bacteria; kingdom Bacillati; phylum Actinomycetota; class Actinomycetes; order Kitasatosporales; family Streptomycetaceae; genus Streptomyces; species Streptomyces flavovariabilis. Next base: position 53,332 of record NZ_JNXD01000024.1, on the reverse strand, counting down.
GCGGGTGTCCGCCACCGCCCCTTCGGCGGATCGGTTCCCCTGGGCCACCTGCGAGCTGGGCGGCGGCATGGCCGTGGCCTACCACCGGCGGCCGAGGGTGGAGGCCGCGGACATCGGCGCCCTCGGGCTCACCAAGATCGGCTGCGGGTCGGTGTGGCAGGGCTACTACATGTTCCACGGCGGCACGAACCCGGCCGGCGAGCTGACCTCCCTGCAGGAGTCGCACGCCACCGGCTACCCCAATGACCTGCCCGTCCTGACCTACGACTTCCAGGCCCCGCTCGGCGAGTACGGGCAGGTGCGGCCCTCGTACCACGAACTGCGCCTCCAGCACCTGCTGCTGGCCGAGCTGGGGCACCGGATCGCGCCCATGCGGTCGGTGCTGCCCGAGCGGTCGCCGACCGGGCAGCACGACCGGGACACCCTGCGCTGGGCCGTACGGACCGACGGCGCCTCCGGCTTCCTGTTCGTGACCGGCCATCAGCCGCACGAGCCGCTGCCGGACCATCCGGAGACGTCCTTCACGATCGACTTCCCGCTCGCGCCCTCGCTGACGCTGCCGAGCACTCCCGTCACCGTCCCCTCCGGCGCGTACTTCTGCTGGCCGCTCCGGCTGGACGTGGCCGGGCTGCGGCTGGAGTGGGCCACGGCGCAGCCCGTGTGCACGGTCGAGGCGGACGGCCGTACGGTCCTGGTGCTGGCCGCGACCGACGGCATCGCGCCCGAGCTCGCCCTGGACGCCGACACGGTGGCGTCCGTCGCCGTGAGGGCCGGGGAGATCACTCCGGTCGCCGGCCGTGTCCTGGTCAGCGGAGTGCGGCCCGGCACCGACGCCCTGGTCGAGGTGGAGGCGGCCGACGGGTCGCGCGTCGGCCTGCTGGTCCTGGACGCGGCCACGGCCCGTACGGTCTACCGGGGCCGGGCGTGGGGCGGTGAGCGGCTGGTGCTGTGCGGGGACGGTGTGGTCTTCGACGAGCACCGTGGCGAGGTGCGGCTGCACAGTCCCGCGGCGGAGCCGTCGTTCGCGGTGCTGCCCGCACCGGACGGCGCCCTGGTGGAGGGGGCCCGTGTCCGGGAGGCGGCGGACGGTGTGTTCACGCGCTACACCGTCGAGGCCGGGCCGCCGGCGGGCACCGCCGCGACCGTCTTGTCCGTCAGGCCCGGTGGCCCTGCGCCCGGGCCCGTGACCGGCGTGCGGGGCCGGGCGAGTGTGCCGGCCGAGAAGGACGTGGCCGCGGCGGCCGCCGAGTACCTGGTCGACGTACCGGAGGACCTGCTTCGGAACCCCTCGGGTGTGCTGCTGCGGCTGCGCTGGACGGGGGACCTGGCGCGGGCCTACGTGGGAGATGTGCTGGTCGCCGACCAGTTCTACTCGGGCCGCGTCTGGGACATCGGGCTGGACCGGCTGCCCCTCGAGGCACTGCGCACGGAGGGACTGCGTCTCAAGGTGCTGCCGCTGGCCCCGGACGCGCCCGTGCACGTGCCGGGGCGGCCGGGCGGCGCCTGGCGGGAGGCACACGTACGGGACGCCGAGTGGATGGTCACGCGCCGCTGGACGGTCCGGGCCGGCTGAGGGCCTTCCGGGCAGCGCCCGGCCTATGCTGTGCTCCTGCCGGGCGGGTTCAGGGCCGCCGTACCGACGCCGAGGAATCACCCGCCATGACACCGAGCGCCCCCGACGCTCCTGTTCCCAAGGGCCGCAGCAGGCGCAACTTCGCGGGGGCGCGGCCGGTGATGGCCGACGTGGCCCGGATGGCCGGGGTCTCCAAGCAGACCGTCTCGCGGGTGCTGAACGACCATCCGGCCGTGCGCCCCGGGACACGCGAGGCGGTCCTGGAGGCCATGCGCACGCTCGGCTACCGGCCCAGCCGCAGTGCGCGGTCCCTGGCCAGTGGCAGGACCAGGATGCTCGGGGTGATCTCCTTCGACGCCGCCCGGTACGGGCCCGCCTCGATCCTGACCGCGATCAACACGGCGGCCCAGGAGGCCGGTTACCTCGTCAGCTCCATCGCCCTCGACACGGCCGACCGCGACACCGTCGTCGAGGCCGTGAACCGGTTGTCGGCCGAGGGCGCGGACGGCGTGATCGCGATCGCGCCGCAGCTGTGGGTGGGCCGGGCGCTGGCGGAGACGACCGACCTGGGCACTCCCCTGGTGGTGCTGGAGAGCGCGCTCGACGACGGCACCGCCCTGGTCACCGGCGATTCCCGCACCGGCGCCCGCAAGGCGACCGAGCACCTCCTCGGCCTCGGGCACGCCACCGTGTGGCACATCGCGGGCCCGGCCGGCTGGACCTCCGCCGACCACCGGCTGGCGAGCTGGCAGGCGACGCTCCGGGCCGCCGGTGCCGCCGCCCCGGCCCCCCTCGTCGGGGACTGGAGCGCCGGCTCCGGCTACGACCTGGGCCGTGGGCTGGCCCGGCGCCCCGATGTGACGGCCGTGTTCGCCAGTAACGACCAGATGGCGCTCGGCCTGCTGCACGCCCTGCACGAGGCCGGGCGGTCCGTCCCCGGGGACGTCAGCGTCGTCGGCTACGACGACGTTCCCGAGGCCGCGCATTTCCTGCCGCCGCTGACCACCGTCCGCACCGACTTCGCGGAGATCGGGACGCGTTCGCTGCGGCTTCTCCTCGACCGGATCGACGGCCCGGGCGAACGGCCCCTCGTCGACACCCTCGTGCCCGTGGACCTGGTGGTGCGGGCCAGCAGCGGTCCCCCGCCGGTGCGCTGAGGGGCGTTCGTCAGGCGTCTCCTCCGGCGGGGGCCCGCGTCCCGAGGGCCGAGGGTCAGCGCAGCTTGTCCTTCGCCTTGTAGTAGGCGCCGCCGAACGGCAGGAACCAGGCGGTGCCGTTGTAGAAGGGGACCGGGACCTTGGGGAAGCCGAGGCCGCGCAGGGGGTTGGCCTCGGGCTTGCCGTCCATCATCTCGGCGACCGCCCGGCCCATGTAGGTGGCCATCTGGACACCGTGGCCGCAGTAGCCCATGGAGTAGTACAGGCCGTTCTCCTCGCCCGCGTGCGGGAGGCGGTCCCAGGAGAAGCCGACCATGCCGCCCCAGACGTAGTCGACACGGACGCCGGCCAGTTGCGGGAAGATCTCGGTCATCTCCCGCTTGAGGATGTCTCCGCTCTTGACGTCGGAGGCCGGGTCGGAGGGCGCGAAGCGGGCCCGGCCGCCGAAGGCGAGGCGGTTGTCGGGGGTGAGGCGGATGTAGTGGCCGATGTTCTTGGAGTCGACCACCAGACGGCCGTTGGGGATCAGCGACTTGGCGCGCTCCTCGCCGAGCGGTTCGGTGACGATGATGAAACTGCCGACGTTGATGAGCCGCTTGCGGAACCACGGCAGCGACTTGTCGGTGTAGGCGTCGGTCGCGGCCATCACCTGCTGGGCGCGGATGGTGCCGTTGAGGGTCTCGACCACGAAGCCGCCGCCGGGCAGGCGGGTGAGGCCGGTGGCCGCGTTGCGCTCGTGGATCTCGGCGCCGGCCCGCTCGGCGGCCTCGGCGAGGCCGTGCACGTACTTGCCGACGTGCAGGGCGGCGCTCAGCGGGTCGAGCAGGGCGCCGTGGTAGTAGTCCGAACCCAGCTCGGACTTCAGCTCGCTCCGGGTGAGGAGCTGGGTTTCGTGGTCGAAGTTGTCGGCGAGGTCGCGCTGGGTGGCCCTCATCGACTCGAAGTGCTGCGGTTTGAAGGCGACTCCGAGGCGTCCCGTGCGGTGGAAGTCGCAGTCGATCTTCTCGGTGCGGGTGAGCTCCTCGACCACGTCGACGGCTTCGCGGAAGGAGTCGTAGAGCTCGCGGGCGCGCTCCTGGCCGTAGCGTTTGCGGGCCTCGCCGACACCGATGGTGAGGCCTTGGGTGCACATGCTTCCGTTGCGCCCGGAGGCGCCCGAGCCGACCTTGTCCTTCTCGACGAGGACGACCCGGGCTCCCTTGCGGGCGGCGTGGTAGGCGGTGGACAGGCCGGTGAGGCCGCCGCCGATCACCACCACGTCCGCCTCGACGGGCAGGTCCTTTCCGGAACGGTCGGGCAGGGCGGGAGCGGTGTCGAGCCAGTAGGGAATCTGCTTCATGGCGTGCGTCCTCACATCCGTACGAAAGTTCAGCAGCCGAGCAGCGCCGGCAGGCCAGACAGGTCGGGCAGCTCGTCGTAGGGCTGGTAGTCGGCGCTGCCGGGGCGGCCGAAGCGGTTGATCCACACCCGGCGCTTCAGGCCGAGGTCGCGGGTGGGGATGTGGTCGTACTCCCAGCCCTGGGCGGTGTGGATGACCTGGGAGGGGTCTACGCCCATGGTCTTGAAGGCGTGCTCGAAGGTCTGGCGGTCCGGCTTGTAGGCGCCGGCCTGCTGGGCGGTGATGACGTGGTCGAACTCGACGCCGATGTTCTCGACGTTGCGCGCGATCAGGTCGTCGTCGGTGTTGGAGATGATGGCGATCTCGTACTTGGTCTTGAGCCGCCGCAGGGCGTCCGGGACCTCCGGGAACGGGCCGAAGGTGGGGACGGCCTCCACGAGGGCGTCGCCGTCGGAGGTGCGGTACTCCAGGCCGTGCAGGCGCATGGCGTTGCGCAGGCTGGAGTGCAGGATCTCGTGGTACGGGCGGTAGGTCTCCAGGACGGCCTGGAAGCGCATGACGCGGAAGTCGTCGAGGAACTCGTCGACGTCCAGGTTGTCCAGGTCGAGACGGTCCTGAAGGACCTTCAGGGTGGTGGGGCCGAGCTGGAAGTCGACCAGGGTGCCGTAGGCGTCGAAGGTGACGATCTCTCGCATGGTGGCAAACCTCGGATTCAGGTATGGGCAGGGGGACTTGGGGGTTTCAGACGACGCGTTCGCCGGGGGCGACGATCGCGTCGAGTGCGGCCAGGTCGGCCGCGTCGGGGGTCCAGCCGGCGGCCGCCGCGTTGGCGGTGACCTGGGCGGGGGTCATGGCGCCGCAGATGACGGAGCCGACCGCGGGGAGCGCGGCCAGTGCGCCCACGGCCACTTGGAGGAGGGTCAGGCCGCGTTCGGCGCCGTACGCGGTGAGCGCCTCGGCCTTGTCGAGGGCGGCGTCGGTGAGCCAGCCCTGCCGCCAGGACAGCCGGCTGCCGGGCGGGGGCTCCTCGCCCCGCCGGTACTTGCCGCTGAGCAGGCCGTTGGCCAGCGGGTAGTACGGCAGCAGGCCCAGGCCGTGGCGCAGGCAGGCGGGGACCAGGTCGTGCTCCACACCGCGGTCGAGCAGGTGGTAGCGGGCCTGGGTGGAGACGAAGGCGTCGGTGAGCTGCTCGGGTGGGAGGCTGGAGCAGCCGAAGTACCGGATCTTGCCCTCGTCCACGAGCTCTTGCAGGGCGGCGACCGTCTCCTCCAGCGGGGTGACGCCGTCCGGCTCGTGGTACTGGTACAGGTCGATCCGGTCGGTGCCGAGCCGGCGCAGGGAGGACTCGACGGCGTGCCGGATGTAGGGGCGGGCGCCGCGCCGGCCGTACTGGTCGGCCTCGGGGCTCATCTCCATGCCGAACTTGGTGGCGAGGACGACTCCGTCGCGGCGGCCCTTGAGGGCGGCGCCGAGGAGGCGTTCACCGTCGCCGCGCGTGCCGCCCTGTTCGCCGAAGCCGCCGTACATGTCGGCGGTGTCGAACAGGGTGATCCCGGCGTCGAGGGCGGCGTGGACGACGGCCTTCGTGCCGTCCTCGTCGAGGCGGGAGCCGAAGTTGTTGCCGCCGACGCCGACGACGGAGACGGCAGGGCCTCGTTCACCCAGCGTGCGGTACCTCATGACCGGTCTCCGAATCCGATGCAGACGTTCTTGGTCTGCGTGTAGCTCGCCAGCGCCTCCAGGCCCTTCTCCCGGCCCCAGCCGCTGTGCTTGTAGCCGCCGAAGGGCAGCTCGATGCCGGTGCCGGCGCTGGTGACGTTCACGTAGACCTGTCCGGCGCGGATGCCCTCCGCCAGGCGCATGGCCTTGTCGATGTCGCGGGTCCAGACGTAGGAGGACAGGCCGTAGGGGCTGTCGTTGGCGATCCGCAGGGCTTCGTCCGCGTCGTCGAAGTCGATGACGGTGACGACGGGGCCGAAGATCTCCTCGCGGGCGCAGCGGGCCTGGTTGGTCAGGCCGGTGAGGACGGTCGGCTCGATGTAGTAGCCGTCGGCGAGCTCGGGGGCGGACGGGGCGCCGCCGCCGACGCGCATCACGGCTCCTTCCGTGCGGGCCAGTTCGAGGTAGTCCAGGACGCGGTCGCGCTGCCGGGCGGCGACCAGCGGGCCGATGTCCGGGTCCGTGAGACCCGGCCCGACGCGCAGGGTCGCGATCCGCTCGACCAGCCGGTCCAGGAACTCTTCGGCGCCGCGCTGGAGCAGCAGCCGGGTGCCTGCCGAGCACATCTGTCCGGCGTTGCTGAACGACCAGCCGAGGATCGCGCTGACCGCCAGGTCGAAGTCGGCGTCGGCGAAGACGACGAACGGCGACTTGCCGCCGAGTTCCGTGACGGAGGGCACCACGTTGGCGGCTGCGGCCTGGGCGACCTTGATGCCGGTCGGTACCGAGCCGGTGAAGGTCACCTGGTCGATGCCGGGGTGTCCGGCGAGGGCCGCGCCGGTCTCGCCGTCGCCTGGGACGACGTTCAGCACGCCTGCCGGGAGCCCGCACTCCAGCGCGATCCGGCCGACCTCCAGCGGAGTGAGGGGTGCCTCCGGGGAGGGTTTGAGTACGACCGTGCACCCCGCGGCCAGAGCCGGGGCCGATCCCCGGGCGGTGTTCTGGAGCGGGTAGTTGAACGGGATGATCTGGCCCGAGACACCGATCGGCTCACGGACGGTGTAGTCGATCAGGCCGGTGCCGAGGGGGACCGTGGAGCCGCCGAGCTTGTCGGCGATGCCCGCATAGAACTCGAAGTAGCGGGCGGCGGACTCGACGTCGGCCTTGGCCTGGCGGAGCGGCTTGCCGACGTCCTGGCACTCCAGTCGCGCCAGCCAGTCGCCCTCACGCCGGATCCCCTCCGCGATGCGGTGCAGCAGCCTGCCGCGGTCGGCGGGGCGCATCCGGGCCCACTCGGGTGCGGTGAAGGCCGCGCGGGCCGCCGCCACTGCCCGGTCCACGTCCGCCTGCCCGGCGAGGGAGACCTCGGCGAGGGCCGCTCCGTCGGACGGGTCGAGGACGGTGAAGCTGCGTCCGTCGGCGGCGGGCACCGGCTTGCCGTCGATCAGCAGCAGCTCGGTCAGTGGGAGTTCGCCGCTCATGGCTGGATCTCTCCCTGCACCTCGCCGAAGATGACGACCTCGTCGCCGGGCCGGACGGTGCGGATCCGGCGCACCCAGAGCACGATGCCGTTCTGCGGGGCGCGGACCTCCTCCAGCGTGTTGCCGTAGTGGTCGACGATCTGGCCGATCAGGTCGCCTTCCTTGCAGGTCTCGCCGGGCTCGGCGTGGCCGAGGAAGAAGCCGCCCGCGGCTGACCGGGCGAAGGTGCCCGACACGGTCGTGTACGTGTCGCGCAGTTCCACGTCGCCGTCGATCATGCCGAGTTGGCGCATGACGTTGCGGATCGAGTGCACGTGCAGGGCGACGTTCTGCTCGCGGTAGGTGCCGCCGCCGGCCTCGATGGTGATGGCGGGCTTGCCGGCCGCGAGGGTGGGGTGGCGGACCGTGCCGCCCCACTTGCCGCCCTTCCAGACGAGTTCGTGTCCGGCCGCGAGGGCGAGGTCCGTGGCGAGTTCCTCGTAGCCGCCCTGGAGGATGACGAGCGGGGCGATCTCGCCGAAGGTGCCGCCGGTGTGCAGGTCCACCAGGGCGTCGATGGCGGGGACGACCTCCTCGACGAAGGTGGCGGCAAGGCGCAGGGAATAGGAGCCGTCCGCGTCACCGGGGAAGATGCGGTTGAGGTTCAGGTAGTCCAGGCCGCTGGTGCGGGCCGCCGCCTCGAAGGCGGGGGTGTTCATGCAGGGGATGCCGACGAGGGTGCCGCGCAGAGCGGCCGGGTCGATCGCGGCGAGGACGCGGCGGATGGCCTCCTGCCCGTCGTATTCATCGCCGTGCACACCGGCGTCCACGCACAGGACGGGGCCGTCCTCGCTGCCGTTGACGACGATGAGCGGTATGCCGAGCTCCACGCCGTAGCTGCTGGTGCCGACCGGGATCAGACCCTGGGCGCGCTCGCCGGGGGCGACGGTCAGGGGGCCGATGGAGTACATGTCGTTCCTTTCCAGAACATGGGTCACAGGCGGGCGGAGGCCTCGTCGAGGGTGTCCGCGATGATGTCGGCGATACGGTCCAGCAGTGCGCGGTCGCTGATCAGCGGGGGCGCGATCTGCACCAGCGGGGCGGCGCGGTTGTAGACCCGGGCGAGCAGCCCGGCCTCGCGCAGCCTGCGCGGGATCAGGTCGGCGACGAGTGCGGCGCGGGCGGTGTCGCTGAAGCCGCCGTCGTCGAGGTCGCCGACGAGTTCGAGGGCGTAGAAGTAGCCGGCGCCGCGGACGTCGCCGACGATCGGCAGCTCGCCCAGGGAGGCCATGCGCCGGGCGAGGTGGTCCTGGTGGCCGCGGACGTTCTCCAGGATCCGGTCCCGCTGCATGATCTCCAGGCTGCGCAGGGCGATGGCCGCGCTCAGCGGGTGGCCGCTGAAGGTGTAGCCGTGGTTCAGGACTTCGCCGGGCTGATTGATCACCTCGGTGATGCGGTCCGAGACCAGGGTCGCGCCCATGGGGGCGTATCCGGCGGTGATGCCCTTGGCGACGGTGACGATGTCCGGGCGGGCGCCGTAGCACTCGCCGCCGAACCACTCCCCCAGCCGGCCGAAGGCGGTGATGACCTCGTCGGCGACCAGCAGGAAGCCGTACCGGTCGGCCAGCGCCCGCAGGCCCTGCCAGTAGCCCTCCGGCGGGGTGATGCAGCCGCCCCGGTTCTGCACCGGCTCGGCGATGAGCATGGCGACGCTCTCCGGCCCGGCCGCGAGGACCGTGGCCTCCACGTCGGCGAGCAGGTACGCGGTGAAGGCCGCCTCGTCGAGGGGCTGTTCCAGGGCGCTTCGGTTGGTGTTGGCGACGAAGTGGGTCTCCACGGCGGGCGGCCCGTACGGCTCGGTGAGGCCGGGGTCGTCGGTGAAGGACAGCGCCCCCAGGGTCAGGCCGTGGTAGGCGCCGCGCCGGGCGATGGCCTTGATGCGACCCGCCTCGCCGCGCAGGGTGTGGTACCTGCGGGCGATCTTCCAGGCGGTCTCCACGGACTCGGCGCCGCCGCCGCTGAAGAAGACGTGCTCGATGCCGTCCGGGGCCAGGGCTGCCAGACGCTCCGCGAGAGCCAGGCCGGTGGGGTGCGCGGAATCCGACCACAGCGGGCTGTAGCACAGTTCGCGCAGCTGCTTCTGGGCCGCTTCGGCGATCTCGTCGGCGTAGGAGTAGCCGATCTGGCAGCAGTACAGCCCGGACAGGCCGTCGATGAAGCGGTTGCCGGCCGTGTCGTCGACGTAGGGGCCCTCGCCGTGGCGCACGACGAAGAGGTCCTTGCCGGGCTCGGCGAGCGATCCGTTGGCGGTCATGTTCAGCAGCAGGTGCCGCTGAGCGGTGGCGGTCATACGGCCTCACCTCCGGGGGCGGCGATCCCTGCCGTGTTCTCGACCGACAGCAGGGACTCCTGCCGTCCGGAGCCGAGCCAGCGCACCAGGGCCACCAGGGCGAGGGCGAGGATCGCGAAGGCGATGAGGATCGCGCTGATCGCGGTCACGCTGGGGTCGATGTCGAAGGTCAGGGAGTTGTAGATCTGCACCGGCAGGGTGACGGTGTCGACCGAGGACAGGAACTGGGAGATGTAGAACTCGTCGAAGCTGGTGATGAAGGAGAAGATCGCCGCGGCGATCATGCCGGGTGCGGCCAGGGGGAAGGTGATCCGCCGGGCGATGGTCAGCCGGCCGGCTCCCATGCTGGCGGCGGCGTCCTCCAGCCGTTCGTCGATCCCGCGCAGGGTGGCGATCAGGATCAGCACCGCGATCGGTGAGGCCAGCACGGTGTGCCCCAGCGCGATCGCGAGCGGGCTGCCCAGCATCGCGGCCGGCTCGAACAGCAGGAACAGGCCCAGGGCGGTGACGATCTGCGGGATGAGCAGCGGTCCGAGGACCAGGGCGTAGACCGCGGAGCGCAGCGGCAGTTCGCTGCGGGTCAGCGCCGTCGCCGCGGTCACACCGATGACCAGCGAGAACACGGTACTCAAGGCGGCGACCAGGGCGCTCAGCGACAGCGCCGCCGGCCACTTGCTGCCGTCGGCGAACAACGACGTGTACCAGGTGAACGTCCACGCTTTGGGCGGGAACGCGGCGAAGGCGTTGCTGCTGAAGGAGGTGACGATGATGACGATGATCGGCAGCGCCAGGAACAGCAGGATGACGGTGGCGACCGCGGTCAGGGTGATCCGCCCGGCGACGGTTCTGCGCAGCTCCATCATGACGCGCTCCTCTTCTTCCGGCTCGCGCCGAGGGAGGTGATGAGCTTGACCAGCAGCAACCCGGCGAAGGTGAGCAGCAGCAGGATCACGCCCTCGGCGGCCGCGCCGTTCCACTGGTTCTGCTTCATCACTTGCTGGTTGATGAGGGAGGCGATCATCGTCTGCTGCGGGCCGCCCATCAGGGCCGGGGTGATGTAGTAGCCCAGCGAGAGGATGAAGCTGAGCAGTCCGGCACTGGCCAGGCCGGGAGCGACCAGCGGCAGGTAGACCCGGCGGAAGATCGTCACACGCCCGGCGCCCATGCTGGCCGCGGCGGCCAGCAGGCGGCGGTCCACGCCGCGCATCACTCCGTACAGCAGCAGCACGGTGTAGGGGAGCATCACGGAGGTGGTGCCGATGACCACGCCGATCTCGTTGTAGAGCAGTTGGAACGGCGCCCCGGGGACCCACAGCTTGGCCATGGCCTCGTTCACCAGGCCCTTGTCACCGAGCAGGATGATCCAGCCGTAGGTGCGCACCAGAGCGCTGATGAAGTGCGGGACGACCACGATCAGCATCGCCACGCCCGCCCACAAGGGCTTCAGCCGCGAGATCGCGTTGGCCAGGATGAACCCGAAGACGAGGCTGAACAGCGCCGTCTCCGCGGAGATCCGCAGCGTCGTGAACAGCACGGAGAGGTTGACGCCCGTCAGCGCGTCGACGTACCAGTGCAGGGTCAGGGAGCCGTCGGTGTTCTTCAGGCTGAGGAAGAGCGTGCTGAGGATCGGGTAGACGAACAGCACCAGCAGATAGACGACGACCGGCAGCGCGTAGAGGATGCCGACCCTAGTTCTGCGGGAGGCCAGCAGCTTGCGCGGACGGGCGGGGGCGTTGGCGGTCAGTGTGGCGGCCATGGCTCACCCGCCCTGTTCGACGGGGAAGAGGTTGACGTCCTCGGGGTCGACGGTGAGACCGATCCGCTCGCCTGCGACGGGCCCGCGGCCGGCCGGTACTTCGAGGCGGAGCAGCGGCGCGTCACCGCCGTCGATGCGTACGCCGGCGCGGACCAGAGTGCCGACGTACGTGGCGGTCTCGACCGTGCCGGTACAGAAACCGTCGTCCGGGGCGCAGGCGCGCAGCCGGCCCGGCTGGACGGCGACCTTGACCGGGGTGCCGGAGGCCAATTCGTGGCGTCGTGCCTTCAGCAGGCCGCCGGACTGGTCGAGGCGGACCACGGTGTGCTCATCGGTGCTCTGCAGCACGCGGCCGGGCAGGAAGTTCGCCGCACCGAGGAAGTCCGCGACGAACGGGGTCCTCGGCCGCTCGAACAACTCGCGCGGCGTGTCGAACTGCTCGATCAGGCCGTTGCGCATCACCGCGATCCGGTCCGACAGGACCAGCGCCTCCTCCTGATCGTGCGTCACGTAGATGACGGTCAGGCCGAGTTCCTGCTGGATGGCCTTGATCTCGATCTGGAGCTGGTCGCGCAGCTTCTTGTCCAGGGCGCCGAGCGGCTCGTCCATGAGGATCACCGGCGGCCGGTAGACCAGTGCGCGGCACAGGGCGACGCGCTGCTGCTGTCCACCGGACAGCTCGCGGGGGCGGCGGCCGCCGAAGCCGGACAGGCCGGCGATCTCCAGGGTCTCCCCCACCCGCCTGCGGATCTCGTTCTTCGGCACTCCGCGCAGAGTGAGCGGGAAGGCGACGTTCTCGCTGACCGTCATGTGCGGGAAGAGCAGATACTGCTGGAACACGAAGCCGAGGTTGCGCTTCTGCGGAGCGAGCCGGGTGACGTCGCGGTCCCCGACGGTGATGGTGCCGGAGTCGGGTTCGCAGAACCCGGCGATCATCATGAGGGTCGTGGTCTTGCCCGACCCGGAGGCGCCGAGGAAGGTGACGAACTCCCCGGCTGCGATCTCCATGGACGCCTCGTCGACGGCGACGACGTCCCCGTACGTCTTGCGCAGGGCCACCACCGACAGCGGTTTGCCGGTCGCGGTGGGCAGCTTGCCACCGGCCACCTCGACGGATGGTGCGACTACACCGAATTCAGCCACGAGCCCACTCCAACCAGCGCTTGGTGACGGTCGCTTCGTTCTTGATCCACCAGTTGATGTCCGCGTCGAAGCCCTTGTCGTAGTACTGCGGCGCACCGGCGAGAACGTTGCGCTCCTCCTTGGTGAGCTTCTGGTAGGCCACCGGGGAGGACGGGTTCGACGGGAAGGTCTTCGCCAGGCGGGCCTGGACCTCGGGCTGCAGCGAGTAGTCCATGAGCCGGTAGGCGGCGTCCACGTGGGCGGCGCCCTTGGCGATGCCGTAGCCCTGGAACTGGCGGCGCATGCCGCCCAGCTGCCGCGCGACGGGGACGCCCTGCTTCTGCAGGTCGGCGATCCGGCCGTCCCAGACGGTGGACATCGTCACTTCCTGGCGGCTGAGGAGCACACCGGGGAGCGGGCCGCTGTCCCAGAACTTCTTGATGTCGGACCGCAGCCGGGTCAGCGACTTGAAGGCGCGGTCCAGGTCGAGCGGGTACAGCTTGTCCATCGGGACGCCGTCGGCCAGCAGCGCGAACTCCAGTTCGGGCAGGTCGGCGTCCGGGTTGCACATCGAACGGCTGCCCTTGAACGCCTTGGTGTCCCAGAAGTCCGCCCACGACTCCGGCTTGCGGCCGCCGAAGGCGTCGGTGCGGTACGCCATGCACTGGCCGTAGAAGCTGTTGCCGACGGCATGGTCGGTGATCTGGTTCTGCGGGATCTTGGCGCTCTTCAGGCTCTTGATCCGGTCGGTGTCCAGTCGCTCCAGTGCGTCCTGGGCCGCGAACTTGGTGTGGTCCATCATCGAGTTGTTGATGAGGTCGAACTGGGGGCGGCCCTGCTTGATCTGGGCCAGCATCTGGGTGCCCTGGAGGTTGACGACCTGGACATTGATGCCGGTCTCCTGGGTGAACGGCGTGTAGACCGCCTTCTGGAGAGCCTCCCCGAAGGTGCCTCCGCTGTCGCGGACGACCACCGACTTGCCGCCGCCCTTGGCGCTGCCGGACGCGGCCCGGCTGGTGCCGGTTCCGCAGGCGGCGAGGGAGGGCACGGCGGCGAGGGCGGCGAGGCCGCCTGCTCCGCGCAGGAGCGCTCTGCGGCCGATCATGGGATCACTCATGACAAATCTCCTGAAATGGCACGTGGGGACCAGCTGTTCGAGGGGAGTGGTGGTTCGGGGGGCGGGTCTGTGGGCGGTGCCGGTCAGTCGTGCGGCACCGCGATGGCGGCGAGTTCCGCGCCGGGGGCGACGGTGAGCCCGTTCATGCCGTAGAGGATCTGTCCGGTGGCTGTGGCGGTGACCTTGTGTTCGCTGCCGTCGGCCAGGTCGATGACGCGGCCGACGGGCTGACCCGCGGTCACCTCGTCGCCGGTCGCGGCGTCCGGGTACCACAGGCCGGTGGCCGGTGAGACGACGGAGCCGGTCCAGACCCAGTCGCGCGGCTGCGCGGTCACCGGTGCGACGTGCTGCGGCGCGTCGATGACGCCGAGGTGGTGCAGCAGCCGGTACAGGCCGTCGAGCAGGGCCCGCGCCTGGGCGGGGTCTCGTTCGCCGAGCTGGCCGGTCTCGATGAGGATGGCGGGAATGCCCAGCCGGGCGGCCGCGGCGTGGCTGTTGCCGCCTTCGGCGTTGCGGCCGAACAGTACTCGTTCGTAGCCGACGGCGTGGGCCAGGGCCCGCGTTCGGGCGTCCAGTTCCGCGTCGGAGGTCAGGCGGTAACCGACGAAGTCGAGCAGGGTCTCGTCGATGCCGCCGCTGTGCAGGTCCGCGTACGCGTCGGCACCGGAGATGACGTGCTCGAACAGCCAGGCCGCCAACCGTTCGGTGGGCCCTGCCGCGGGGTCGCCGGGAAAGACGCGGTTGATGTTGACGTCGTCCAGCGGGGACTTGCCCAGACGACCGTCGTACACGGCCGGCGGGTTGGCCACGGGACAGATCACCACCTGGCCGGTGACGTCGTCCGGCTCCAGGAACCCGGCCAGGCGGGTGGCCGCGTCGATGCCGACGAACTCGCCGCCGTGGACGCCGCCGGTGATGACGACCCGGGGTCCGGGGCGGGAGCCGTTGACGAGGACGAGGGGGATCTCGACGGTCGTGAGTCCGAGGTCCACGGGGATCACCCCGCGGGTCTTGCGGCCCGGCTCGGCCCGCAGCGGGCCTACGGTGAGTGTCATGTCGTTCCTCATTCAGGCGGTGGTGCGGCCGAGCGTGCTGATGAAGTCGATCGGCCGGCAGGTGCGGCCTTCCAGGGCGAGGTCCGCGGCGATGGCGGTCGGGGCCGGTTCAGGACGCGGTGCGGCCGACGGTCGACAGGAAGTCGATGGGCTGGGAGGAGGTGCCGTCCAGCGCCAGGTCGGCTGCGATGTCCCCGAAGGCGGGTGAGAGTTTGAAGCCGTGGCCGGAGAAGCCCGCGAGCAGTACGACGTTGTCGGCGCCGGGCAGCGGGCCGATCAGCGGGCGGCTGCTCTCGGTGTAGCCCTCCATGTAGACGGCCAGGCGGGTCGGGTCCGGGTGCAGGTCCGGCAGGTAGCGGCGGATCTGCTCGGTGAAGATGTCCAGCTCCTCCGGCTGGACGCTGCGGTCCAGAGCGTTGGGGTCGCCGGCGGGCTTGTGCAGCGCGCGGGACAGGCCGAGCTTGACGGAGACGCCGTCCGGGGAGGGCAGTCCGTAGCAGTGCGTGGGGGTGGTGCGGATGAACGCGGGGCGCTCCTCGCCGAACCAGGCGTCGGTCGTGGGGACGTACCAGGCGCTGATCAGGCGGCGGATGTCCACCTCCCACGGCAGGTCGGGAAGCAGGTCGTTCACCCAGGGGCCGACGGTGACGACGACCGCGTCGAAGCGCTCGCTGCCGGCGTCGGTGCGTACCTCCACCCCGCCGCCGGCCGGGGTGATCTCGCGCACCGGCGTGTAGCGCTCGATACGGGCACCCAGCTGCTCGGCGCGCCGGGCCGCGGTCTGGACGGTCAGCTCGGGCCGGATGAAGCCGGCACGGCGGTCGAGCACGGCCGCGTCGCCGTCCTCCAGCCGGTACTGCGGGAAGCGCTTGGCCATGGCCTCGGCGTCGAGCACCTCGTGGTCGAGGCCGTGCTCGGCGATGGACTCCAGGACCGTGGCCATCTGCTGGTGCTCGGTGGACCCCATCAGCAGGCATCCGGTCAGGCGGCGCAGCTCGCGGCCGGTCTCCTGCTGGAGCTGCCCCCACAGGGTGTCGGCGTGCTTGAGGAGCGGGACGTAGCGGGAGTCCTCGAAGTGCGCGCTGCGGAAGATGCGGGTCTCGCCGCCGGCGGCGCTGCGGTCGTGGCCGGGGGCGAAGCGGTCGTAGGCGACGACCTCCGCACCACGGGCCGCGAGGCGCCAGGCGGCCTGGCTGCCCATGGTTCCCACGCCGACGACGGCGACTCGCTTCCTGGCAGCTGACACGGGGCTTTCCTTTCGTATCGCCGGGGCGCATGCTGAGCCCCTGCGTGAGGCTGTTCGATTCGAGGTGGTTTCGGGCGGAGGGGGCGGGTCCTTCGGGGGACCTCGGCTCACGAACGCCCTGTCTCGGAGTTCCGGCTGCGTCCTCGGGATCTTCCGGCGAGCCGTGCCACATTGTGGAATACTGTGCTAGTATCTGGCACAGAGAATGACAGTGGGCCCCAGGGGAGTCAAGAGGTGTCCGTGAGAAATTCTGAGGATTAACAGGGGGAAACCGGATGGAAATGAAGAGCGTCACCAGGTCGCTGCGCATCCTGGAGGCGGTCGCCCAGCATCAGCCGGTCACCGTGGGGGAACTGACGAAGCTCTTCGGCCTTCCGAAGTCGACCGTGCAGCGCACCCTGGTCACGCTGGCCGAGGCCGGCTGGCTGCGGGCCAGCCGCAAGGACACCACCCGCTGGGAGATCGGCGCCCGCGTCCTGGCCGTGCGGCCCGCCGCGCTCCAGGGGTCCAGCCTGTTCGCCGCGGCGCGCGAGCCCATGGTCCGCCTGAGGGACACGGTGAACGAGACGATCCACCTGTCGGTGCCGGACGCCCTGCAGTGCATGGTCGTCGTCGACCGCGTGGACTGCAGTCACGCCGTACGGACGTTCCACACCGTCGGCGACACCTCACCCCTGCACGCCACCGCCACCGGACGCGCCGTCCTGGCCCATCTGCCGAAGCAGGACGTCGAGGAGCTCATCGCGCAGGGGCTGGAGCGCTACAGCGACACGACGCCCACCGACCCGGACGAACTGCGCGCCGAGCTGGACCGGATCCGCATCGACGGATACGCGGTCAACCGCAACCAGTACCGGCCGGACGTCTGCGCGATCGCCGCGCCCGTCCTCGACGAGGAGGGCACGCCACTGGCCACCGTGGCCATCTCCATGCCCGACTCGCGCTACGACGCGAACCGGCTGCCCGAGTGGGGCCGCCTGGTCGCCGACGCCGCCACGGAGATCACAGGGCGCCGCATGGGCGACTGAACGAGCACCTCCGGTAAAGGGCCGCCCTCACGCATCAGCGTGGGGGCCGGCCCTTTTCTCACGTCGGACAGCAGCCGCCGCCCTGCGCCCGGCCGGGGGAATGGCCGGGCGCAGGGGGCTGCCCCGCGGGGGCAAGCGCAGTCAGGGCGCTACCACCGTCCATCACCGCGGGGGGATCCCGCATGCGTGCCGTATTGTGGAACGCCATGCTAGAATCCGGCACGATCATCCCCTCGACTCCGGGAAGGAGTCAAGAGGCTGAGACCGACGAACGAAAACTGACGGGGCCCCGATGGAAATGAAGAGCGTGACCAGGTCGCTGCGCATCCTGGAGGCGGTGGCCCTCCACCAGCCCGTGACGGTGGGCGAGTTGACCAAGCTCTTCGGTCTGCCCAAGTCGACGGTGCAGCGCACGCTGGTCAGCCTCAACGAGGCGGGATGGCTGCGGGCCAACCGCCAGGACACCACCCGCTGGGAGATCGGCGCCCGGGTGCTCGCCGTACGTCCGGCGGCGCTTCAGGGCTCCAGCCTGTTCGCGGCGGCGAGGGAACCCATGATCCGGCTGCGGGACGCGCTGAACGAGACGATCCACCTGTCGGTGCCGGACGCCCTGCAGTGCATGGTCGTCGTCGACCGGGTGGACTGCGCTCACGCGGTGCGGACGTACTACGCGATCGGCGACACCTCTCCCCTGCACGCCACCGCCACCGGGCGCGCGATCCTGGCCCATCTGCCGCCAGCCGACGTGGACGAACTGGTCGCCCAGAGGCTGGAGCGCTACAGCGACGCGACGACGGTCGACCCGGCCGAGCTGCGCGCCGAGCTGAAGCGGGTGCGCACGGACGGCTACGCCGTCAACCGCAACCAGTACCGCCCCGATGTCTGCGCGATCGCCGCACCCGTCCTCGACGAGAACGGCTCACCGCTCGCCTCCGTGGCCGTCTCCATGCCGGACTCCCGCTACGACGCCGACCGGCTGCCCGAGTGGGGCCGCCTGGTCGCCGACACGGCGTCCGGCATCAGCGACCGCCGGCTGGGCGCCTGACAGCCCGGCGCACATGACAGCCGCCCCCTGCTGCCGACGGCAGGCAGGGGGCGTGACGCGTTTGCGCGTCAGGAGCGGCCCGCGCTCTGCTTGTCCACCACTTCCGCGAGAGCGTCCACAAAGCGGTCGAGCTCGCTCTCGCGCATGTAGATGTGGGGCGACACGCGCATGCCGCTGAGGTGCCGCACCTCCCGTTACTTCACATGCACCTGGTGCGCGTCCCGGAGCTCCTGCTCCACGGCTCTGGCGTCCAGGCCGTCGACGGAGAAGAGGCTCACCGCGCCGAGGGTCTCCGTGTCCAGCGGTGTGTGCAGCCTGAACCCGGGATCGCGGCGGCGCGCTCCACCCAGTACCGGGTCAGCTCCCGTACCCGCGCGTGGACGGCCCGGGCCCCGATCTCCCGGTGGAAGCGCGCCGCCGGCAGGATGCCGGCCTGCAGGGCCGAGTTGTACGTACCGAGGTTCCAGTGGTCGAACTTGTCGACGCGCAGCGGCGGCGGATCGAAGGGGGCCAGCAGGGGCCACGTACGGTCGATGACTCCCTCCCTGACGACCAGCATGCCGTTGCCGACCGGCGCGCCCATCCACTTGTGGAGGCTGGTGACGAAGAAGTCGCAGTCCAGGTCACGGAAGCTCACCGGCATCTGCGCGAAGGTCTGGGCGCCGTCCACCACGGTGAGCGTCCCGCTGTCCCTCGCCAGCCGGCACAGCCTCTTCGCCGGCACGACCCGCCCCGTCCAGTGGGACATGTGGGTGATCTGAAGGACACGGGTGCGCGGTGTCAGGACCGCCGCGTACGCCTCGACGATCTCGTCGTCGCTGTCCATGAGGTCGTAGTCGGCGGTGACGACCTCGACACCCTCGCGTTCCTGCCGCTGTAACCAGGCGGCGCGCACGCTCGGGTAGTCCCAGTGCGAGACCACGACCTGGTCGCCGGCGGCCAGCGGGATACCGAAGATCGCCGTGCACAGGCCCTCGGTGGAGTTCCGGTTCAGCGCGATCTCGCCGGGGTCGCAGTCGATCAGCTGGGCGAGTTCCGCCTTGGCCTCGGGGAGCGCGAGGTCGAGGTTGCTCCACATGGTGCGGTCGGGGTTCCGGTTGACCAGCCGGTAGGCGTCGATCGTCACCTGCTCGACGACCAGGGGTGGCGGGCTGACCGCCGCGTTGTTCAGGTGAGCAGGGGCTGCTGCTCCGGGTAGGCCGCGCGGACGTGCTCCCAGAAGTCGTCCTGGCCGGAGGTGGGACTCGCCATGGTGCTCTTCTCCGATGTCATGGGGTCGCCGCCGCCGGTGCGCCCGGCGTGTCGGCCGTGTGCCCCGTGCCCGGCCGGGGGGGGAGGCCGGGCACGGGGCGGCCCGCGTGCGGCCCGGGGGGAGCGGGCCGGTTACGCGGGGGCTTCCCGCGCGGTGCGCGATGGTGCGTGTGTCAGGACGGAAACCCGGTCATCGCACGGGCACCGCGACGTACTGGTACTCCAGGAACTCATCGATCCCCACCCGGCCGCCCTCACGGCCGAGCCCGGACTGCTTGACGCCGCCGAACGGCGCGGCCGGGTTGGAGACGAGGCCGGTGTTCAGGCCCACCATGCCCACTTCCAGAGCCTCGCTGACGCGCAGCCCGCGGTCCAGCCCCTGGGTGAACACGTAACCGACCAGACCCCAGGGCGTGTCGTTCGCCCGGCGCAGGACCTCGTCCTCGTCGTCGAAGGTGAGGATCGCGGCGACCGGCCCGAAGATCTCCGTGTCCATCAGACGGCTCTCGGGAGAGACATCCGCGAGCACGGTCGGCGGGTAGAAACAGCCGGGCCCTTCCGGAGTGCGCCCGCCGACGAGCACCTGGGCGCCGCGTTCCACCGCGTCGGCGACCAGCTCCTCCACCTTGGCGCGTCCGGTGGCGTCGATCAGCGGGCCGACGTCGACACCGCTGCGGGTGCCGGGGCCCACCACGAGCGCACCCATCCGCCCGGCGAGCCGCCGCCCGAACTCGCCGGCGACCGACCGGTGCACGAAGAAGCGGTTCGCGGCGGTGCAGGCCTCGCCCATGTTGCGCATCTTGGCGATCATGGCACCGTCCACGGCCACGTCCAGGTCGGCGTCGTCGAAGACGATGAACGGGGCGTTGCCGCCCAGCTCCATCGAGGTGCGTACGACGGTGTCGGCGCACTGGGCGAGCAGCAGCCGGCCGACGGCCGTGGAGCCGGTGAAGGACAGCTTGCGGATCCGGCCGCCGCGCAGCAGCGGCTCGCACACCTCTGCGGCGCGCGACGTGGTGACGACGTTCAGGACGCCGTCCGGCAGTCCCGCCTCCTTCAGGATCCCGGCGAGGGCGAGGCTGGACAGCGGGGTCTGCGGGGCGGGCTTGAGAATCATGGTGCAGCCCGCCGCGATGGCCGGGCCGATCTTGCGCGTCCCCATGGCCAGCGGGAAGTTCCACGGCGTGATCAGCAGGCAGGGGCCGACCGGGCGGCGGGAGAGCAGCATGCGGTTGCGGCCGTCGGGCAGCGTGCCGTAGCCGCCGTCGATGCGCACGGCCTCCTCGGAGAACCAGCGGAAGAACTCGGCGGCGTACGCCACCTCTCCCCTGGCCTCGGCGAGCGGCTTGCCCATCTCGGAGGTCATCAGGTGCGCGAGTTCGTCGGTGCGTTCCAGGATGATCTCGTGCGCGCGGCGCAGGATCTCGCTGCGCGCCCGGGGTGCCGTACGGGCCCACTCCGCCTGGGCCTGGACGGCCGTCTCCTCCGCGAGCCGGGCGTCCTTCGCGCCGGCGTCGGCGACGTGGCAGAGGATCTCGCCGGTGGCGGGGTCGTCGACGGGCATGGTGGCGCCGTCCGCGGCGTCCACCCAGGCACCGCCGATGAACAACTGGTTCAGTACCTCGGTCATGATGTCTCTCCTGGTTGATCGGCGGCGGGGTCGAGGAGTTCCGCGAGGTGCAGGGCGCGGGTGCCCTGGTCACCGGCGAGGTGGTCGATCTGAGTGGCGCAGCTGAAACCGTCGGCGACCACGGGCCGCCCGCCGAGGGCGTCGAGGCGCGGCTTGAGGGCCAGGTCCGCGACGGCCATCGAGGTGTCGTAGTGCTCCGCCTCGAAGCCGAAGTTGCCGGCGAGTCCGCAGCATCCCTCGGCCTCGTCGACCGTGCCTACGCCGAGGCGGCGCAGCAGGTCGGCGGGGCGGCGGCCCTTGAAGGTGGCGTACTCGTGGCAGTGGGTCTGGAGCACGATGTTCTCGGGCAGGGGCGGCGGGCACCAGTCCTGGTCGGCGAGATCGGTGAGAGCCCCGGTGAAGGTGTGGACACGGCTCGCCACGCGCTGGGCGGCCTCGGTACCGAGCAGTTCGGGGACGTCCCGCTTCAGCGCGGCGGCGCAGCTCGGCTCGGCCACGATGATCGGCCGGTCGTCACCGTCGTCGAGCGCGGCGACCGTGCGGGCCATGATCTTGCGGGCGACGTTCAGCTGTCCGGTGCTGACCCAGGTCAGCCCGCAGCACAGTCCGTCCTGCGGCGCGCAGGAAATACCGGCGTCTGCGAGCACACGGCTCGCCGCTCCCGCGACCTGGGGGCGGAAGGCGCGGGTGAAGCTGTCGACGAAGAGCACGGCCTTCGCCGGCTCCGCGGTCCGGGCGGCGCGCAGAGTCCTGCGCAGGGTGCGGCGGGAGGCGAAGGCGGGGATCGTGCGCTTCGTCGTGACGCCGCCGAGACGGGCGAGGAGCCTGCCGACCGGCCCGCGCAGCAGTGCGTTGACCGGCCGGGCGGCGTATCCGGCCAGGGCGGAGGTCCTGGGCAGCCAGCCGAGCGAGTAGTGGGAACGCGGGCGCAGGCGGCCCTTGTAGTGCTGGTGGAGGAACTCCGCCTTGTAGGTGGCCATGTCCACGCCGACCGGACAGTCGCTGGAGCACGCCTTGCAGGACAGGCACAGATCGAGGGCGTCCTTGACCTCGGTCGAGCGCCAGCCGTCGGTGACTGCTTCGCCGCGGACCATTTCCTGGAGCATGCGGGACCGGCCGCGGGTGGAGTCGTTCTCCTCGCCCGTGGCCCGGTAGCTGGGGCACATCACCCCGCCCGCATCCGAGCGGCAGCGGCCGACCCCGACACAGCGGCGCACGGCACCGGCGAAGCCGTCCTTGTCGTGCGGGAAGCCGAACGTCGTCTCCACCAGCGGTAGTTCGCGCAGTGCGAGGTCGGTGTCCAGCGGGGCCGGGTCGATGATGACGCCGGGGTTGAGCAGCCCGTCGGGGTCGAAGACCCGCTTGACCGCGGCGAACGCGGCGATCATGCGGTGGCTGTACATCACCTTCAGCAGCTCGCTGCGCGCCCGGCCGTCACCGTGCTCACCGGACAGCGTGCCGCCGTGCTCGACGACCAGCGCTGCGGCCTCGGTCAGGAAGCGGCGCATGACCGCCCGCCCGGCCTCGGTGGCCGGGTCGAAGTCGATGCGTACGTGGACGCATCCCGCGCCGAAGTGCCCATACAGCACGCCGGTCAGGTCGTGGGTGGTCAGCAGCTTGCGGAAGTCGCGCAGGTAGGCGGCGAGGTTCTCGGGTGCGACGGCGGCGTCCTCCCAGCCCGGCCAGGACTCCCCGCCGTCCACCAGCCGGGCGGCCAGACCGGCCCCGTCCTCACGCACCCGCCACAGCGAACGCCGCTCGGCCGGGCTCTCTACGACCCGGCCGCCGGTCATCCGCCCCCGGGCCTTGAGCACATCCAGCAGCTCAGCGGCCCGGGCGTCGACCGCGACCTGGTCGTCACCTTCGAATTCGACATACAACCAGGCCCGCCCCTCGGGCAGGCCGGTGACGGAGTCCGGGCCGCGGCGGGCGCGCATGGTGGCCACGATCGCCTCGTCCATGCCTTCGACCGCGCTGGGCGCGAAGCGCAGGATCTCCGGCACGTCCTCGGCCGCCTGGACCACATCCTCGTAGCCGAGCGTGAGCAGTGTGGATGCCTGTGCGGTCGCCACCAGGCGGACCGTCGCTGCGGTGACGACCGCACAGGTGCCTTCGGTGCCCACGAGCGCGCGGGCCATGTCGAAGCCGTTCTCGGGCAGCAGGTGCTGCAGCTGGTAGCCGGAGACCTGGCGCGGGATGCGGCCCAGCTCGGTCCGGATCAGCGCCAGGTTGTCCTCGACCAGCCGCCTGAGGCCGGCTTCGAGCCGGGCGACGCGCCGCACAGCCTCTGCGTCGCCCGGCTCTGCGGCACGCAGCCCGGAGTGGTCGGCGACGGCCCGCACGCCGTCCGCCGTCACGATCTCCAGGGCCTCGACGTGGCCGCTGGTCCGCCCGTCGCGCACCGACCGGTTGCCGCACGCGTCGTTGCCGATCATGCCGCCGAGGGTGCAGCGGCTGTGCGAGGACGGATCCGGACCGAAGTCGAGCCCGTGCAGGGCGGTCGCGCTGCGCAGCGCGTCGAGGACGACACCGGCCTCGATCCGCGCGGTGCGCGCCTCCTCGTCGAGGTCCAGGATCCGGTTCATGTACCGGGAGAAGTCCAGGACCACACCAGGCCCGACGGCATTGCCCGCCATGCTGGTGCCGCCGCCCCGGGCCGTGACCGGGATGCGCGCCTCACGGCAGGCCCGCAGCACCGCGACCACGTCGTCGGCGGTGCGCGGGAAGGCCACGGCGCGCGGCAGCACACGGTAGTTCGAGGCGTCGTAGGCGTAAGGACCCGTGGCCCCCGGACCTGTCTCCACCCGCAGGCCGGGCGCGATCTCGGCGATGCGGTCCGTCAGACCCGCCAGGTCGCGGGTGGCTGTCGTCATCGCTCCGCCGCTCCCGAGGCACCGGCCTCCACGGCGTTCGCCCACGCCTGGAGGCCCTCGTCGACGCCCGCCTCGTCGATCACGAGCGCCGGGATCATACGGACGACCTGGTTCGAGGCGCCGCACAGCAGCAGAAGCAGGCCTTCGTCGATCGCGGCGCGCTGCACGCGGGCGGCGGTCTCGGGGTCGGGGCTGCCGTCCTCGGTGACGAACTCGGTGGCGAGCATGAGGCCGAGGCCGCGGACGTCGCCGATGCCCGGGGTCCGGTCGGCCACGGCCTCCAGGCCCTGGCGGAGCCGCTTGCCCATCGCCTCGGCGTTCTCGACGAGCTTCTCGTCGCGGACGACGTCCAGCGTCGCGCAGGCGGCGGCGCAGGCGACGGCGTTGGCGCCGTACGTGCCGCCCTGCGAGCCGGGCCACGCCTTGGCCATCAGCTCCTCGGAGGCGGCGATGCCGGAGAGGGGGAAGCCGCTGGCCAGCCCCTTGGCGGTGACGAGGATGTCCGGGGTGACGCCGAAGTGGTCGTGGCCCCAGAAGCGTCCGGTGCGGCCGACGCCGGTCTGCACCTCGTCGAAGATCAGCAGGAAGCCGTGCCGGTCCGCCCGCTCGCGCAGCCCCTCGATGAAGGCGCGGTTCGCGGGGACGTAGCCGCCCTCGCCGAGGACCGGCTCGACGATGATCGCGGCCGTGTCGGCGGGCGACGAGATCGTCTGGAGGGTGTAGTCGAGTTCCTTCAGGGCGAAGCGGGTGGCGGTCTCCTCGTCCCAGCCGTAGCGGAAGGCCGTCGGGAAGGGGGTGACGACCACGCCGCTCATCAGCGGTGAGAACCCGGACCGGAAGCGGGTGCCGGAGGTGGTCATGGAGGCGGCGGCGACGGTACGGCCGTGAAAGCCGCCGTGGCAGACGATGACGTTCGGCCGGCCGGTGGCCTGGCGGGCCAGCCGCAGCGCCGCCTCGACGGCCTCGCTGCCGGAGTTGGTGAAGAAGAGGCTGTCCAGGCCGGCCGGCAGCACCTCGCCCAGCTTGTCGACCAGGCGGCGCAGCGGCTGGTGCATCACGGTGGTGTACTGGCCGTGGATCAGCGTGCCCACCTGCTCCTGCGCCGCCGCCACGACCTTGGGGTGGCAGTGCCCGGTGCTGGTGACGCCGATGCCGGCGGTGAAGTCGAGGTAGCGGCGGCCGTCCTCACCGTAGAGGTGGACGCCCTCGCCCCGGGCCGCCACGACGGGCGTGGCCTGGCGAAGGTGCGGCGACAGTGCGGTCATGGTGTCTCCTGGCCGTACGACGAGGTGTGGTTGGTTGGCTCAGCTCCGGTGTCCGAGCATCCAAGCCGCCGCGAAACGCGACAACGCCTGATCTGTCCAGCCGGAACCCGTTGTTCGGACGTTGTGTCAGCCACCGAACCTCCCCGGCACCGCCTGTCCCTCCCGTGGCCAGCTCTTGCGCAGGTCAGCCCCGCTTGTCAGAGTGACCGGGCACGCAGGGAGGCACCGTGAAAGATCACCCCCCGACGGTCGGCCGGGGCCCCGCCCCGGCCGGTCGCGCACCCACCCTCGCCGATGTCCTCGCCCTGCCGGTCCTGGCCGCCGGACAGCCCCAGGTCGTCACGGGTCTGACCGCGCTGGACCGGCCGGTGCGCTGGGTGCACATCACCGAGCTGACGGACCCGGCCTCCTTCCTCAAGGGCGGCGAGCTGGTCCTGACCACGGGCATGCCCCTGCCCGAGGACGCCGCGGGTGTGCGCCGTTACGTCGACGAACTGACCGAGGTGGGAGCGGCCGCCCTGGTCATCGAACTCGTACGCCGCTATCACCGGCCTCCCGATGCCCTCGTGCAGGCATGCAGGGCCCGGGGGCTCCCCCTGGTCACCCTCGCCCGGGACGTGAACTTCCTGGAGGTGACGCAGGTCGTGCACGCGCTGATCCTCGGCAACCAGGCCGACGCGATGCGGCGGACCCAGCGGATCCACGAGGCGTTCACGGCTCTGACGTTGCGCGGGGCGGGGCCGGAGGACGTGGTGCGCGCGGCGGCGGAGATGAGCGGCCGGACGGTCGTGCTGGAGAACCTGGTGCACCAGGCACTGATCTGCGAGCCCTCGGGGAGCACGGTGGAGGAGGCGCTCGGGGACTGGGAGCGGCGTTCCCGGGCGGCCGCACCCGGCGACCACACCGAGGTGGCCGGTCCGGAGGGCTGGCTCACCGCGCCCGTCTCCTACCAGGGCGAACGCTGGGGCCGTCTGGCCATGCTGCCCGCGGACGGGCCGGCTTTCGAGCCGGAGCACATCACCGTCCTGGAGCGGACGGCGATGGCCCTGACCGTGGCCCGGCTCATCCACTCCACGCTGTGGGAGCGCACGGCCCACCGCAGCGTCCTGCGGGAGCTGGCGGAGCAGCGCCACCATTCCGCCGAGGACGTCCACGCCCGCTGCGCCGCGCTGGGCCTTCCTACCGAGGCCGGCGTCTTCCTGGCGATCCTCGTGGACCTGGGCCCCGGCGGGGAAGGCGCCGAGCCGGAGACCCGGCTGCACCGGGAGCTGAGGTCGGCCGGAGTCCCGGCCCTCGTCGGCGAGCTGTCCCACGGCCGCCTCGGCGTGCTGCTGGCCCTGCGCCCTGCCCAGCCCTGGCGGCCCGTGGCCGAACGGCTGAGCCGCACCGCACTGGCCCTGGCGCCGGAGGCGATCGTCGGAGTCGGCTCGGAGGTGGCGGATCTCGCCGACACCGCACGCTCGTTCCGGGAGGCGGCCCGGGTCATAGAGGCCACCCCGCCCGGCCAGAGCCTCCCGGCGGACCGTTCCTTCCACGAGCTGCCGGACATCGACCTGCGCCGGCTGCTGTACACGCTGCGCGAGGACACCCGGATCCAGGACTACACGGAACGCCGGCTCGGCCGGCTCATCGACCACGACACCCGGCATGGCACCGACCTGCTGACGACCCTGGGCCACTACCTCGACGCCGCCGGCAACAAGACCACGGCGGCCCGTCGCGGCGGCCTGTCGAGGGAGACCATGTACCAGCGCCTGCGCACCATCGAACGCCTCCTCGACACCGACCTGGAATCCGGCGAACGCCGCACCGAACTCCATGTCGCCCTCACGGCGTTGCGGGTACTGCGCGCCGGCTAGGGCGGAAGGCCGGCACATCCTGTAACGCTTTGCGCGCCCCGTTCCAAGAACAAGTGACAGGCACCTGTCGACGAGGAGGGGACGTTCGTGGACGACGCGGAACGGTTACGGGGTGGGCCCGCTGCGGCGGTCGGTGATCCGGGGCTCTTCGAGGAGTTCTACCGGCGTCACGTCGACGCGGTGCTGCGCTTCGTGGCCCGGCGGGTCGACGATCCGCACACGGCGGCCGACCTGACGGCCGAGATCTTCCTCGCGGTCCTCGACTCGGCCGGGACCTACCGCCCGCACCTCGGCAGCGAGACCGCCTGGCTGTACGGCATCGCGCGCAACGTCGTGTCGTCGGAGCGCCGCCGGGTCGCCCGGGAGACCGAGCGCGACCGGCGCATCTCCGGGCGCCGGTTGCTGGAGCCGGACGACATCGCCCGCATCGAGGACAAGCTCGACGCGGAGAGCCCCGGGCGACGGGTGCTGGCCGCGCTGGCGCGGCTCCCCGAGGGCGAGCGGGCCGTCATGGAACTGATCGCGGTCGACCAGCTCACGGTCACCGAGGCCGCGGCCGCACTGGGCATCCGCCAGGTCACGGCCCGGGTCCGGCTGCACCGGGCGCGCAAGGCACTGCGCGAGGAGACGCACTGCCGCGCCGCGCAGACGCCGGAGGCATCGCTGGTGTACGTGGCAAGGGGGGAAGCATGAGCACGAGGACGACGTTCGAGGACCGGCTGCTCGGTGAGCTGAAGAGGGAGATCGAGCTGCGCGAGACCCCGGCCCGCACGACCGGGGGCCGGGCGAGGACTTCCGTGCTCCGCCGGTTCACTCCGCGCCGGATCGCCGTGGTCACGGCGGCCTGCGCGGCGGCGTGGACGGCGACGGTGGTGGTGCCCGGTTCGCCGGCGGACGCGGGCGCGTACGCGGCGGAGCGCCACGACGACGGCAGTGTCGAAATCACCGTCAGGGATCCGAGCTTCGGCATTGACGCCCAGCTGGCGCTGGCCGAGCGCGTGCGCCCGTGGGGCATCAAGGTGAACGTGGTCGCTCGCGAGGACGTGTGCAGCTCGTGGGGTGTCCCCCGGGTCATGGTTCTCACCGCTGCGGGCGATCCGATCCGCAGCTGGCCGGTCACTCTGCGCCGGGGCAGCACGCTGGTGATCGACAACTCCTGGGGCGAGCCGGTGTCCAAGGACGAGATCGAGCACTACGAGGTCAAGCCCTGCGACCGGTGAGCCGGCGGCTGGGCTGGCTCGACGCGTTGCGCGGCCTCGCCGCGCTCGTCGTGGTGTTCGACCACTCGTCCCACACCTTCATGCCGGACTTCCGGGCGGAGCTGATGCCGCAGTTCAACACCAGCCGCTACGGCATCATGGTGTTCTTCCTGGTCAGCGGCTACATCATCCCGGCATCCCTGGAACGCCGGGGCTGCGTGCGGGCGTTCTGGATCGGTCGGGTCTTCCGGGTGTACCCGCTGTGGGCGGTCGTCGTCACGGTGTTGCTCGCCGTCGACTTCCTGGGTCTCGCGGAGCTGCGCGGCTTCGGCTCGCAGAGCGCTGTCGCCGTGGCCGTGGCCCACGCCACCATGCTCCAGGAGCTGCTGGGGACACCCAATGTCCTGCTCGTCCTCTGGACGCTCTCGTACGAGATGTGCTTCTACCTGCTGGTCGTCGCCCTCTTCACGGTCCGGCTGCACCGGCGGTCCGCCGCGGTCGCGGTCGTCCTGGCCGTGCTGGCCGTGGTGAGCGCGACGGCGGGGGCCGTGCTGCCGGTCTCCGCCCTGTCCGGACTGACCGGCACCGGCCCGCTGATCACCTTCGCGTCGATCGCCATGGGGGTCGCCCTGTGCTGTGCGAGCTCCGGCTCACCCGCGGTGCGGGTGTTCGGGGGTGTGCTGGGCGGCGTACTCGCACTCGTCCTGGTTCCGTTCAATGGCACGGTCCCTCTGTGGGAGGGACTGGTGATCCTCGCCGTCATGTTCCTGGGTACCGCGGTCCACCGTGCCGAGCGGGGGCAGAGCACCTGGCACGGCGCAGGGGGCAGCGCCGTCCTGGTGATCGCCTGTGCCGTGGGGAGTGCCTACCGGTACGGCGACGGCCACCACTTCACACGGCGCGGCTGGATCGTGGCGTTCCTGCTGGCCGTGCTCACCTTCGCGGCCGGACTGGCGCGGCGCCACCGGCGCGTACCGCGGCTGCTGACCGGTCTGGGGGCGATCAGCTACTCGGTCTATCTGGTGCATCCGGTGCTGCTGGCGGTGATCGACGGCACCGTCGGCCGCAGGCGTGACGACGACGCCGTGCTCGAAGTGGCTTTCTTCGCCCTCCTGTTGCCCCTGTGCGTACTGACCCACCGCTTCGTCGAAGCTCCGGGCCAGGGCTGGGGACGCAGGCTGGCGTGCCGGTCGGGTGGTCAGGTGTCGAAGTCCACCGTCAACGCCTCGGACACCGGGAACGACTGGCAGGTGAGGACGTAGCCCGCGTCGACCTCGGACGGTTCGAGGGCGAAGTTGCGGCGCATCTCCGCCTTGCCGTCGGTGACCTGGGCGCGGCAGGTGCCGCAGACTCCGCCCTTGCAGGCGAAGGGCAGGTCGGGGCGGGTCTGCTGGGCGCCTTCGAGGATGCTGCGGTCGCGGGGCAGGGGGGACGTGGTGGAGCGGCCGTCGAGGGTGACGGTGACCTGGCTGACCGGGCCGGTGGGACCCGCCTCGGTGTGCTGGACCTCGCGGACGGGCTCGTCGTCGGCGTAGAAGAGCTCCTGGTGGACGCGGTCGGCGGGCACGCCGAGGCCGGTCAGGACCTGCTGGGCGGCGCGGACCATGCCGTGCGGGCCGCACAGCCACCAGTGGTCGGCGGACTCCACGTCGACCAGCGCGTCGACGAGGGCGGCCAGCCGCTCGGCGTCGAGGCGGCCGGAGAGCACCTCGGCCTCGCGGGGCTCGCGGGAGAGGACGTGGGCGAGCTGGAACCGCGTCGGGTAGAGGTCCTTCAGGTCGGCGAGTTCGTCGGCGAACATCACCGTGCCGGTGCGGCGGTTGCCGTAGAGGAGGGTGACGCGCGAGCGGGAGTCTGCGGCCAGGACGGACTCGGCGATGGAGACCATGGGCGTGATGCCGGAACCGGCGGCGATCAGGACGTGGTGGCCGTGGGTGGTGAGGTCGGGCGTGAAGGCGCCGGTGGGTGCCATCACCTCGACGGTGTCGCCGGGACGTACGTCGTGCACCAGCCAGGAGGAGAACAGGCCGCCCGGCACCACCCGGACGCCGATGCGCGGCGCTGTGCCGGCGGGTGCGCAGATCGAGTAGGAGCGGCGCTCGTCCCGGCCGTCGATGTCGCGGCGCAGGGTGAGCGACTGGCCGGGCGCGAAGGTGAACTCCTCGGCCAGCTCGGCCGGGATGTCGAAGCTCACAGCTGCCGCGTCCTCGCACAGCGGCTGCACGGCGGCGACCCGCAGGGGGTGGAAGACCGGACGTCGGCGGGCAGGCGGGCGTGCCGCCGGGGCGGGGGCCGGCTCCATCAGGTCCTCCATCAGATCTCCTTGACGTACTCGAACGGCTCGCGGCAGGCGAGGCAGCGCCACAGGGACTTGCAGGACGTGGCGCCGAAGCGGGAGGTCTCCTCGGTGTCGGGGTGACCGCAGCGGGGGCAGGGCACCGAGCGGCGGGCCGGCGACAGCACGAGCGGGACCGGGCCGGCGGGGCGTGCGGGCGCGGCGCCGGGCGGGGCGATGCCGTGCTCGGCGAGCTTGCGCCGGCCGGCCGCCGTGATCCAGTCACTGCTCCACGGCGGGTCGAGGACGGTGCGGATCTCCACGCGCGCGTACCCCGCCTCGCGCAGCCGGGCTGCCACGCCGGCGCGCATCTCCGCCATCGCCGGGCAGCCCGAGTAGGTCGGGGTCAGGTCGGCGACGACCGTGCCGTCCGGGGTCAGGGCCACCTCGCGCAGCACTCCGAGGTCGGCCAGCGTGAGCATGGGCAGTTCGGGGTCGGGTACCTGCTCGGCGATACGCCGGGCCCGTCGCGCGTCCAGGAGTGCCGTCACCATGTCGCCTCCGGGTGAGCGCGGGCCACGCCCTGCAACTCGGCCAGCAGCGGGGCGAGATGCTCGGTGTGTTCCCCGGCGCGGCCCGAGCCGGGCAGCGGCCGGTAGACGGGCATGGGCAGTCCTGCCGCCTCGGTGACCTGGCGCAGGACGGCGACGACCTCGTCGCGGACGTCGTACGCCGTGAACAGCTCGCCCAGGTAGGGCGCCACCTGTTCCTGCGCCTTGCGCGTCCGGCGGTGCGACTCCTCGGTGCCGTCGCCGAGGCGCACGGCCCACTCGGCCGCGTACTGGCGGTGGTACGCCAGTTCCTTCACGCCCTTGGCGGCGATCGCCGCGAGCACCGGGTCGCGGTGCGCGGTGAGCCGCTCGAAGTGCGCGAGGCGCCAGCTGGCGAACACCAGCAGCCGCACGACGGAGAACGCGAAGTCGCCGTTGGGGAGTTCGGCCAGGCGTACGTTGCGGAAGTCGCCGGCGTCACGGAAGTAGGCGTAGGCGTCCTCGTCGCGGCCGGTGCCGTCGGCCTGGCCCGCGCGGGAGTACAGCAGACGGGCCTGGCCGAGCAGGTCGAGCCCGATGTTGGCCAGCGCCACCTCCTCCTCCAGCTCGGGGGCGCGGGTGGTCCACTCGGCGAGCCGCTGGGCGGCGACCAGGGCGTCGTCGGCCAAGGTCACGCAGAGGGCGGCCAGTTCACCGGCGTCCACTCCCTCGGGCACGGCGGTGTCGACGCCGTGCAGGGGGTCCTCGAAGCCGGTGCCGTAGGCCCAGCGGGTGTCGTCCTCATGTCCCTCGGCGAGGGTCAGGTAGACGTGGTCGTCGCTCATGCCCTCTCCTTCAGATGTGGGGGACGTCGTCGGGGATGTCGTAGAAGGTCGGGTGCCGGTAGACCTTGTCGGCGCTGGGCTCGAAGAAGGGGTCCTTCTCGTCGCGGGTGGAGGCGGCGATGTGCTCGGAGCGCACGACCCAGATCGACACGCCCTCGTTGCGGCGGGTGTACAGGTCGCGGGCGTGGGTGAGCGCCATGCGGTCGTCGGCGGCGTGCAGCGATCCCACGTGGACGTGGTTCAGCCCGCGCTTGCCGCGCACGAACACCTCGTACAGCGGCCAGTCCTGCTTGTCGGCGGTCATGCCACCGCTCCCTTCCGCTCGCGGGCCGCCTGCTTGGCCGCGTGGGCGGTGGCCGCCTCGCGTACCCAGGCGCCCTCCTCGTGGGCCGTGCGGCGCCGTTCCATCCGCTGGTCGTTGCACGGGCCGTCGCCCTTGATGACCCGCATCAGCTCGTCCCAGTCGGGCGTGCCGAAGTCGTGGTGGCCCCGCTCCTCGTTCCAGCGCAGCTCCGGGTCGGGGAGCGTCACGCCGAGCTTCTCGGCCTGCGGGACGGTCATGTCGACGAAGCGCCGGCGCAGTTCGTCGTTGCTGTGCCGCTTGATCTTCCAGGCCATGGACTGCGCCGAGTTGGGCGAGGCGTCGTCGGGCGGGCCGAACATCATCAGCGACGGCCACCACCAGCGGTTCACGGCGTCCTGCACCATCTCGCGCTGCTCGGGGGTGCCGCGCATCATCGTCATCAGCAGCTCGTAGCCCTGCCGCTGGTGGAAGGACTCCTCCTTGCAGATCCGCACCATGGCGCGTGCGTACGGCCCGTACGAGGAGCGGCACAGCGGCACCTGGTTGCAGATCGCGGCGCCGTCCACGAACCAGCCGATCACCCCGACGTCCGCGAAACTCAGCGTCGGGTAGTTGAAGATCGAGGAGTACTTCTGGCGGCCCTCGATCAGCCGCCCGGTCAGATCGGCGCGGTCGGCGCCCAGCGTCTCCGCCGCCGAGTAGAGGTACAGCCCGTGCCCGGCCTCGTCCTGGACCTTCGCGAACAGAATGGCCTTGCGGCGCAGCGACGGGGCGCGCGTGATCCACTCGCCCTCCGGCTGCATGCCGATGATCTCCGAGTGCGCGTGCTGCGCGATCTGGCGGATCAGTGTCTTGCGGTAGCCCTCCGGCATCCAGTCACGCGGCTCGATCCGCTGGTCCCGCGCGATCGTCGCGTCGAAGTGCTGCTGGAGATCCGGCTCGGCGCCGTCCGTCCCCGCGGGGCTGGAGCGTGTCGTGTCCATCCGTCTCACTTCCCAACCGACCATTCGTTCGGTTCATCATAGAACAGGCACGGGTGCCGTGGTAGATGTTCGGTCGGGCCAGGAGAATTTCCGGGCCGCAGCCGTAGCATCGGCTGCACGAGGCCGGAGGAGTCCCGAATGACCAGCGAGACCACCCCCTCCCGGGCGCCGGTGCCGGAGCCGGGAGAGCAGCGGCGCGGCGAGCCCCTCCCCCACGACCTGCTCGACGACGGCGAGCGCCTGACACGCGAGCAGTTGCGGAAGCTCCAGCTCGACCGCCTGCGCCGGAGCCTGCGGCATGCCTACGACAACGTGGAGGCCTACCGGCAGAAGTTCGACGCGGCCGGGGTCTCCCCCGACGACTGCCGCTCGCTGGAGGACCTGTCCCGCTTCCCCTTCACCACGAAGGCCGATCTGAGGGACACCTACCCGTTCGGCATGTTCGCCGTCCCCATGGACCGGGTGCGCCGCGTGCACGCCTCCAGCGGCACCACCGGCCGCCCCACGGTGGTCGGCTACACGGAGAACGACCTGTCGATGTGGGCGGACCTCGTCGCCCGCTCGATCCGCGCCGCCGGCGGCCGCCCGGGCCACAAGGTGCACATCTCCTACGGGTACGGGCTGTTCACCGGCGGCCTGGGCGCGCACTACGGCGCGGAGCGCGCCGGCTGTCTGGTGATCCCGGCCTCCGGGGGCATGACCGCGCGCCAGGTGCAGATCATCCAGGACTTCCGGCCCGAGATCATCATGGTCACCCCGTCCTACATGCTCACCCTGCTCGACGAGTTCGAACGGCAGGGCATCGACCCGCGCGGCAGCGGTCTGCGGGTGGGCATCTTCGGTGCCGAGCCGTGGACGGAGGAGATGCGCCGCGAGATCGAGGAGCGGATGGGCATCCACGCCGTCGACATATACGGCCTGTCCGAGGTGATCGGGCCCGGCGTCGCCCAGGAGTGCGTGGAGACCAAGGACGGACTGCACGTGTGGGAGGACCACTTCTACCCCGAGGTCGTCGACCCGGTCACGGGTGAGGTGCTGCCCGAGGGCGAGACGGGGGAGCTGGTCTTCACGTCCCTGACCAAGGAGGCCCTCCCGGTCGTCCGCTACCGCACCCGCGATCTGACCCGGCTGCTGCCCGGCACGGCCCGGCCCGCGTTCCGCCGCATCCAGAAGATCACCGGCCGCTGCGACGACATGATCATCCTGCGCGGGGTGAACGTCTTCCCCACCCAGATCGAGGAGATCGTGCTGCGCACGCAGGGTGTCGCCCCGCACTTCCAGATCCAGCTGACCCGGCGCGGCCGCCTGGACCACATGACGGTGCGTGTCGAGGCACGCCCCGGCACCGGTCCCGGGCAGTGCGAAGCCGCGGCCGGGACGATCGCGAAGGGCGTCAAGGACGGCATCGGCATCACCGCCGACGTGACGATCGTCGAACCGGAGACCCTGGAGCGCTCCGTCGGCAAGATCCGCCGGGTGAAGGACCTGCGCGAGACGTGACCCGGGGCGGTCGCGGCGGCTCTCAGGAACGGCACTTCGCCTCGCGCACCGGGACGGGAGCGGTAGGGCCGGGGCCGCTCGCTTCAGGGCCGTCTGCTTCCGTGATGCGTGCGGCCTGCTTGCGGATGAGGAGCAGGGCCGCGTCGTCGTGCAACCGGCCGCCCACATGGGTCAGGAGTTCGTCGTGCAGGGCGTCGAGGGTGCGCCCGGGCTCATGGGAGACGTGGCGGGCCAGCCCGTCCGCGAGCGGATAGAAGGCCCGTGCGCCGTCGCGGGCCTCGGTGACCCCGTCGGTGTAGAGCAGCAACTGGTCGCCGTCGGCGAAGGGCAGCGTCCGGAGCGCGGGAGTGTGACCGGTGAGGGCGCGCAGACCCAGCGGGGGAGCCGGGTGCGGGGGCTCCACGGCGCTGATGCTCCCGGAGGCACGGACCAGCAGCGGAGGCGCGTGCCCGCAGTTCACGACCTCCAGGTGCCCGGCCCGCGGGTATCCGGCGACCACGGCGGTGACGAAGTCGTCGTGCCCGAGGTTGCGGGCGAGGCTCCGCTCGATCCGCTCGACCACGGCGAGGAGGTCGGGCTCGTCGTGGGCGGCTTCCCGGAAGACACCGAGCACCAGCGCCGCGGTTCCCACGGCGGGCAGCCCCTTGCCGCGCACATCGCCGACGATCAGCCGGACCCCGTGCGGGGTGGGTATCAGTGCGTACAGGTCCCCGCCGATGCGGGCCTCGGCCGCCGCCGCGCTGTAGCGGACGGCCGCCTGGAACGGCCCGACCGTCGCCGGTACGGGCTTGAGCAGCGCGTGCTGGGCGGTCTCCGCGACCGAGCGGACGGCCGCGAGCACCCGTTCCCGCCGCCCACGCAGGACGCTGGCCAGGCCACTCGCCAGGGTGACCGTCACCAGGGCCGTCAGCACGGCGGTCAGCTCCCGGCCCGGCACACCGTCCCGGAACCCGAGCACGGCGCCGAGCACCGCGGTGAGGAATCCGACCCAGAAGACACCGCGCGGCCCGTTGGTCGTGGCCGCCAGCGCGGGGCCGGCCACGAGCAGCGGCAGCCAGATCATCCCGGCGCCCTCGGCGAGACCGGCGAGCACGACGACGAAGACGACCAGCGCGGGCAGGACGGGAGAACCGGCGGCCAGCTGCGCGAGGGCGCGTCTGCGGGCCGGCGTCCTGGCACCGGCCACTCGGAAGCCGAAGGGCCGTGCAGGCCGGTGGTCGCCACCAAGGT
This sequence comes from Streptomyces flavovariabilis, assembly GCF_000725785.1. NCBI lineage: Bacteria > Bacillati > Actinomycetota > Actinomycetes > Kitasatosporales > Streptomycetaceae > Streptomyces > Streptomyces flavovariabilis. Next base: position 17,681 of record NZ_JNXD01000024.1, on the reverse strand, counting down.
CTCGCGCATGGCTCATGTTCTTATCGAAGTCCTCACCTGTGAACGGGGCGCGAGGCTCGGGATGCACCCTCGGAATGTCCGTTTCATCCAGAGAACGGGGTGAGCCCAGGCGCGGGCAAGGAGAGGTTTTTCAGATAGTGAGCGAGAGGCCCCTCGTCACCCGGCTCGCGGTCGGAAGCAGCCGTTCGCGGATCTCCGGCAGCCGGGAGAGCCGGTTCGACGGCAGCGAGACACCGAGTGAGCCGAGCGTGTCCCCGCTGTAGACCGGGACGGCGACGCAGACCGTGCCGAGGGCGTACTCCTCCAGGTCCGTGATGGCCGGGGCCAGGGGCGGGGCCTCCAGCCGCCGGAGCAGTTCGGGGAGGCTGGTGATCGTCCGCGGGGTGAGGTCGGCGAGGTGGTGGCGGGAGAGGTAGTCCTGACGGGCCTCTTCGTCCATTTCCCGCAGTACGGCCTTGCCCAGCGCCGTGGCGTGCCCCGCGTCCTCGAAGCCCACCCAGAGGTCGACGCGGGGGGTGCCGGGGCCGTCGACGATCTCGGCGACCCGGATCTCGCCCTCCTCGTAGAACGTGAGGTAGGCGGCGCTCGCGAGCTCGTCCCGCAGTGCGGCGAGGCTGGGCCGGACGCGGCTGAGCAGCGCCTGCGCACGGCCGGTGGACCGGAGGGTCTGGAGCTTGTCGCCGAGGACGAAGCCGCCGTCGTCCAGCTTCCGCACGTACCCGTCGTGCACCAACGTCCGCAGCAGGTGGTAGGCGGTGGCCAGGGGCAGGCCGGTCTCACGCGCCAGCTGCTTGGCCGGCGCGCCGTTCTCGTGCGCGCTCACCGCCTCCAGCAGCCGCATGGCCCGCTGGACGGAGTTGATGAGCGTAGGGCCGTCCTGCGTCCCCATAAGAACAGCGTGCGTCAGGCCTGCTGCCCGGGCAAGGCGAGACCCGGTGGACGCCCGGACGACGAGGTCGACGGGCGGGTCGTCCGCCGGCGGCAGGCCCGCCCCCGGCTTCTCGATGGCCTGCACCAGGAGCCGGAGCCCCTCCCGCACCACGGCGTCGAACAGCTGCCGCACCGTGGCCGATCATGCCCAGCGTTCCACACCCCCCACGCACCGAACGCGCGCTCAGTGCCCGGTCCGGTGCGTCACCTCGTCGAGTCCGGCGTGCCCGATCCGGCGGGAGCCGGTAGTCCGTCGCAGCACGGTCAAAACTCGGCCGAGTCCGCTTACCCGTTCGGCCGGAAGCGGCTGAGGACCGCGAAACGCCGCCGTGGTCCTTCGCGGCCCTCCCCCGACGGGCGACCATCCGTGTCATGGACATCTTGCTCGTCGCCAGCGCGTTCAACAGCCTGTCCCAGCGTGTGTTCGCCGAACTGTCGGACGAGGGGCACCACGTGGACGTCGTGCTCGCCTCGCACGGCCCCGACGCGGTCCGGGCCGCCGTCACCGAGGTGTGCCCGGAGCTGATCGTCGCCCCGATGCTGAAGTCGGCCCTGCCGGAGGACGTGTGGCGGGAGCACACCTGCCTGATCGTGCACCCGGGGCCGCCCGGGGACCGGGGGCCGTCGTCGCTGGACTGGGCCATCGCCGAGGAGGCGTCCGAGTGGGGCGTGACGGTGCTCCAGGCCGAGGCTGCCATGGACGCGGGGGACGTGTGGGCGGACGGCTCGTTCCCGGTGCCGGCGGCAGGCAAGAGCGACCTGTACCGCAACGAGGTGTCGGACGCCGCCGCGGCCGCCGTGCTGCTGGCCGTGCGGCGCTACGCCGACGGATCGTACAAACCGCGCCCGCAGAGCGAACCCGGCATCCACGTGGTGTGGCGGGACTTCTTCCGCCAGGAGCAGCGGCGGATCGACTGGGAGAACGACAGCACGGCGACGGTGCTGCGCAAGCTCCGCGGGGCCGACTCACAGCCCGGCGTCCGGGACGAGATCTGCGACCGGGAGGTGTTCCTGCACGGCGGGCACCCCGAGGACCGGCTGCGCGGGGAGCCCGGGGAACTGCTCGCGACCCGGGCGGGCGCGGTCTGCCGGGCCACCCGGGACGGCGCGGTGTGGATCCCGGAGCTGCGGCCCCGCAAGAGCTCCGGTGACCCGGCACCGTTCCGCCGCCCGGCGGCCTCGGTGCTCGCCGGCTTCCCGGCCCCGCCCGGCAGTAGCCCGGGCATGCCGGGTTCGAACGGCCGCCCGTACTGGCTGCCTGAGATCGCCGCCCCGCTCGAACTGCCCCCGGGCCGCACCACCTGGACCGACATCCGCTACCGGCAGCACGGCCGCATCGGCTTCCTGACCTTCTCGTTCCCCGGCGGGGCCATGAGCACCACCCACTGCCGCAGACTGCTCGCCGCCTGGCGGTACGCCCTCACCCGCCCCACCTCGGTGCTGGTGCTCGGCGGCACCCGCGACTTCTTCTCCAACGGCATCCACCTCAACGTCATCGAGGCGTCGAGCGACCCGGCGGGTGAGTCCTGGTCCAACCTGAACGCCATGAACGACCTGGTCGAGGCGGTGCTGCGCACCACCGACCGGATCGTGGTGGCGGCCCTGGGCGGCAACGCGGCGGCCGGCGGCGTCATGCTCGCCCTGGCCGCCGACGAGGTCTGGTGCCGCACCGGCAGCGTCCTCAATCCGCACTACCGGAACATGGGGCTGTACGGGTCGGAGTACTGGACGTACTCGCTGCCCCGCCGGGTGGGCGCCGAGACGGCCGAGCGGCTGACGGCCGAGGCGCTGCCGGTGAGCGCCGCGACCGCCGAGCGGATCGGACTGGTGAACCGTCTGGTGCCGGTCGCGCCCGAGGAGTTCGCCGCCGAGGTGGGGCGCCTGGCCGCCGACATGGCTGATGATCCGGATCTCCCGCGCCGGATCACCGCCAAGGCCACGGCACGGCACGCGGACGAGCTCCACCGGCCCCTCGCCGAGTACCGGCGGGCCGAACTCGCCCGGATGCGCGCCGTCTTCTTCGACCCCGAGGCGCCGTACCACGCGCTGCGGTCCGCGTTCGTCCGCAAGCTCCCGAACGGCTCCCCCAGGCCGCTGGCGACCGGAGACACGCGATGAGCGCCCGGCTGCTCGTGGCGGGCGTCGGCAACATCTTCCTCGCGGACGACGCCTTCGGCCCCGAGGTGATCCGCGCCCTGGACCGGCACCCGCTGCCGCCGGAGGTGCGGGTGCGGGACTTCGGCATCCGCGGCATGGACCTGGCGTACGAGCTGCTCGACGGCTACGACACGGCCGTCCTGGTCGACGCGGCCGTACGGGGGCACGAGCCGGGCACGCTGTCGCTGATCGAGCCGGACCCGCCCGGCGGGTCCACGACGGGCGCCCCGCCCGAGGCGCACGGCATGGACCCGGCGAAGGTCCTCGCCCTGGCCGCCCACCTGGGCGACGAGCCGCTCCCCCGCGTCCTGGTGCTGGCCTGTGAGCCCGAGCTGCGGGCACTCGCCGACGAGGACATCGCCCCGGGCGTCAGCGCGACGGTGCGCGAGGCGGTCGGACGGGCCGTCGCGGCCCTGCACACCATGGTGCCGGTGCTGCTCGCCGACCCGGCTGCCACGCCCCCGTTGAGCCGCCCGGACGAATCCGCCACCCTGTCGTCGGCCGGGCTGCCGGGCATGGTGAGCGGCGGCGCGGAGGATCGGTAGCGGAACGATTTCCCTACCGACCCGCGAGGAGCGGCACCCATGTGCGATTCCGTGGACGAGGTCACTCAGGCCGTCCTGGCGAAGAACGACGGTCTGGCCGCGGACCTGCGTGACGCGTTGGCCCGGCGCGGAGTGAGCGTGGTCAACCTGCTGTCCAGCCCGGGCAGCGGCAAGACGGAACTGCTCGGGCGGGTGCTGGCCAGGGCGGTGGAGCGGACCCTTCCGGTGGCCGCGCTCACCGCCGACCTGGCGACCGACAACGACGCCGACCGGCTGTCCCGTTCGGGAGCCCCGGTGAAGCAGCTGCTGACGGACGGGCTGTGCCATCTGGAGGCGCGGCAGCTGCGCGGCCACGTGGAGAGCTGGCTGCCCGGGGGCACCTCGCTGCTGTTCGTGGAGAACGTCGGCAATCTCGTCTGCCCCGCGTCCTACGACCTCGGAGAGAGCATGCGGATCGTGCTCATGGCGGTGACGGAGGGCGAGGACAAGCCGCTGAAGTACCCCACCGCCTTCGGGTCCGCCCATCTTGTGGTGCTGACCAAGACCGATCTGGCCGGACCGGCCGGGTTCGACGAGGCGGCCTTCGAGGCGAACGTGCAGCGGGTCAATCCCGGGGTGGAGGTCGTGCGGTCCTGCGCCCGCACCGGCGCCGGCGTCGACACCCTCCTGGAACGGGTGCTCGCCGTCCGGGACGGAGCCCCTGTCCACCGGCCGCCCCTGGCGCCCCGGCCGCACACCCACACGCACACCCATGAGGACGCCGAAGCCGGCCTCCTCTCGTGACAGCGCCCGCCACCCGGGCGGTGCGCCGTCGTGTCACCGTGTGCGGCACCGTGCAGGGCGTGGGCTTCCGCCCCTTCGTGCACCGCCTCGCCACCGACCTCACGCTCGCGGGATTCGTGAGCAACACGGCGAGCGGCGTCCTCATCGAGGTGGAGGGCCCGCCGGACGATGTCGCCGCCTTCTGCGACCGGCTGGCCGAGGAGCCGCCGCCGCTCGCCGCCGTGCTCGGCGTCGAGGTCGAGGACCTGCCCGTCGCCGGGACCGACGGCACTTTCGGCATCCGCTCCACCGACCGCTCCCCCGGCAGCACCCTGCTCCCGCCCGACACGGCGACCTGCGCCGACTGCCTGCGGGAACTGGGCGATCCCGCCGACCGCCGGTACCGGCACCCGTTCGTCACCTGCACCCACTGCGGGCCCCGCTTCACCATCGCCACGGGCATGCCGTACGACCGGTCGGCCACGACCATGTCCGGCTTCCCGATGTGCGCCGCGTGCGCCCGGGAGTACGGCGATCCCCTCGACCGGCGCTTCCACGCCCAGCCCGTGGCCTGCCCCGGCTGCGGTCCCCGGCTGCGCCTGGTGCCGACGTCCGGGAGCGGGATCCGTCCTGCCCGGGACGCCGAAGCGCTGGCATCGGCACGGGCGCTGCTGGCAGCCGGGCGGATCGTCGCCGTCAAGGGCCTCGGCGGCTATCACCTGGCCTGCGACGCCACCGACGCACCGGCCGTGGACACGCTGCGCACCCGCAAGGCGCGCGGCGGCAAGCCGTTCGCGGTGATGTGCGCGGACCTCGACGACGTACGGCGGATCGCCGAAGTCTCCACGTCCGGGCTGGCCGCCCTCACCAGCCCTCGGCGCCCCATCGTCCTGCTGCGCCGGCGCTCGCAGGCGAACGTCCTGGCGCCCGGCGTCTGCCCCGGCAGCCCGCACCTCGGCGTGATGCTGCCCTACACGCCCGTGCACACCCTGCTGTTCGGCCTGCCCGGTGATCCGCCGGGCCCGCGCGTGCTGGTCATGACGAGCGGCAACCGCTCCGGGGAGCCGATCGTCACGGACGACGACGAGGCGCTGACCCGGCTCGCCGGGCTGGCCGACGCCTGGCTCGCCCACGACCGGCCCATCGCCTCGCCCTGCGACGACTCCCTGCTGCGGGTGCGGCCCGACGGTACCGAGCAGGTGCTGCGCCGGTCCCGGGGCTATGTGCCCCGCCCGCTGCGGCTGCCGGTCCCGGTGCGGCCCGCGCTCGCCGTGGGCGGCGACCTGAAGAACGCCCTGTGCCTCGGCGCGGGCGACCACGCCTGGTTCGGGCCGCACATCGGCGACATGGGCGATCTGACCACCCTGGAGGCGGCCCGGCGGGCGGACGCGCACCTGCGGGGTCTGACCGGCGTGAGCCCCGAACTGGTCGCCGCCGACCGGCACCCCGGCTACCACTCGACACGGTGGGCCTCCCGGCCGGCCGGACGCGCTCCCGTGCTGGTCCAGCACCACCACGCGCACATCGCCTCCGCCATGGCCGAGCACGGCCTCGACGGCACGACCCCGGTGATCGGTGTCGCCTTCGACGGCACGGGCTACGGCGACGACGGCACCGTCTGGGGCGGCGAGATCCTGCTCGCCGACTACACCGGTTTCCGGCGCTACGCCCACCTCTCCCCCGCCCCGCTGCCCGGTGGCGACGCGGGCGTCGCCAACCCGTGCCGTCTGGCCCTGGCCCGGCTGTGGGCGGCGGGACTGCCGTGGGACGCCGACCTGCCGTGCGTGACCGCCTGCGCGCCGGAGGAACTGGCGGTGCTCGAACGGCAGTTGTGCGGCGGTCTGGCCTGTGTGCCGACCTCCAGCATGGGTCGCCTCTTCGACGCCGTGTCGTCGCTCGTCGGCGTGTGCCATCGCGCGGGGTACGAGGCGCAGGCCGCGCTGGAGCTGGAGGCGACGGCCGCCACGGCGTGGGGCGACGACACCTCGGCGTACGCCTTCGCCGGCGGGCTAGACCCGGCGCCCGTGCTGGCCGCGCTGGTCGCCGATCTGCGGCGCGGCACCCCGGCCGCCGTGCTCGCGGCCCGCTTCCACCGCGGTGTGGCGGGGGCGGTGGCACAGATCTGCCGGCGGGCGCGCCGGGACACCGGCCTGGCCACCGTCGCCCTCAGCGGCGGGGTGTTCGCCAACGCGCTGCTGGAGGAGGAGTGCGCGCGGCTGCTGACCGAAGACGGTTTCGCGGTGCTCCGGCACGGCGAAGTCCCGCCGAACGACGGCGGGCTGGCCCTGGGCCAGCTGCTGGTCGCGGCGCACCTACGACAGGAGGAGTGACCCATGTGTCTGGCAGTCCCCGGCAAGGTCGTGGCCATCGACGACACCGCCGACCCGCTCACCGGGCTGATCGACTTCGGCGGAGTGCAGAAACAGGCGTGCCTGGAGTACGTGTCCGACGTGCGGGTGGGTGAGTACGTCATCGTGCACGTCGGATTCGCGCTCCAGCGTCTGGACGAGGAGTCGGCCCTGGCCTCCCTGAAGCTGTTCGAGGAACTGGGGCTTTTGGAGGAGGAGTTCGGGGACGCCTGGAAGCAGGCCGAGAAGGAGGCGGGAACGGCGTGAAGTACATCGACGAGTTCAACGACCCCCAGCTGGCGCGGCGCCTGCTGGACGAGATCCGCGCCACCGCCACCCGGCCGTGGGCCCTGATGGAGGTGTGCGGCGGGCAGACCCACTCGATCATCCGGCACGGCATCGACCAACTGCTGCCGGAGCAGGTGGAGCTGATCCACGGCCCCGGCTGCCCTGTCTGTGTCACGCCGCTGGAGGTCATCGACAAGGCGCTGGAGATCGCCTCGCGGCCCGGGGTGATCTTCTGCTCCTTCGGCGACATGCTGCGGGTGCCGGGCACCGACCGCGACCTGTTCCGGGTCAAGGGCGAGGGCGGCGACGTGCGCGTGGTGTACTCGCCGCTCGACGCCCTGGAGCTGGCCCGCCGCAACCCGGACCGCGAGGTGGTGTTCTTCGCGATCGGCTTCGAGACCACCGCCCCGGCCAACGCGATGGCCGTGCACCAGGCGCGCCGGCTGGGCCTGTCCAACTTCAGCCTGCTGGTGTCGCACGTGCGGGTCCCCCCGGCCGTCGAGGCGATCATGACGGCGCCCGAGTGCCGGGTGCAGGGCTTCCTGGCCGCCGGGCACGTGTGCAGCGTGATGGGGATGGCCGAGTATCCGGAGCTGGCCGAGCGGTTCCGGGTGCCGATGGTGGTGACGGGCTTCGAGCCGCTGGACATCCTGGAGGGCATCCGCCGGGCGGTCCGCCAGCTGGAGCGCGGTGAGCACCGGGTGGAGAACGCCTACCCGCGTGCCGTGCGCGAGGAGGGCAACCCGGCAGCGGTGCGCATGATCGAGGAGGTGTTCGAGGTCACCGACCGGTCCTGGCGCGGCATCGGGCGAATCCCGGCCAGCGGCTGGCGGCTGACCGACGCCTTCCGCGCGTACGACGCCGAGCACCGCTTCGACGTCAGCGGGATCCGTACCGAGGAACCCGCCGAGTGCCGTGCCGGTGAGGTCCTCCAGGGCCTGATCAAGCCGACCGAGTGCGGCGCGTTCGGCACCACCTGCACCCCGCGCACCCCGCTCGGCGCGACCATGGTCTCCAGCGAGGGCGCCTGCGCGGCCTACTACCTGTACCGCCGGATGAACGCCCCGGCGCCGCAGGCCGGCGGCGGGGCGCAGCAGCAGCAGGAGGTGGCTCCCGTTGCCTGAGCGACTCGCCGATGTGGTCGACCCGGCCAACTGGAGCTGCCCGGCCCCGCTGCGCGACCAGGGGGTCGTGGTCATGGGGCACGGCGGAGGGGGTGCGCTGTCGGCGGAGCTGATGGAGCAGATCTTCACCCCCGCCTACGGCAATGCCACCCTGTCCGGTCTCGCCGACTCCGCCGTCCTCGAACTGGGCGGTGCGCGGCTGGCCTTCTCCACCGACTCCTACGTGGTCCGGCCGCTGTTCTTCCCCGGCGGGTGCCTCGGCGACCTCGCGGTCAACGGGACCGTCAACGACCTGGCGATGAGCGGTGCCGTGCCCGCGTATCTCTCCGCGGCCTTCGTACTGGAGGAGGGCGTGGAGCTGACGGTCGTCGAACGGATCGCGCGCTCCATGGGGGCGGCGGCCGAGACGGCCGGGGTCACGATCGCCACGGGTGACACCAAGGTGGTGGAGTCCGGGCACGGCGACGGGGTGTACGTCACCACCGCCGGCGTGGGGCTCGTGCCCGACGGGGTGGACATCCGGCCCCAGCGCGCCCGGCCCGGCGACGCGATCATCGTCAGCGGCCCGATCGGGCTGCACGGCGTGGCGATCATGAGTGTCCGGGAAGGGCTGGAGTTCGGGGTGGAGATCGCCAGCGACAGCGCGCCGCTGGCGGATCTGGTGGCGGCGATGCTGGCCGTCACTCCGGACGTCCATGTGCTGCGCGACCCCACCCGGGGTGGTCTGGGCGCGTCCCTCAACGAGATCGCACGGGCTTCCGGGACCGGTGTCCGGCTTCAGGAGCGGGCGATCCCGGTGCCGGACGCGGTTTCGAACGCCTGCGGGTTCCTCGGGCTCGATCCGCTCTACGTCGCCAACGAGGGGCGGCTGGTCGCCTTCGTGCCCCCGACGGAGGCGGAGGAGGGCTGACGGGAGAACGGCAGGGGGGGCCCCGCCGCCGGGCGGGCGGGGCCCCCTGCCTGTCTATGCCGGTACGGGCTCGATCCCGGCGATCTCCAGTTCCCGGCCGCTGCGCAGGTCGCTGGAGGGCTGGTCGCAGCGCGGGCACCAGAAGAACGGGGGCATGCCCACCGGGAACTCCTCGGCGCACGGGCCGCACCAGGCCTGCGCGGGGATCTGCTCGACGACGAGGTGGGCCCCCGCGAGGGCGGTGCCGTCACGGGCCACCTCGAAGGCGAAGCCGAGGGCGTCGGGGACGACGCCCGCCAGCTCGCCGACCCGGACGGTCACCTTCGAGACGGCGTCCGTCCCGTCCGCCCGGGCCAGCTCGTCGGCCCGCTCGATGATCGCGGTCGCGATCGACAGTTCGTGCACGGCCGGCTCACGGGTAGCGGTTGCCGGCGCGGAATCCGCCGGACATCCGCCAGATCCGCATCTCCCGCCTCAGGCTGGGCCACTCCCAGCACAGCAGTGCCAGTGCCACACCGCCCACCAGGACGGCCTCGGCCTTCAGCACCCGCTGCCCGCTCATCCCGCCCCGCCTGCGCGCGACGGGTCTGCGTACTCGTTTCATTGCGGCGACTCCCTGCTCGTTCTCATCACGGTGTTCATCCCGGCGAGATGTTCGGCATGGTCTCCGCGAGGGCGTCATGCCGTTTCCAGTGGATCCCCGTGGAGCGGCGCGCGTCGGCGGTGCCGTCCTCGTGGTGCCCCTTCTGCTGCTCGCGCGGTCCCTTGTTGCCCTGGTGCATGCCCGCGACGTGCCCGGGCGTGTCGGGCTTCGCCTGGGGCCGGCCCACTCTGATGTTGCCCATGAGGTGCTCTCCTTCCTCGCCTCCGACCTGCGGAGTACGTGGCTATGGCCGCTCGGTGAGGTCCTCGAAGAACTGCTCGAGGGCGGGCCAGATCCGGCCGCCGCCGGACATGCCGCGCCACTCCCGGCGAACGACGGCGATCATCCGGTAGCAGTCGTCGACCGGCACGATCCAGTGCTCGTCGAGGCCGTGGACGGTGTTCACCAGGAGGGCCTCCACCTCGGGTTCCACGGTTGCGAGCTGCGGACACGTCTCGGCCAGCTGCTGCCAGGCCGCCGCGTCCACCTCCCACCGCATGGCTCCCGCGGGGCTCGGGCCCTCGGCGGTGACGGTGCCGTCCGCCCGGGGCACGAAGAAGACCAGGCCGACGGGTACGCCCAGCACGGCCGTGTCGACCTTGGGCAGCCGGACCCGGCGCCGGGGCACGAGCCGGTACTGGCCGTCCCCCGCCGCCGCGTCGGCGAACAGCACCGAGCAGGGGCCGCAGACGCAGCGCACCTCCTGCTGGCCGGTGTCGTACAGGTGGGCGTGCTCGTCGGCGACCGGTGCGGCGCACAGGTCGCACACCTCCCGCTCGGCCGCCGCCGTGCGGTCGGCCGAGGAGCGGATGAGGCGGGCCAGCGCTCCTTCGGTGGTCACGGTGCGCCCCGGTGCGTCAGCGTGGTCAGCGGTACGAAGGCGGGGGCCGTCTCGGTCAGGGGTTCCACCGCCGTCAGCTCGGGCGCCGCCGCGAGCACCGCCGCGCGGACCGCGTCGGTGACCTCGGAACCTCCGCCGCCGCAGCCGGACCCGCATCCGCTGCCGCCCGTGGTCAGACGCACCCGGGCGACCTGGCCTTCCACCCCGGCCCACTCCACGTCACCGCCACGTTCCTGCACGGCGGGCCGCAGCCGTTCGACCGCGCGGGCCGCCCGGCGTTCGGCGGGCTCGGGGTGGATGTCGTGCAGCACCATGAGGTGCCCGAGCAGCTCGTCCTCGGCGAGGCGTTCGGCGAGCTGCTCGTCCGCGTGGTCCAGGACGCGGGCCAGGGCCTCGCCGTAGACCTCGGTCAGCAGTGCCACCGCCTGGGTCGCGGAGCGTGTCGTGGGGCCGGGGGCGGACTCCAGGCTTTCCAGCAGTTCGTCGAGCCGGCCGAGGCGGGCCTCGACGTCCGGGTCGGCCAGCCGCGCGGTGGCGGCCTCAGCCATGGTTCGCCCCGTAGGTCGGCGAGTGCAGGGTCGTCAGCGTCTTTCCCTTGCCGACGTACATGTGCACACCGCACGGCAGACAGGGGTCGAAGCTGCGGACGGTGCGCATGATGTCGACGCCCTTGAAGTCGTCCGGCCCGTTCTCCTCGAAGATGGGCTGGCCCTGGACGGCGTCCTCGTACGGGCCGGGGGTGCCGTACATGTCGCGGGGGCTGGCGTTCCACGGGGTGGGCGGGTACGGGTGGTAGTTGGCGATCTTCTTGTCCTTGATCACCAGGTGGTGGGAGAGGACACCGCGCACCGCCTCGTGGAAGCCGCAGCCGATCGCCTCGTCGGGCACCTCGTAGTTCTCGAACACCTTGGTCTCGCCCGCGCGCACCATGCCCATGGCCTCTTCGATGAACTGCAGGGCCATGGCGGCCGCGTAGGCGACGAAGTACGGCCGGGCGCGGTCGCGTTCGATGGTGTTGCTCCACTGCGGGATGCGCCACTCCAGGGTGGTCTCCGGCAGGGACTCGCCCTTGGGCAGGGAGATGCGCACGCTGTGGCCGGTGGACTTGATGTACGGGGTGTTCACCAGGCCGCTCAGCGCGGTCGACCACAGTCGGGCGAGGGGGCCGCCGCCGGTGTCGAGGGCGAGGTGGTCGCCGGTGCGCTGGTCGAACCAGCGGGGGCTCATCACCCAGCTGTACTTGTCGTCGAAGTCGCGCTTCTGCGGCACCGGGACGGTGGTCTGGTTCCACGGGTGGCGCATGTCGACGGGGTTGCCGAGCGGGTCGTGGGTGACGAAGGGCTGCTCGTTGACCCAGTCCTCGTAGTAGGAGCTGCCGAGCATGATGCGCAGGCCGAGGTTGATGTCGACGAGGTTGTTGGTGACCAGTTCGCCGTCGACGATGATGCCCGGGGTGACGTACATCGCCTTGCCCCAGGTGTTCATCGTCTCGTAGCGGTAGTCGACGACCTTGGGGTCCTGGAAGGCGCCCCAGCAGCCCAGCAGGGTGCGGCGGCGGCCGACCTCCTCGTAGCCGGGCAGCGCCTCGTAGAAGAAGTCGAAGACGTCGTCGTTCATGGCGACGGCCTTCTTCACGAAGTCGATGACCCGCATGAGGCGGCTGAGGTAGTCGGTGAAGACGGTCGGCTGCGGCATCGTGCCGACGCCGCCCGGGTACAGCGTGGAGGGGTGGACGTGCCGCCCCTCCATCAGGCAGAACATCTCGCGGGTGACCCGGCTGACCTTCAGGGCCTCCTTGTAGACCTCGCCCTCGAAGGGGTTGAAGGCCTTCATGATGTCGGCGATCGTCCGGTAGCCGTGGATCTCGCCGCGGGGCGCCTCGGTGCGCTCGGCGCGGGCCAGCACACCGGGGTTGGTGGCCTTGACCATCGCCTCGCAGAAGTCCACGAAGACCAGGTTGTCCTGGAAGATCGTGTGGTCGAACATGTACTCGGCGGCCTCGCCGAGGTTGACGATGTGCTCGGCCAGCGGGGGCGGCTTGACTCCGTAGGCCATCTGCTGGGCGTAGTCGGAGCAGGTGGTGTGGTTGTCGCCGCAGATGCCGCAGATCCGGGACGTGATGAAGCCCGCGTCGCGCGGGTCCTTGCCCTTCATGAACACCGAGTAGCCGCGGAACAGCGACGAGGTGCTGTGGCACTCGACGACTTCCCGGTTGGCGAAGTCGATCTTCGTGTAGATGCCCAGGTTGCCGATGATCCGCGTGATCGGATCCCAGGACATGTCCACGAGCTGTGGCGGCTTGCGGTCCGTGGGCCGGGCCTCGGTGGTGGTCATCTGCGGTACTGCCCCTCGCTGTCGGTGGTGTGTGGGGTGGTGGGCTGCATCCGGGGACGCTTCATCAGGGGCGCCAGCGCGGGTCGTAACCGCTGGTCAGCTTCCGCTTGTTGTGGCGCCACTTGGGCTCGTGGTTGACCAGTTCGTTGGTCACGCCGCGCAGCCGTCGGATGACGGCCCCGTACGGCTTGACGACGAGGGAAGACAGGGTGCTGCCAGGAGGCTCGTCCATGAACGGCATGAACGCGTCGGGGAAGCCGGGCATCGTGCAGCCGATGCAGATGCCGCCGACGTTGGGGCAGCCGCCGATGCCGGCCATCCAGCCGCGCTTGGGCACGTTGCAGTTGACGACCGGACCCCAGCAGCCCGTCTTGACCAGGCATTTGGGCGAGTTGTAGTCCGTGGCGAAGCTGGCCTGCTCGTAGTACGAGCCGCGGTCGCAGCCCTCGTGGACCGTCTTCCCGAACAGCCACTGCGGGCGCAGCATGTGGTCCAGCGGCGGCGGGGGCGCGGAGCCGGCCGCGTGGTAGAGGACCCAGACCAGGGTCTCCATGAAGTTCTCGGGCTGGATCGGGCAGCCGGGCACGTTGACGATGGGCAGGCCGGCCTGGGAGGTGTAGTCCCAGCCCAAGTAGTCGGCGAGGCCCATGCAGCCCGTCGGGTTGCCGGACATGGCGTGGATGCCGCCGAAGGTGGCGCAGGTGCCGGCGGCCACCACCGCCCAGGCCTTGGGGGCCAGTTGGTCGATCCACCAGTTGAGGGTCTGCGGCTCGCCGGTCTCCGGGTCGTTGCCGAAGGAGGTCCAGTAGCCGTCGCCCTCGATGATGTTCTGGTTGGGGATCGAGCCCTCGATGACAAGGATGAACGGACCCAGTTCGCCTCGTACGGCCGCCCGGTAGGGCGCGAGGAAGTCCTCGCCGCCCAGGCTGGGCGAGAGCACCTTGTTGACCAGGTTCACCTTGGGCAGGCCCGGGATCAGCCCGAGCACCAGGTCCTCGATGGAGGGCTGGTCGGCGGCGGTGAGCGAGACGGTGTCGCCGTCGCAGCTCATGCCCTCGGAGATCCAGAGGATGTGGATCTCGTCGATGCCCTGCCGGTCCTCGGACCGTTCGGGTTCCTTGCTGACTTCGGTGGTGCTGCTGTGGGTTGTCATGTCACTCGGCCTCCGCTGCGGGGGTCTCGGAGTCGGTCGTGTGCCGCGATGGAACCGCGGCGGGAGCCGGTGCCGACGGCTCGTCCGGGGATCCGGCGGGCTCGAGGGGTTCGAGCTCGTCGGGCCGGAAGTAGTGGAAGCGGCCGTACCAGTTGTTCAGTTCGGCGGCCGGGTCGTCGTCGAGGGTGACGGCGAGGTGCACGCTGCCGTCCACGTCGTGGAAGACGGCGGCGACCTCGGCGGTCCGCCCGGCGAGAAACATGTCCTGGGCGTCGGCGCCGCGTCCCCGGGGGCGGAGCCGTACCCGGCTGCCGCCGCCGAGGGGGACACCGTCGACGAGCACGGTGTCGGTGGTCGGGGAGAGACCGTCGTCGGCGCCCTCCTGCCACCAGGCGGCGCGGTCGGCCGGCGCCGTGGGGGTGACCGGTGCCAGGGACCGGACGGCACCGTGCAGCCGTTCGAAGACCTCCTGCGGCATGGTGTCGACCCGGTCGAGGATCGCCGCCGCCCGCGCATCGGTGGCCCGCGCCTCGCGCTTCTCCTCGTCGGTCAGCAGCATCGTGCGCAGTGTGAGGATCTCGTCGATCTCCGCGGCGTCGTGCAGGTCGCCCGGGCTCTCGGGGGCGACCCGGGGGTGGTCGGGCAGGATGATCGGCGCGGACAGCAGGACGTGTCCGGTGTCCCCGGCCCCGTCGCCGAGCACGGGGAAGGTGAACTCGTTGCGGCACGCGCGCACGGGTCCTTGCAGGTCCGCCGGCGGATCGATGAGCGAGACGAACTCCACTTCGTCGCCGCCGACGAGGGTGTGGGTGGCGATGAGGGCCCTGCGCAGTGCCTCGTCGCGTGCCGTGCCCGGGTGCGGGGCGGGCGCGGTGTTCGTGGTCCGTACGCGGATCCGGCAGAGGTCGTCGGAGAGCCGCTCGGCGGTGACGGTGGTCTCGGCCCGGATCTCCTCGCGGGTGCGCACCACCCGCCCGGCGCCTTCCGGCAGCGGCTCGATGTCCTCACCCGCCGCGGCGCCCACCGCGACGGTGCGTCCGCCCCGGAGGAGTTCGTCGAGCGTGACGTCGATCCCGCACTCGCGCGGCAGGGCCTCGTCGAAGGTCAGATGCACCGTGCCGTCGCCGGTGCGCAGCGACTCTACGGGGCGGTGGCCTGCTTCCTCCACCTGCTTGCGCTGCATCTGCAGGTAGCGCACCCGCACCCGTACGCAGGCGCTGCCCGGCCGGCGGACCCGCAGCAGGCACTCGGTCTGCTGGTACCAGGAGTCTGCCGAGCCGGAGACACCGGGGACGACGGGGCCGTCCGCCTCCACCCAGTCCCGGGGGAACAGCACGCCGAACTGCCAGCGGACGCGGTTCTTGGCGGAGGAGCGGCGGTAGGGGTAGAGGAGGTAGCCCTCGTAGAGGACGGCGTCGGCGACGGCGCTGAGCTGCTCGAAGACGCCCGGGGACGGGTCCGCCCCGCCGCTCGTGGCAGCGCTCCTCGTACCGGCCGGTGCTTCCACCATCGCGCCTCCTCGTCCCTGTGTGCACCCGCATTCCTTCCACCACGGTCACACCGCTCACCCCCTGTCGCCTCCTCCGGCGCAGCGTTGTTGGGCCGTTCGGGGTGGGCGCGGGTCGGCCCCGGGTCCGGTGTCTCGTCCGGATGGCACACGTCACCCGCACGAACCGGCGCATCAGGGGAAGGCGTCACCTCATGGACCAGCCGACGCGACACCCCCACCCCAGCACCAGCCCCGCCGTCACGACCCTGGCCGACCCGCTGGTCAACAAGGGCACCGCCTTCAGCCGGCACGAACGTGAGGAACTGGGACTCGACGGGCTGCTGCCGCCCGCCGTGGAGACCCTGGACGAGCAGGTCGCCCGCGCGTACGAGGCGTTCCACGGCTACGACAAGCCCCTCAACCGGCACATCTACCTGCGGCAGCTCCAGGACACCAACGAGGTGCTCTTCTACCGTCTCGTCACCGACTACCTGGAGGAGCTGCTGCCCGTCGTCTACACACCGACGGTGGGCGAGGCCTGCCGGCGGTTCAGCGAGATCTACCGCCGGCCGCGCGGTCTGTTCCTGACCTGGGAGGACCGGCACCGCTTCCGCGACATTCTGCGCAACCGCCCGCACCGGGACCACGACGTGGACGTCGTCGTCGTCACCGACGGCCAGCGCATCCTCGGCCTGGGCGACCAGGGCGTCGGCGGCATGGGCATCCCCATCGGCAAGCTCAGCCTCTACACGGCCATCGGCGGCATCCATCCCGCCCGCACCCTGCCGATCCTGCTGGACGTCGGCACCGACAACGAGACCCTGCTCGACAACCCCCGCTACCTGGGCCGCCGCGCACGGAGGCTGACGGGCGCCGAGTACGACGAGATGATCGAGGCGTTCGTCTCGGCGGTCGAGGCGGAGCTGCCCGGGACGCTGCTGCAGTGGGAGGACTTCGCCACCGCCCACGCCCTCCCGATCCTCTCCCGCTACCGCGACCGGCTGCTCACGTTCAACGACGACATCCAGGGCACCGCGGCCGTCACGCTCGGCGCCCTGTCCACCGCGGCGAACGTGGCCGGGACGCCCCTGCCCGAGCAGCGCGTGGTGATCCTCGGCGCGGGGTCGGCCGCCATCGGCGTCGCCGACATGATCCGGACGGCCATGATCGACGAGGGCCTGTCTGAGGACGAGGCCACGGCACGGTTCTGGATCCTCGACGTCGACGGCCTGCTGGTGTCCTCACGCTCCGAACTGTCCCCGCAGCAGCGGATGTTCGCGCGCGACGAAAGCGAGGTGGCCGACTGGGACGGCACCGGCCTCGCCGAAGTGGTGCGCCGTGTCGAACCGACGGCGCTCATCGGGCTGTCGACTGCGCACGGCGCGTTCACCGAGGAGATCGTGCGGCAGATGGCCTCGACCTGCGAACGGCCCGTCGTCTTCCCGCTCTCCAACCCCACCTCGCACTCCGAGGCCGAGCCGGCGGACCTCACCCGCTGGACCGACGGGCGGGCACTGATCGCCACCGGATCGCCCTATCCGCCGGTGACGGTGGACGGACGTGACGTGCCCGTGGCGCAGTCGAACAACGTGTACGTCTTCCCGGCCATGGGCCTCGCGGTGACCGCGAGCCGGGCCACGCGGGTCACGGACCGCATGCTCGTGGCCGCCGCCCGAGCCGTCGCGCGGTGCGCGGTGCGGGCGGCGGACGGCGCCGACGGTCCCGTGCCGCTGCTGCCGCCCCTGACCGGGATGCGGGAATCCGCCCGCGAGATCGCCCTGGCCGCGGCCCTCGCCGCCGTCGAGGACGGGGTGGCCCCGCAGGCGACGGAGGAGGAACTGCGCAAGGCCGTCACCCGGGCGCAGTGGACGCCCCTGTACGAGGACTAGGCCGTGTCCGCAGAGTCCCGTCGTCCGCCCGGAGGGCGGGCCCCGCGGCGTCTGGTGCGTGCTCTCGGCGTGCCGGACGGAGACCTTCGTACTGGATGTACTTGGGGCTTCGCCCGGTGCGGCGAGAGTGCGTGCCAGGCGTCGCGGGGCAGGCGGGACTTTGCGGACACGGCCTAGAAGGCTGATGAAGATCTTGTTGAGGGGCTGTCCGGCCGGAGGCCGGATGGCCCTTCTTTGCTATGGGGTGGCTGGGGCGAGGTGCCAGGCG
>NZ_JNXD01000023.1:0-150152 GCF_000725785.1 Streptomyces flavovariabilis | reverse complement strand
GGGCGGGGTCGGGCACAGGGGCCTCGGGGGCGGGGTCGGGCACAGGGGCCTCGGGGGCTTGAGCGGGCACGGGAGCCTCGGAGGGCGCTGTCGCCGCGGTGGGCTGATCCGGGGCGGTCACCTCGGGGGCGGTCTCCGGCGCGGCGGGCGCGGCGGGCGCGACAGGGTCGAGTGCGTCGCCGGCCGGCACGGCGGCCTGCGCTACCGGATCCGGGGCCGGGGCGGCGACAGCCTCGGGAGCCGAGGCCGGGGCCGGGGCCGGGGCCGGGGCCGGGGCCGGGGCGGCGACGGTCTCGGGGTCTGGCGTCGGGGTGGCGACGGACGCGGCAGCCGGGGTGGGTTCGGGGGTGGCGACGGCCTCGACGGGCGGCGCGGACGCTACGGCCTCGGCGGACGGCGCGGACGCTTCCTGACCGACCGGCTCAGCGGCCGGAGCGGGCTCAGAGGTGGCCACGGCCTCGGCGGACGGCGCGGACGCTTCCTGGCCGACCGGCTCAGCGGCCGGGGCAACGGCGACCTGACCGGTGGCCTCAGGGCCGGGAGGGGCGGGTTGTGGAGCCGTCACCTGGGGCTCCTGCGTGACTGGCGCGGCGTCAGTTGCCGCCGGGGGGTGGGGCGCAGTGACGCCGGCGGTGACGTCCGGCTCCGGCTCGGCGGCCTCGGAGGCGGACACCGCCGGCTCCGGTGCGGCGGCCTCCGGGGCAGCGCCCGCGGCCGGCATCTGCGCAACGGCCTCAGGGGCTGCTGCTTCTGGTGCATGAGCGGCAGCGTCCGGTACCTGCGCGGGAGCCTGTGCACCAGCGGCCTCGGCCGGGGCGACGGCGGCGAACTCCGGGGCAGCGGCAGCCTCCGGGAACGGGACCGCTTCAGGGATCCGGCCGGCCTCCGGGGCGGGAGCCGGCGCCGCGGCCTGCTCGGCAGCCACCGCCGGGCCCTGTCCGCCGGAGGCGTCCGGCACGGACGGCTCAACGGACGGCTCAGCGGAAACACCGGCAGGCTCACCGCCCTGCACAGAGCTGTCCACGACCGGCCCGGGCCCGGAAGCCGACGGCGCGACCGGTGCCGGGGCGGCTACGGCCTCGGCGGCGTCCGCCTGGCCAGCGTCCGGACCGGCTCCGGCGGGGTCGACCGCAACCGCCGCACCCTGCCCGGGAAGGGCGTACCCGGCCTCGGCCACCTGGGCCTCGACCGCACCAGGGGCGTCACCGGCGGCGGCGAGTCCGGCCTGGGCGGCGGCCACCCGCCCCTCTGCCGCGTCCACACCCACGTCAGCGGGGGTTTCTCCCTGTGCCGTGGGCATGACCTGCTCCGCGGCGGCCCCTTGGGCTCCGTCCGGGGCGGCGCCCGCACCCGCGGGGTCACCCGCAGGGGTCTGAACGGCCTCGGCTGCCCGAACCTCTGCGGGGCCGACGCCCGGCGCCACAGGGTCACCCACCGCGGCCTGTCCGGCCTCGGCCGGTGCCGGGGGTGTCGTGTGGCTGGTCTCCGTCGTCACGTGGGTCGCGACCGCCTGGGCCGTGCCCATCGGTTCCGTTGCCGGAACAACCGTTTCCGCAGGCGCCGCCCCGGCGCTCACCGGTCCCGGGGGCGTGGCCGGTGTGCCCCAGGGGGCGGCGGGCGGCGCGGGCATCTCGGGGGCGCGGGGGCCGTCGAGGTACTCGGGGCCCGCGGCGGACGGCGCCGGCTGCCGCACGGGCGCGTCCGCGGGGCCGCGGTCGGCGAGGGAGCGGACCGGGCTGGCGGAGCTGTTGGGCAGCGGCGGGCCGAGGTGCAGAGGCCGGCGCGGGGTGATGGGCGGGATCGGCGGCGGGTCCGGCAGACGGACGCCGCCGAGGTCGACCGAGCCGCTGTCGCGGCCGGAGATCTCGTGCGGGCCCGGCTGGTGCACGGTCTCGACGACCGGCTCCGGCGCGGGCGGAGGGACCTCGTTGCCCCAGGCGCCCTGGGCGCCCGGCAACAGCAGCAGGTCTTCGTCCTCGGCTTCGGCGGTGGTCTCGGAGAGGTAGGTGTACGCACCGTGCGCGGGGGCGCCCGGCTGCTCCACCATGCCTGCGCTCTCCGGCAGTCCCTCGCCCGGGACCTGGCCGGTGTCGGTCATGCGTACCCCTCGCCCATCGGTTAGTGCTCCTACGACCAGCTCGCCCGGAACGGCGCACCGACCGCCCCGCAGTGAAGAACGAGCGTGCGTCCCCAGCGGCACGAACGGTCCGCCCGGAAAAGGCGACAAAGCCATTCACTGGCATTGTTGCGGCCGTACCACCCTCTCGGCAGGTTGATCCGCGAGGGTTCCGCTGTGGACTGCGCCACGTTGCGCGTCCTCCGGTTCTGCCGTACCACACACACCCCAAAACGGGCGGGTTTTCCGGACATTGACCGACGAAGCGCCGGGCGTCCTTGTGCGGTGCAGCGATCGGCCAGCCTACCGCGCGCAGTACGACAACCCGATCACGGGGACGGCGGCGGGATCAGGCACCGCGCCGCGGCAGCACGCCGCTGAGCAGGAACGCGACGCTCCGCTCCCTCTCCGTCCAGGCCCGGGTGTCGAGTTCGACGGACTGCAGCAGGGCGCACTCGACGCCGTAGCCGTGCTCGGTCAGGTCGCGGCCGATGAGTTCGGCGGCGTCGCGGGTGGCGGCGTGCGTGACGATGCGCTGCGGGCGGCGGTCGGCGACCGCTGAGACGACGGCCGCTCCCCCGGCGCCGACGCGGACGACGTCCGGTTCGGGGAGGTTCTCCAGGATGTGCGGGGCGGTGCCGTGCACGATCTGGAGCTGGACGCCGAGGCGGCGGGCGGCGGCGTCGGTGCGGGCGCAGGCGTTCAGGTCGCTGTCGACGGCGAGGACGGCGGCGCCGGCGCGGGCGGCCTCGACGGCGAAGGCGCCGCTGCCGCAGCCGATGTCCCACACGAGGTCGCCGAGCCGGGGCCCCAGGTGGGCGAGTTGGGAGGCACGCAGCAGCTGGGTCTCGCCCTCGCCGAGATCCGGGCCGTACACGTCGGCGGGCAGGGTCCAGCCGCGCGGTCCGGCGGACGGGTCGCGGCCGGAGATCCAGCCGCCGGCCTCCCCCGCGGTGCCGGGCCGGGTCGGGCCGCCGAGGACGATGACGACGTTGGGGTCGCGCCAGGAGTGGTCGGCGGCCTTGTCGGAGGTGACGACGGTGACGCGTTCGCGGGCGGTGCCGAGTTCCTCGCAGATGACGAAGGAGCGGTGGACCCCTTCGAGGAGCAGGCCGAGTTCGGCGGGGCCGGCGCCGGGTGAGGTGAGGACCGCCACCTTGGTGTGGGCGCGGCATACATTGACCGCGCGTCGCAGGGTGCGGGGGTGTGCGACGACCACCTGTGCGTCGTCCCAGGGCATGCCGGCGCGGGCGAAGGCGGCGGCGACGGAGGAGACGGCGGGGACGACCTCCACCTCGAGGCCGAACTCGGGGGCGCGCAGGGTGCGTACGACACCGAAGAACCCGGGATCGCCGTCGGCGAGCACGACGGCCGTGCCGCGGTGGCCGGCGATGCGGCGGGCGGCGAGGGCGACACTGCCGAGGCGGATGCGCTCGGCGCCGGCGGGGACCTCGGGCAGCGCCAGGTGGTGGGCGGCACCGGCCACGAGCGTGGCGGCACCCAGGGCGGCGCTCGCCGCAGCGGTCAGCGGCGAACCGTCCCAGCCGATCACCGTGACCCGGTCGGCCATCGTCGTCAGTCTCCAGGGGTTTTCGCAGGTCGTCTGCGTGGCGTTGTGGGGAGCAGCCCGGGGGCGGGCTCCGTGAGGGTACCCGGTGGAGCTGCCGGACGGGGCGCCGGCGTCGTCGCCGCCGTCGTCCTCCGGGTGGTTCCGGTCAGTTCCAGTCGCCGAAGGACGTGAAGCCGTCGCGGAGCTGGTCGCCCACGCCTTCCAGGTCCTCGGGGAGCAGGCTCCAGACGATGAAGTCGGTGCGTACGTCGTTCCATGTGCCGTCCTCGGCACGGGCCCGGGCTATACAGGCGTTGCGCAGCACGCCCTCGCTGATGCAGCCGATCTTCTGGGCGACCTGCTGTGAGGCGGTGTTGTCGGCCGCCGTGCGCAGCTCGATGCGCTCGAACTTCTGGTCGCCCAGGAGCCACTGGGCGGTGGCCAGGGCGGCCTCGGAGGCGTAGCCCTCGCCGCGGGCCCAGGGGGCGATGATGTACGACAGCTCCGTGGAGCGTACGTGCCAGTTGGTCTTGCCGAGCCGGATGACGCCGACCAGGCGCTGGGTGAGGAACTCGGTGACGGCGAAGTCGATTCCGTGTCCCTCGGTGCGCTGCGCGGGGGCGTACTCGGTGATCCAGGTGCGGGCGCCGCTCTCCGTGAACGGCTGGGGGACGGAGGTCCAGGCCGCCACCTGTTCGTCGTTCATCATCGCGGCCAGGGCCGCGACGTCGTCTTCGTCGAGGGGACGCAGCACCAACCGCTCCGTGCTGATGGAGATGTTGGGGAAGGTGCTCGTCATCCGCCGCTCCGTAACCTTCGGTGAACCTTCAGGGCATGCTGAACTGCCCAGCATGCAGCATGAAAGCACTCGTCCGCATCACGGGCCCTCACCCCACCGGGTGGGGTGAGGGCCCCTGTGCGCGAGTGCCGGGCGTGGGCTCAGAAGGAGGCGAGCACGGAGCCGTCGGTGTACTTGTCCTCGATGAACTTCTTCACCTCGGGCGAGGTGAGGAGCTTCGCGAGCTTCTTCACCCGCGGGTCGTCCTCCTGGCCCTTCTTCACGGCGAGGAAGTTGCCGTACGGGTTGTTCTTCGGGGACTCCAGGACGAGGGCGTCCTCGGACGGCTTGAGGTCGGACTCGATGGCGTAGTTGCCGTTGACGACGGCGGCGTCCACGTCGTCGAGGGAGCGCGGGGTCTGGGCCGCCTCCAGCTCCTTGAACTTGAGGTTCTTGGGGTTCTTGGTGATGTCGGCGGGGGTCGCCGCGTTGCCGACACCCTCCTTGAGGGTGATGAGGCCGTGGGCGGCGAGGAGCTTGAGGGCGCGGGCCTCGTTGACCGTGTCGTTGGGGACCGCGACGGTCGCACCGCTCTTCAGGCCGTCGGCCTTCTTGACCTTGTGGGAGTAGAGGCCGAGGGGCTCCAGGTGGACCGTGACGACGGGCACGATGTCGGTGCCGTTCTTCTCGTTGTACTCGTCGAGGTACGGCTTGTTCTGGAAGTAGTTGGCACCGACGGAGCCGTCCTGCGTCGCGGGGTTCTGCGACGTGTAGTCCGTGAACTCCTTGACCTCCAGGTCGAGGCCCTCCTTCTTCGCCAGGTTGTCCTTGACGAAGTTGAGGATCTCGCCGTGCGGGACAGGGCTCGCGGCGACGACCAGCGGGCCGGACGTGTCGGAGGCGTCCTTGCCCGCGCCGCAGGCGCTGAGCCCGAGGGTGAGGGCTCCGGCGGCGAGGACGGCAGTGGTGATCTTGGCGGTGTTACGCACGAAAAGTGCCTTTCCTTATGACCTTGCGGGTGGTGCGGCCCCTGAATCAAGGGGTGGCGGCGCGAAGCGCCGTCGTTGAGGGGTGGCGGTCGGGCGACGGGTGGGCGAACGGGGGGTCAGGAGGCGGCTTTGAGCAGCCGCAGTTTCGGGGCGGGGCCCGAGTGGGCGCCGCGGCGGTGCAGGGAGCGGGCCGCGTAGTCGCCGGCGAACTGGATGACCGAGATGACGACGGCGAGGATCGCGACGGTGATCCACATCAGCTGGGTCTCGAAGCGCTGGTAGCCGTAGCGGATGGCGATGTCTCCGAGGCCTCCGGCGCCGACGGTGCCCGCCATGGCGGAGTAGCCGATGAGGGCGACGACCGTGGTGGTGGTGCTGGAGATCAGCGACGGCAGCGACTCGGGGACCAGGACCTTGCGGACGATGGTCCAGGTGTTGCCGCCCATGGACTGCACGGCCTCGACGAGCCCGTGGTCCACTTCGCGGACGGCCGTCTCGACCAGACGCGCGAAGAAGGGGATGGCGCCGACGGCGAGCGGCACGATGGCAGCCTCGACGCCGATGGTCGTCCCGGTGATCGAGCGGGTGAAGCCCATCAGCGCGACCATCAGGATGATGAACGGCAGGGAGCGGGCGATGTTCACGACCTGCCCGATGACCTTGTTCGCGGCGAGGTTCTGGAGCAGGCCTCCGCGGTCGGTGAGGACCAGCAGGATGCCGAGCGGCAGTCCGCCGAGGACGGCGATGAGCGTGGACCAGCCGACCATGTAGAGCGTGTCCCAACACGCCTGCTCCAGCAGGGGCTGCATCTCGGTCCAGGTCACTTGGCACTCTCCTTCACCAGTTCGGACTCATGGCCGAGGACGTCGATCTGGAGGCCCCGTTCCCGCAGGAAGCCGATCGGCACGACGTTGTCCTCGTAGCGGCCGGGCAGTTCGATGCGCATCCGGCCGACCTGGAGGCCGCCGACGGTGTCGATGGCGGCGCCGAGGATCGATATGTCGATGTTGTAGGTGCGGGCGAGCTGCGAGATGACGGGCTGGGTGGCGCTCTCGCCCTGGAAGGTGACGTCGACGACGGTGCGGTCCTCGCCGGTGGCCTCGCCGCCGAGCGGGAACAGCGCGGCGGCCAGCTCGGAGCCGGGGGTCGCGAGGAGCTCGGTGACCGTGCCGGACTCGACGATGCGGCCGTTCTCCATCAGCGCGGCCGAGTCGCAGACCGACTTCACGACGTCCATCTCGTGGGTGATGAGCAGGACGGTCAGGCCGAGCTGCCGGTTCAGATCGCGCAGCAGCGCCAGGATCGAGCGAGTGGTCTCCGGGTCGAGGGCGCTGGTCGCCTCGTCGGACAGCAGCACCTTCGGGTCGCCGGCGAGCGCCCGGGCGATGCCGACCCGCTGCTTCTGACCGCCGGAGAGCTGGGCGGGGTAGGCCTTGGCCTTGTCGGCGAGGCCGACCAGGTCGAGCAGTTCCAGTGCCTTGCGGGAGCGCTCCTGCCCGGACTTCCCGAGGATCTCCAGCGGCAGCTCGACGTTGTCCTGGACGGTTCGGGAGGACAGCAGGTTGAAGTGCTGGAAGACCATGCCGATACGGCTGCGGGCCTGCCGCAGTTCCCTTCCCGCGCGCGGGCCGCGGCCGGCCAGGGCGGTGAGGTCCTGCCCGGCGACGGTCACGGTGCCGGAGGTGGGCCGCTCCAGCAGGTTGACGCAGCGGATGAGCGAGGACTTGCCGGCGCCGGACTGGCCGATGACGCCGTACACCTCGCCTTCGCGGACGTGCAGGTCGACGCCGTCCAGGGCGGTGACCTCGCGGCCGCGTGAACGGTAGACCTTGGTCAGGCCCGAGGTGGTGATCACTGGGATTCCGTCACTGTCGAGTGCGCGGGCGTGGGTGTGCCCGGGCACAGGTGCATTCGGTCAGGGACGCGACACGGTTCTCGCTGGGGAGTGGAACCGGGGAGAACATGTGCGCGGGGCGGCTTCGGGTCACGCAGCGCTCAGGGCGTGCGGACAGGCCGCTGTCTCGCTTCGGGGCGCGAGCTCAGGGGGGTGGTGCGGGGGCCCTCTAGAAGGCGCACATTCGACACATACAACGAGCACCGGGCGTCATGGTCGCCTCGGTCGCGGGGATGCGGTCGCTCGTCGTGGTCATGCCGTCAGTAAAACATGCGTACGGTCCTGACCGGCCCTCCGTTGTCCGGATGCTGGACAGCGGTGGACGGAGCCGGGCGCTGTCAGCCGTTGAGGGAGATTTCCACGCCCTGCTCGGTGACCAGTGCGGACAGGGCCGACAGGTTCTCGACGACCAGATCGGCCTGGAGTTCGTGGGCCCGGTGGGTTGTGGTCAACGCCACGGTGGTCATGCCGGCGGCCCGTCCGGACGCCAGGCCCGCGGGGGCGTCCTCGAAGACGACGCAGTGCGCGGGGTCGACCCCGAGCGCGCGGGCGGCCAGGAGGTAGGGCTCGGGGTCGGGCTTGCCGCGCGTGATGTCGTCGGCGGCGACGAGCGTCTTGGGCAGGATGCCGACGGCGTCGAGCCGGGCCTCGGCCAGCCGCCGGGTGGCCGAGGTGACGACGGCCCAGCGGTCGGCCGGCAGGACGTCGAGGAGGGCCCGGGTGCCCGGCAGCAGGTGCACACCGCCGTTGGGTACGTCGTCCACCTCCAGGTCCTCGATCCGCGCGACGGCCTGCGGCACGACCTCGGCGGGCAGCAGGTCGGCGGCTATCTCGGCGGCCGGCCGGCCGTGCAGCTCGACCCGCGCGAACTCCTCGGCCGTGATCCCGTACTCCCCGGCCCACCGCGTCCAGCAGCGGTCCACCGAGGCGAGGGAGGAGACGAGGGTTCCGTCGTTGTCGAAGAGCAGGGCCTGCGCGTGGATCGTCATGTCCTCGACCCTACGGTGCAGGCCAGGGCCGGAAGCAGGGGGCCTTTTCGGCCGTAATAAGGTCGCTGCATGCTGACTGCCCTGATGCCGGCGACCGGCGTCGCCGCGCTGCTGCTCGCCGCATGGTGCGGCTGGGCGGCCTACCGCGACCAGCCGACGAAGGACTGGCACTTCATCGGGATGGCCGTCGTCACGCTGCTGTCGCTGATCCAGCTGGTGGCCGGCATCGTGCTGCTGGCGCGGGGCGAGGAGCCGGAGCAGGGCACGACGATCTTCGTGGCGTATCTGCTGGGGGCGTTCGCGTGCGTCCCGGCGGCGGCGTTCATGTCGCTGGCCGAGCGGACCCGGTGGGGTTCGGTGACGGTGGCCGCGAGCGGTGTGGTGCTGGCGGTGCTGGAGGTGCGGCTCTATGACATCTGGGGAGGCTGAGGTGGGCCGACGGCGGCTGGCCAGTGGGCCGGGCACGCTGCTGGTGTGGCTGTACGGCGTGATGGTCGTGGGGGCGGTGTCACGGTCCGCGTATCAGATCGCGACGGAGTTCGACCGGGCGCCGCTGGCGTATGCGCTGTCGGCGGTGGCCGGTGTCGTGTACGGGTTCATCACGTACTCGCTGGTGCGGGGTGGGGAGACGGCGCGGAGGATCGCCCTTGCCTGCTGTGTCGCCGAGTTGGTGGGGGTGCTGACGGTGGGGACCTGGACCTTGGTCGAGCCGTCCGCCTTCCCGGACGCGACCGTGTGGTCCGACTTCGGGATGGGGTACCTCTTCATTCCCGTGCTCTTGCCGCTGTCCGCCATCTACTGGTTGCGGAAGGGTACGCCTCGGGAGGGTGCCGCCTGAGGTTCGTCAGGCGGCCGCGGGCCGTGTGTGGTTGCTCGCGCAGTTCCCCGCACCCCTCAGGGCGAAGATCAAGCCGTCGCCGCGTAGGTGCCGGCCGGCTTCTCCAGGACGATCATCGGAATGCCGTCGGCGCCCTGGGACGTGCCCACCGTCTCGTAGCCGACCTTGCGGTAGAGGCGGAGGTTGCCCTCGTTGCGGTGGCCGGTGTGGAGGCGGAAGCGGGTGGCGCCGCGCTGGCCGGCGAGGGCCGTTTCGGCCGCTCGGAGGAGGCGGGCGCCGATGCCGTGGCCCTGGAGGCGGGGGTGGACGCAGAGCTTGCCGATCGCGGCGGCGCCGTCCTCGGTGACCGAGCCGCGGACCGAGCCGACGACCTCCTCGCCGAGGCGGGCCACGAAGACGCAGTCGCGGGTGACCTCCTCGCGGACCGAGTCGAGGGTTTGGACGAGCGGGTCGATGCGGTAGTTGCCGTACAGCGCCGCCTCCGGCTGGAAGCACAGGTACTGCAGTCTGAAGATCTGCTCCGCGTCCTGCTCGGTCGCCGCAGAGATGGTCACGCTCATGCCCATGTGCGCACGCCTCCCGCTCATCTGATCACCTGTCGTCCCCCACTCCTATCCCCGTCCTCAGCGGGCCGCAACCTCCGGCGTGAGCAATCTCCGGAGACATCCCAGGCATCTGGAACGTTCCGGACCAAGACTCCCCTGTGAGATACCCAACTCCCCTGCGATTTCCCGGTATGTCGGGTCCTCCGGCGAGAGCAGGGCCTCCATGAGCCGGGGGCAGCGGCCCGGGAGGCGGCGCACGGCCTCGCGCAGGGCCCGGCCGCGGGCCGCGGCAAGGGCGAGCTGCTCGGGGCCGCGGTCCGGGTCGTCGACCGGTTCACCGGCGTACGGCCGTTCGAGGCGGCTCGTACGGCGGGTGCGGCGCGCCTCGGAGCGGACGGCGCGGCGGAGCCACTGCTGCGGGTCGGGCGGCGGGCCCTCGGTGTCGAGGCGCTCCAGCAGGCGGAGCCAGACCGCCTGCTCCAGGTCGCCCGGCTCGGTTCCGGTGGAATATGCCTCCGCGGAGGCCTCGGCGGTGAGCAGCGGGCGCAGGGCGGCGACCAGGTCGTGCGTCATATGCGGAGCGACGCGGCCGCCCGGGCTGCGGGTTGCCCGGACGGCCCGAGCTCACTCGACCGGGGGGCGTGGGCTCAGCTGTTGACGAGCTCAGGCGTTGAAGTCCTCGCGGGCCAGCAGACCGGTGTCGGGCTGGTCGGTGAAGACGCCGTCGATGCCGGTCGCGAAGTACGCCTGGTAGGCGCCGAAGACGTCACCGTAGGCGTCCGCGTCCGTGCCCTTGCGGAAGTTCGCGGGCAGGAAGGGGTTCTCGTTGCGCAGGGTGTACGGGTGCAGGATCAGGCCCACCTTGTGCGCGTCGGAGACGAGCGTCGTCGGCCGGGTGAGGTTGCCTTGGGCGTCGCGCGGGATGACCAGGTCCAGGGTCGGGCCGATGCCCTGCGCGTAGGAGGCGATCTCCCTGAGGCCGGCCGGCTCGACCAGGTCGGCGACCGTGCGCGGGTCGCCGGTCTCGACGAAGTCCCAGGGGCGGGAGTCCGCGGAGGACAGCAGGACGACCAGCGGGTTGTCGACGAGCCTGTGCAGACGCTGGACGCTGGTCGGCTCGAAGGACTGGAGGATGACCGGGGAGCTGCGCCGGTCCTTGCGGTACTTGCGCAGCAGCTTGGCGACGCGCTCCTCGAGCGGGAGGCCCTGCTTGCGGAAGTAGGTGGGGTGCTTGAGCTCGGGGTAGATCCACACCTGCTTGCCGCGCTTGCGGGTCTGTTCGTCCTGCCACCTGAGGACCTCCTCGAAGGTGGGGATCTCCCAGCGGCCGTTGTAGAGCGTGTTGTGCGGGCGGTTGGCCGGGATGCGCTCGACCGCGCGCAGCGTCTTCAGCTCAGCGAGGGTGAAGTCCTCGGTGAACCAGCCGGTGGTGGAGACGCCGTCGAGCAGCTTGGTCTTCTTGCGGCCGGCGAATTCGGGGTGGTCGGCCACGTCCGTGGTGCCGCCGATCTCCGGCTCGTGACGGCAGACCAGGTGCCCGTCCTTCGTGGGGACCAGGTCGCCCGCCTCGACGATGTCGGCGCCCAGGTCGAGGGCCAGCTGGTACGAACCGAAGGTGTGCTCCGGGCGGTAGCCGCTGGCGCCGCGGTGGCCGATGATCGTCGGCTTGGGCAGGCTTCTCGGTCCGCCGCCGTGCCGGGTGCCGTCCGCTCGCGCCGTGCCGGCCGTGCCGAGGACCGCTCCCCCGGCGCCGAGCACCGCCGCGCCGAGCAGGGCCCGCCGTCCGGTACCGCTCGTTTCTTCGTTCGACTCCTGCGTTCCCATGAGCGCCCTCCCTGGTTCGTTCGGCTCGTCGGTGCGGGCCGATCGTAGGGGCGCGTACATGACGGGTGGGAGACCCCGGGCGGAACACGCGGGTGACGTCGGATGTCGTAGTGGCTGGTGGGGAGGACGAATTGACGGTTCGTCGTATCTGTTCGATTCGGTCAGGACGTTCTGGGAACGCGTCCGGTGTGCCCGGGGCGATGTGCGTCACATCATGTCGGCCGCGTTACCCGACCTCGGCGACACACCACCGCAGGTAAACACGCGTCAACAATGCGTAAGGCCTCGGTGAAGTCGCCGTGCCCGATGTGCGCGATGCCCGGGGCCACGAGTATCGTCCTCACCTGCACAGACTCATACAGAACCCCTTGACACCGGAGGGTCCGTTGTCCCGCTTCGCGCTCATCAAGGCAGTGCTCGGCCCGATCATGCGCCTGATGTTCCGCCCACAGGTGGAGGGTGCGGAGCACATTCCCGGCGATGGCCCGGTCATCCTGGCCGGCAACCACCTGACATTCATCGACTCGATGATCCTGCCGCTGGTCTGCGACCGTCAGGTCGTCTTCATCGGCAAGGACGAGTACGTCACCGGCAAGGGCCTCAAGGGCCGGCTGATGGCCTGGTTCTTCACCGGCGTCGGCATGATCCCGGTGGATCGTGACGGCGGCCGGGGCGGTGTCGCCGCGCTGATGACCGGGCGGCGGGTGCTGGAGGAGGGCCGCATGTTCGGCATCTACCCGGAGGGAACGCGGTCGCCCGACGGGCGGCTGTACCGGGGGCGGACGGGAATCGCCCGGCTGACCCTGATGACGGGTGCGCCCGTGGTGCCGTTCGCCATGATCGGCACGGACAAGCTTCAGCCGGGCGGGGCGGGGCTGCCCCGCCCCGGCAAGGTCACCGTGCGGTTCGGTGAGGCGATGGAGTTCTCCCGGTACGAGGGGATGGACCGGGACCGGTACGTGCTGCGGGCCGTGACCGACTCGGTGATGACCGAGGTCATGCGGCTGTCCGGTCAGGAGTACGTGGACATGTACGCGAGCAAGGCGAAAGAGGCCGCGTAGTTCGCCGGCTGCGCAGGGGCCGGGGTCCGTCGCGCCGGCCCCCGCACCCCCGGGGGGCTTGCCCTGACGGGGGCGCCTCGTCCGGCGGGCCGCCATGCGTTCGGCCGTCGCCCGGCGCCGGGAACCACGGGACGAACGTCGAGCCCTCCCCCACCCGCGCCTCGACGACGGACCTGACCTGCTCGCGCGGCGCTCGTCACCGTCGGAGGCGAGCGCGGCACCCCGCCCGCGAGCCCGGCGACGGCCAGGACGGGACGATGACGACCGCCTTCCCCGTACGACGTGTCATGTCGGTGGCACTTCGGCCGTGCGGCCCGACGTCGGTACGAGCCGAGACCATCTGGCGAAGGCGCAAACGAGCTTGAGGGCGGTGCGGTGAGCGGCCCCGGCCCCGCACCGCACCGGCCGCGGGCCTACGGGTGTTCCGCCGCGCCGCTCTCCAGCCGCTGTCCCCGCAGCAGGAACCAGGCGGCCGCCGCGGCGGCGAGCAGGACCGCCGCTCCGACGCCCGCCGCGAGGGCCAGGCCGTCGACGAAGGACGTGCGGGCGGCGTCCAGCATGGTCGCGGCGGTGTGCGCGGGCATGCCCGCGGCGGCCTCGACGGCCCCGCCCAGCGACTCGTGGGCGGCGGCGGGGGTGCCCGCGGGGCCGGTGAAGTCGCGGTAGACGCCCGTCACGATGGAGCCCAGGACGGCGATACCGAGCGCGGCACCCAGTTCGTACGCCGTCTCGGACACGGCGGACGCGGAGCCGGCCTGTTCCTTGGGCACGCTGGAGAGGATCACGTCGGCGGTGACGGTGAACGAGAATCCGGCACCGACACCCACCACCAGCAGCGCGGCCCCGAGCAGCGGATAGCCGGTGGACTGGCCGATCACCGTGAGCGCGGCCAGCGCGAGGCCGATCGCCGCGAGACCGCCGGAGACCACGGCCCGCACCGAGAAGCGGCGTGCCACACGCCCCGCGAGCAGGCCCGCCACCACCGCGCCGATCGCGGCGGGCAGTTCGGCCAGGCCCGCCTCGAAGGGGCTCCTGCCCTGGACGAGTTGCAGGTACTGCGACAGGAAGAACACCAGGCCGGACAGGCCGAGGATGGTCAGCAGATCGGCCAGCACCGCCCCGCTGAAGCCGCGGTTGCGGAACAGCCGCATGTCCAGCAGCGGTGTCGGCAGCCTGAGCTGACGGCGGACGAACCCGTACAGGGCGGCCCCGCCCAGCAGGCCGGCGGCCAGGGTGCTCCACGAGAAGCCGTGGGTGGCGGCCTCCTTGATCGCGTACACGATGCCGATCATCCCGACCAGTGACAGCACGACGCCGGCCAGGTCCCAGGGGCCGGGGTTCGCGGTCCGCGACTCGGGCAGCAGCTTGATCCCCACCACGACCAGCACGGCCATCACGGGCAGGTTGATCAGGAAGACCGAGCCCCACCAGAAGTGCTCGAGCAGGAACCCGCCGACGATCGGGCCGACGGCCGTACCGGCGGAGGCGGTGGCGCCCCAGATGCCGACGGCGAGACTGCGCTCGCGCGGGTCGTGGAAGAGGTTGCGGATCAGGGCGAGGGTGGCCGGCATCAGGGTCGCGCCGGCGACGCCGAGCAGCGCCCGCGCGACGATCATCATCTCGGGGGTGGTGGCGTAGGCGTTGAAGACGGATATCGCGCCGAACGCGGTGGCACCGATCAGCAGGATCCGCTTGCGGCCGATCCGGTCGCCGAGGCTGCCCATGGAGACGAGCAGACCGGCGATGACGAACGAGTAGACGTCGCCGATCCACAGCAGCTGCGTGCCGGAGGGCTCGAGGTCCTCGCTGATGTAGGGCGTCGCGAGACCGAGGACGGTCGCGTCGACGGCCACCAGCAGCACGGCGAGCACGAGTACGCCGAGCGCGAGCCAGCGGCCCGGGCGCGTCACCGCCTCGGCTGTCTCGGCCGGCTGCAGGGTGCTGGTCATGATTCCTCTCTCCGTAGTGCGCCGCCGAGCAGCAGCTCGACGATCATGTGCTGGAAGTCCTTGGGGGCGCCCTTGCCGCTCTGCACCATCCAGGCGCCGGAGGCCAGCAGGCCGTAGAGCGCCTCGGTGAGCCAGGCCGGCGTGAGGTCGATGCGGAACTCGCCGCTGAGCTGGCCGCGCCGGAACAGGGCGGAGATCCGGTCGTCGATCAGGGTCCAGCCCGCGTTCTGCTCCTCGCCCTCGAACAGCTGGTTCTCGGTGTAGAGGAACCCGAGCAGTCCGGCGGCGGGCTCGATGGCCCCGACCAGCCGGCGGACGGCCTCGCTGGCCGTGCCCTCGTCGAGCCGGGCCGCGTCCAGCGCGGCCTCGCACTCCGCGATGCCGAGCGCCTCCAGGGCCCGGACGAGGGCGTCACGTCCGGCGAAGTGACGGTGCAGCGTGGCGCGGCTGATCCCGGCGGCCTTGGCGACCTCGTCCATGGTCGCGGTGGATTTGCGGGTCAGCAGGGCCGCGGCGGCGCGCAGCACGTGCTCAGGATCGAAGGCCATGAGACAAGCATAATCCATATTAGACACAGATGTCTCACCCGGGGCATGCGTGACTCACGGCTGCGTGCGAGTGGGGTGACGGAGTGATCAGTGCCAGGGCAGCTGCGCGCGACGCTCCCAGTACGCGTGCGGCTCCTCCACGAGCGTGGCGAGGCGGCTCAGCTGGTCGTCGTCGAGGTCGACGACGGCCGCGTGCAGGTTCGAGGCGAGCTGGTTGACGGTGGCCGCGCCGGAGAGGACGACACCGGCCCAGGGCTGCCGGAGGATCACGGCCAGGGCGACCGCGTCGCAGCCCAGCCCGGTCCGCTCGGCGATGTCCTTCATCACGGCCGGGGCGTGCGGGCCGGCCAGCCGGCCGTTGGCCATGCCCTCCTTGACGATCACGGTGAGCCCGGCGTCGTGCGCCTCGGCGAGGGCGGGGGCGGCGGAGGTCTCCAGCGCGTTGTACGTGGACTGCACGGTACGGAAGAGGGGTTCGCCGTCGACCGTCACGGCGAGGGCCGCGCGGATCGCCTCCGCCTGGGCGGGACCACTGGTGGAGAAGCCGACGGTGAGGCCCTGTGCGGCGGCTTCCGCGAGCTTCGCGTGCAGTTCCTTGTCGGTGAGGGCCGGGCTGTCCGGGGTCACCGAGTGGATCTGGTAGAGGTCGATCCGGTCGCCGAGCAGGGCATCGCTCTCCGCGCGCTGCCGTTCGTAGGTGGCGAGGGTGTGGTCCTTGACCTCGTGCTTCTCGGCGTCCGTGGACCAGTCGGCGGTGTAGGTGTAGCCCCACTTGCTGCCTACGACGATGTCGTCCGGGCCGGGCCTGTCCTTGAGCCAGTCGGCGAGGAACTCCTCGGAGCGGCCGTAGGAGCGGGCGGCGTCGAAGTAGCGGACGCCTTGTGCGTAGGCGGCGTCCAGGAGCTCATGGGTGCGAGCCCGGAGCGTTTCGACGCTGCGGTCGTCTCCGAGGTCTTCGTCCCGGCCGAGGTTGATGTAGCCGGGGCGTCCGACGGCGGCGAGGCCGAGGCCGATGTGGCAGGTGGGGGTTGTCGCTGTGGCCAGGCGGGCGAAGGGCATCGTCGGCTCCGTTCGGTCGGCTGCGGCTTTCGACCAACGTAACCCCCGGGATGACCTTCGCCTCTGAGCTCGGGGCTTGCTGTGTGTCTGCGGGTGCGGGTTGCGTGGTTTCTCGCGCCCACGCGGCGGAGCCGCACATGGATACAGCCCCGCGCCCCTGAGGCGTTCCCCTCAGCCCTTCTTCTTGGCCAGAGCCCACTCGTGCTGGGCCGCCACATCCGCCTTCACCTCTGCCAGTTGGACGGCGACCGCACTCGGGGCCGTGCCGCCCCTGCCGTTGCGGGAGGCCAAGGCTCCGGGGACGTTGAGGACCGAGCGGACCTCCGGGGTGAGGTAGGACGAGATCTTCGCGAACTGCTCGTCCGTCAGCTCGTCCAGTTCCTTGCCCTCGCCCTCGGCGACCTTCACGCACTCGCCGGCGACCTCGTGGGCCACCCGGAACGGGACGCCCTGCTTGACCAGCCACTCGGCGATGTCCGTGGCCAGGGAGAAGCCCGCCGGGGCCAGCTCTTCCATGCGCTCGCGGTGGACGGTGAGGGTGGCCATCATGCCGGTGAAGGCCGGGAGCA
Source organism: Streptomyces flavovariabilis (assembly GCF_000725785.1). NCBI lineage: Bacteria > Bacillati > Actinomycetota > Actinomycetes > Kitasatosporales > Streptomycetaceae > Streptomyces > Streptomyces flavovariabilis. The sequence continues at coordinate 133,444 of NZ_JNXD01000023.1, read as the reverse complement.
GGACCTCGAGCTGGTCGATGGAGTCGAAGACCGGCTCCTTGTCCTCCTGGAGGTCGCGGTTGTACGCGAGCGGGAGGGCCTTGAGGGTGGCCATCAGGCCCGTCAGGTTGCCGATCAGACGGCCGGACTTGCCGCGGGCCAGCTCGGCGATGTCCGGGTTCTTCTTCTGCGGCATGATCGACGAGCCCGTCGAGAACGCGTCGTGCAGGGTCACGAAGGAGAACTCCTTCGTGTTCCAGAGGATGATCTCCTCGGCGATCCGGGAGAGGTTGACCCCGATCATCGCCGTGATGAACGCGAACTCGGCGACGAAGTCGCGGGAGGCCGTGCCGTCGATGGAGTTGCCGGCGGAGCCGTGCTCAAAACCGAGGTCCTTCGCCACCGCCTCCGGGTCGAGGCCGAGGGAGGAGCCCGCCAGGGCGCCCGAGCCGTAGGGCGAGACCGCCGTGCGCGCGTCCCACTGACGCAGCCGCTCCGCGTCCCGGGAGAGGGACTGCACATGGGCCAGGACATGGTGGGCGAAGAGGACGGGCTGGGCGTGCTGGAGGTGCGTGCGGCCGGGCATCGCCACGTCGGGGTGGGCCTCGGCGAGGCCGACCAGCGCGTCCTGGAGCTCGGCGATCAGGCCGCCGACGATCCGGGCGTGGTCCCGCAGGTACATGCGGAAGAGGGTCGCGACCTGGTCGTTGCGGGAGCGGCCCGCGCGCAGCTTGCCGCCGAGGTCGGGGCCGAGGCGCTCCAGGAGGCCGCGCTCCAGGGCGGTGTGGACGTCCTCGTCGGCGATGGTGCCCACGAAAGAGCCGTCGGCGACGTCCGCCTCCAGCTGGTCCAGCCCGGCGACCATGCGGGTCAGCTCGTCGGCCGTGAGCAGGCCCGCCTTGTGCAGCACACGCGCGTGGGCACGCGAACCGGCGATGTCGTACGGCGCGAGCCGCCAGTCGAAGTGGACGGACGCGGACAGCTTCGCCAGGGCCTCGGCGGGACCGTCGGCGAAACGACCGCCCCAGAGCCGGACGTCACCGCTGTTGCTGCTCACCTGCTGCGCTCCTCAATGGGTGTGGATGTGCCACCGCCTTCCCGCCCGTAGGGCGTGGAGACGGTCATCACGCTACTGCTCACGGCAGATCACCGACATGCATGATTATGCAGACCTCTGCATGATTCGTCAACCCATCCGGGGCCGAGAGGCGGTTTCCGGTCAGGCGAGAGGAATTTGAGGATCCCTTGAACACGGGAAACCGCTTACCCGTACCTCTCGCCGAACGCAGGCGCCGCGTTTCGACACCGACGACACCCCCGACCCCTAGTGAGGCATCCGCATGTCCAGGGCTCTTCCGAAGTACAACAAGCGTCGCGTCACGTTCATCGGCGGCGCCGCCGCGGTGGCACTGTCCGGCACGGTGATCGCCGGCTTCGCCCTCGCCGGGGAGAGGAGGCCAACAAGCGCCTCGTCGACACGGTCGGCCAGGGCGGGCCCAACTTCGTCCAGAACGCCATCCTCGGCCCGCTGGAGGACAAGCGCGTCGCGGCCCTCAACCGCATCGAGACCGCCATCGGACGGGCCGCCGAGAAGCCCGAGGGCCTCGAGGCCTTCGCCGCCTGCCAGCTCAACGCCGACGGTGGCGCCGGGGCGGGCGAGGCGGCGGGTGGTGATGAGGCGGGCGCCGGCGCGGAGGCGGGCGCGGGTGCCGGGGCAGGTGCCGAGGAGGGCGGCGCGGGTGCCGAGGCGGGCGCCGGCGCCGAGGCCGGTGCGGGCGCCGAGGAGGGCGGTGCGGGTGCGGGCGAGGCGGGGAACGCCGGAGTCGGGAGGCCAACAAGCGCCTCGTCGACACGGTCGGCCAGGGCGGGCCCAACTTCGTCCAGAACGCCATCCTCGGCCCGCTGGAGGACAAGCGCGTCGCGGCGATCAACCGCATCGCCACCTCCATCGGCCGCACGGCCGAGCGTCCGGCCGGACTGGACTCCCTGGCCGCCTGCACACTCACCAAGTGAGGTGACAGGCGCCGTGGCCGCCCCGTGGGAGCGCCGGCCGGGGCAGCCACGGACGACGCCTGCACGCGGGATCCGGCAGAGGTGACCGGATCCCGCAATTCCTTAGACAGTCGAAAGATCTCCGACCATAATCATTCGACATGGGAAAGACTTATGAGCGCATAGACGGCCGGCTCCGCACGTTCATCGAGGCGCAGCCGGTCTTCTTCACCGCCACCGCGCCCCTGGCCGCCGACGGCACCGTCAACCTCTCCCCCAAGGGCCTCAAGGGCTCCTTCACGGTGCTCGACGAGCTCAGGGTGGCCTACCTCGACTTCGCGGGTTCCAACGCCGAGACCATCGCCCATCTGCGGGAGAACGGGCGGATCACCCTGATGTGGTGCGCCTTCCAGGGCCCGCCGAACATCGTCCGCGTGCACGGCAGAGGTGAACCGGTGTTCCGCGACGACCCCCGTTTCGGGGAACTGCTCGCGCACTTCCCGGACATCGACCCGACACAGCACGGCCTGCGCGCGATCATCGTCGTCACCGCCGAACTCGTCCGCGACACCTGCGGCTACGGGGTGCCCTTCATGGCGTACGAGGAGGACCGGGACCTGCACGGCAAGCGGTTCGCCCGGGAGGACGACGCCTCGCTCAGCGCGTACTTCAGCAAGAAGGAACACATCGCCAGCAGCCTGGACGGACTACCCGGGCTGCCGTTGCCGCTGCCTCCCTCTACGGTCTGAGGCATGCGCCCCGGTGCCGTCGCCCTCGCCGTCTCCTCCCTGGTCGTGCTCGGCGCCGGGCCGCCCGCCCCGCCGCCGCTGCCGGCCCGGATGGCGGACACCGGCGGCGGCACCCAGCTGATCACCGCGGTGGCCCCGAAGCGGGCCTCGACGACGGGCACGGTCACCTGGTGGGACCGCGGCGGAGACGGGCGCTGGACGAAGAGGGGCTCCACGCCCGCCCGTTTCGGAGCGAACGGGCTCGTCACCGGCGCCTCCCGCAAGCAGGGCACGAACACCACACCCACCGGCCTGTACGGCCTGCCGTACGCCTTCGGCATCAAGGCGGCGCCGCGCGGCACGGCGTACACCTACCGCAGGGTGCACCAGGACTCCTGGTGGTGCCAGGACAACGGCTCCCGCTCCTACAACCGCTGGACCGAGCCGCGCGCGGCCGACTGCCGGGCCGCCGAGTCCGAGCACCTGATCACCTATCGCGCGCAGTACGCGCACGCGCTCGTCATCGGCTTCAACTACGGGCGTCCCGTGCGGGGGCGCGGCGCGGGCATCTTCCTCCATGTCAACGGGCGGGGTGCGACGGCGGGTTGTGTCTCCGTGCCCGAGAAGGCCATGCGGCGGATCCTCCGCTGGGCCGACCCCGCGCGGCGGCCGCACATCGCCATCGGCACGGTGAGCGGGAACACGGCCGTCACCCGCCCCTGACGGACCGGTGGCCGTGTGCGTGTTACCAACGGTCACTCCTCTTCGCACCCGACTCGGCACGCGGCTGAACACTCCCGTGTCCCGGCACGTATCTGTGGGCCAAGGGTCAAGTCCCCACGGAGGAACCGTGACCACCACGCTCGCAGGCGGCCGTGCCGCCCGCCGCCAGACGATGCGCCGCATCCGCCCGCGCCGCTCCCCGGCCGTCCCGCTGCTGATCGCCCTGTGGGCCGGTGCGGCGGCCGTGCTGTGGCTGTGGTGGGACAACACGCCGTCCCTCGCGGACACCACGAGCAAGATCCTGGCCGCGGGCCGGATCACCGGCCTGCTCGCCGGCTATCTCATGGCGCTGGTGGTGCTCCAGATGGCCAGGGTGCCCGCGCTGGAGCGCCGGGTGGGCACCGACCGGGTCGCGCGCTGGCACGCCATGACCGGCCGCTACACGCTCTGCCTGGTCCTCGCCCACGTCTTCCTCATCATGTGGGGCTACGCCCTGCAGGCGGGCAAGGGGCTGGGCGACATCGTCCAGCAGACGACGGACTCCATCAACCAGCTGCCGGACATGGGCAAGGCCGCCATCGGCACGGGCCTGCTGTTCGTGATCGGGATCCTCTCGATCGGCGGGGTGCGCCGCCTGATCGGGTACGACACTTGGTACCACGTGCACCTGCTCACGTACGCCTCGGTCTACATGACGTTCTGGCACCAGATCACGACGGGCAACGAGTTCGCCGTCGAACCGGCCGCGAAGACCTTCTGGTACGGGCTGTACGGCGTGGTGACCGCGCTGGTCGTCTGGTACCGGATCCTCACCCCGATCCGGCTGAACCTGCGGCACCGCATGCGGGTGGAGGCGGTCATCGAGGAGACCCCCGGGATCGTGTCCGTGCTGATCAGCGGGCGCAAGCTGCACCGGATGGGCGCGGAGGCCGGGCACTTCTTCCGGTGGCGGTTCATGGCGCCGGGCATGCGTTTCAGCTCGCACCCCTACTCCCTGTCGGCGGCGCCCCGCCCGGACATGCTGCGGATCACCGTCAAGGCGATCGGCGACCACACCGAGCGGCTGCGCGATCTGACGCCCGGCACCAAGGTGTGGGCGGAGGGCCCCTACGGCGCGATGACCGCGCAGCGCCGCAGCCGCGGCAAGGTGCTGCTGGTGGCGGGCGGGGTGGGCATCACCCCGATGCGGGCCCTGTTCGAGACGCTGCCGGGCGCGTCCGGTGACATCACCCTCCTCTACCGGGCCAACAGCACCCAGGACCTGGCGCTGTGGGGCGAGCTCGCCAAGATCGCCGACGAGCGCGGCGCCCGGCTGATGTACGCGGTCAACAGCCCGGAGGGGGAACGCCCCGACATCTCGGCGGAGTCCCTCCAGCGGAAGATCCCGGACATCGACAACCACGACGTCTTCATGTGCGGGCCGCCCGGCTTCGCGCAGTCGGTCTACGAGGCACTGCGCGGAGCGGGAGTCCCCGCCCGCCGTATCCATCACGAGTCGTTCGAGATGTGAGCGACGGGACACCAACGGCCCTTCAGGAGTTTGGGAAACGATGAGGAAGTCTCACCCCGTCCGGCGTGCCGTGCTCGCCGGCGCAGCCACCGTCTCCGGGATCGTGCTGCTGCTGTCGCTGAAGCCGGCGTCCGACCCGGGTTCTGCCCAGGCGGCGGGGCAGGCGCCGCCCGCGGCGGCCGGACAGGCCCCGCAGGGCGGCGTGAACGGCGCGGTCACCGGCGACGCGGCGCAGACGCAGTACGGCGCGGTGCAGGTCCGCCTGACGATGAACAACGGCAGGATCACCCAGGCCGAGGCGGTCCAGGCCCCCAAGGGCGGCCGCAGCGACCAGATCACCTCCTCCTCCGTCCCCCGCCTCAACCAGGCGGTGGTGGCGGCGCAGAGCGCGGAGATCGACGCGGTCTCGGGCGCCACGTACACCAGCGCCGGCTACAAGAAGTCCCTCCAGTCGGCCCTGGACAAGGCGAAGGCGTCGGCCGGATCGCAGCAGGGTTCGGGGGGCGCGCAGACGCTGACCGGCGATGTCGCGCAGACCCGCCTCAACCAGGCGGCCGTGGCAGCCGGAAACGCGCAGATCGACGCCGTGTCCGGCGCCACGTACACCAGCGCCGGCTACAAGAAGTCCCTCCAGTCGGCCCTGGACAAGGCCCCGGCCGGGGGTGGTCAGGCCGCGGGTTCCGGAGGCGGCCAGGCCGCGGGTTCCGGAGGCGGCCAGGCCGCGGGTTCCGGAGGCGGCCAGGCCGCGACCCGGACGCTCACCGGCACCGCCTCAACCAGGCGGCCGTGGCAGCCGGAAACGCGCAGATCGACGCCGTGTCCGGCGCCACGTACACCAGCGCCGGCTACAAGAAGTCCCTCCAGTCCGCGCTGGACCAGGCCGGTGGCTGACACGGTGGCCGACTCCGCCCAGGCTCCCGCCGCGGTGCGTCATGCCGAGGAGACGATGGGGACCGTCTTCTCCTTCGACGTCCGCGGCGGGGAACCGGCCGCCGTGCGCGCGGCCCTGGACGAGGCCGTCGCCGGGCTGCACCGGGTCGACGAAGTCTTCAGCACGTACCGCGAGGACAGCCAGATCTCGCGGCTGCAGCGCGGGGAGCTGACCGTCGCGCAGTGCGACCCCGAGGTCGCCGAGGTGCTGGAACTGGCCGCCGAGGCGGAGCGGCTGAGCGGCGGCTGGTTCAGCACGTCGTACCAGGGCCGTCTCGATCCGACGGGCATCGTCAAAGGCTGGGCCGTCGAGCGGGCGGCGCGGCGGCTGGCGGACGTGCCCGGGGTGAGCGGGGTGAACCTCAACGGCGGCGGGGACGTGCAGCTGCTGGGGTCGCCCGGGGCACAGCGGCCGTGGCGGGTGGGGGTGGCCGACCCCCTTCGGCCGGGGGGTCTGGCGGCGGTCATCTCGGCCGCAGGGGCCGACGAACTGTCCGTGGCCACGTCCGGTACGGCGGAGCGTGGCGCGCACATCGCCGATCCGCGCACGGGCCGTTCGGCGGTGACCGACCTGGTCGCCGTGACGGTGGTGGGCCCCCGCCTGACGTGGGCCGACTGCTGGGCGACGGCGGCCTTCGCGATGGGCTCGCGGGAGGGCCTGGCGTGGCTGGAGTCGCTGCCGGGGGTGGAGGCGCTGCTGATCACGGCTGGTGACGAGGTGCGGTGTACAGGGGGCTTGGCTGCGAGGCTGGGGTGAGTCGAGGCTGAGGACAGGGCGTTACGCTCACCCGCGCCGGCGGGTGCCGCTTCAGTGGGACGGGTGCCGCCCCCAGCGGCACGCATGCCCGCAGCTGGGCCGTCTCAGGGGTACGGGGAACTGCGCGACGAGCCACAGCGCTCCCGCACCCGAACGGCAACCCCTAGTGCCCGTTCTGCGCCAGCCTCAGCAGATGGTCGGCCAGCGCCTGCCCACCCGTCGGCTCCCTGCTGATCAGCAGCAACGTGTCGTCACCGGCGATCGTCCCCAGGATGTCGTGCAGCTCGGCCTGGTCGATGGCCGAGGCCAGGAACTGCGCCGCCCCCGGAGGGGTACGCAGCACCACGAGGTTCGCCGAGGCCTCCGCGGAGATCAGCAGCTCCTGCGAGAGCCGCCGCATCCGCTCCTCCTTCGCCGACCCGCCCAGCGGCGCCCGGGGCGTACGGAACCCGCCCTCGCTGGGCACCGCGTAGATCAGGTCGCCGTCGGCGTTGCGGATCTTCACCGCGTTCAGCTCGTCCAGGTCCCGGCTGAGCGTCGCCTGCGTGACGTTCAGCCCGTCGTCGGCGAGCAGCTTCGCCAGCTGGCTCTGCGACCGGACCGGCTGCCGGTTGAGGATGTCCACGATCCGGCGGTGGCGTGCGGTGCGGGTCTGCGGCACGGCGGGCCCGTTCGCTCCCGGCTGCTCGTGGTCCTGCGCCTGGCTCATCGTCGTCTCATTCCCCGGATCCCCCGGATCGTCCGTCCCCGCTCGCTGCCTGGAGGATTCCGGGCAGTGCACCCAGGAACGCGTCCACCTCGTCGTCGCCGAGGTTCAGCGGCGGCATCAGCCGGACGACGTCGGGGGCGGGCACGTTCACCAGGAATCCGGCCTCCTGAGCCGCCTGGCGCACCTGGGGCGCGAGCGGCTCGGTGAGCACGATACCCAGGAGGAGTCCGGTCCCCCGGACGAAATCGATCAACTGATGGCCGAGGCCCTCGATTCCGTCCCGCAACCTCTCGCTCTGCCGCTTGACGTTCTCCAGCAACCCCTCGTTCTCGATGGTGTCGAGGACGGCGAGCCCGGCGGCGCAGGCGACCGGGTTGCCGCCGAAGGTCGTGCCGTGCTGGCCGGGCTGGAGGAGGTCGGCCGCGCGCCCGAAGGCGACGGTGGCGCCCAGCGGCAGCCCGCCGCCGAGCTGCTTGGCGAGGGTGACGACGTCGGGCAGGACGCCCTCGTGTGCCTGGTACTCGAACCAGTGCCCGGTGCGGCCGATGCCGGTCTGCACCTCGTCGAGGACGAGGAGCGCCCCGGTCGCGGCGGTGATGGCCCGGGCGGCCTTGAGGTAGCCGGCGGGCGGGACGACGACGCCGAGCTCGCCCTGGACCGGTTCGAGGATGACGAGCGCGGTCTCCTCGGTGACCGCCGCGGCCAGGGCCTGCGCGTCGCCGAACGGCACGTGGGTGACGTCGCCGGGCAGCGGCAGGAACGGCTCGCGCTTGCCGGCCTGGCCGGTCATGGCCAGGGCGCCCATGGTCCGCCCGTGGAAGGCGCCCTCGGTGGCGACGATGTGGGTCCGCCCGGTCAGCCGGCCGATCTTGAAGGCGGCCTCGTTGGCCTCGGCGCCGGAGTTGCAGAAGAAGACCTTGCCGTCCCGGCCGAAGAGGCGGAGCAGCCGCTCGGCGAGGGCGACGGTCGGCTCGGCCATGAAGAAGTTGGAGATGTGGCCGAGGGAGCCGATCTGCCGGGTCACGGCCTCCACGATCGCCGGGTGGGCGTGGCCGAGGGCGTTGGTGGCGATGCCGCCGACGAAGTCGAGGTAGGAGTTGCCGTCGGCGTCCCAGACGCGCGTGCCCTCGCCGTGTGTCAGGGGCAGCAGCGGGGTGCCGTAGTTGTTCATGAGCGCGCCCTGCCACCGCTCGGCGTACTCCTGATGGGCGGTCATACGGCATCCCCCTCTTGCTCGTCGGGCACGACCATCGTGCCGATGCCCTCGTCGGTGAAGATCTCCAGCAGGATCGAGTGCTGGACCCGGCCGTCGATGACGCGGGCGGTGGTGACGCCGTTGCGCACGGCGTGCAGGCAGCCCTCCATCTTCGGCACCATGCCGGAGGACAGGTCCGGCAGCAGCCGCTCCAGCTCGACGGCGGTGAGGCGGCTGATCACCTCGTCGCTGTGGGGCCAGTCCTCGTAGAGGCCCTCGACGTCCGTGAGGACCATGAGGGTTTCGGCGTCCAGTGCAGCAGCGAGTGCCGCAGCCGCCGTATCAGCATTGACGTTGTAGACATGTCCGTCGTCCTGGGAGCGGGCGATCGAGGAGACGACCGGGATGCGGCCGTCGGCGAGCAGGGCCTCGATGGCGCCGGTGTCGATAGCGGTGATCTCGCCGACCCGCCCGATGTCGACCGGCTCGCCGTCGATCTCGGGCTGGTGCTTGGTGGCGGTGATGGTGTGCGCGTCCTCGCCGGTCAGGCCGACGGCGAGCGGCCCGTGCTGGTTGAGCAGCCCGACCAGTTCGCGCTGGACCTGCCCGGCCAGCACCATCCGTACGACGTCCATGGCGTCCTCGGTGGTCACCCTGAGGCCGGCCTTGAACTCGCTGACGATGCCGTGCCGGTCGAGGGCGGCGCTGATCTGCGGGCCGCCGCCGTGCACGACGACGGGCTTGAGGCCGGCGTGGTGCAGGAAGACGACGTCCTGGGCGAAGGCGGCCTTCAGATCCTCGTCGATCATGGCGTTGCCGCCGAACTTGATGACGACGGTCTTGCCGTTGTGCCGGACCAGCCAGGGCAGGGCCTCGATGAGGATCTGCGCCTTGGGCAGCGCGGTGTGCTTGCGGGTCGCTCCACTGCTCATGAGGAGTACGCGCTGTTCTCGTGGACGTAGTCGGCCGTGAGGTCGTTGGTCCAGATGGTGGCGGTCTCGGACCCGGCGGCGAGGTCGGCGACGATGTGCACCTCGCGGTAGCGCATGTCGACCTTGTCGCGGTCCTCGCCGACGCCGCCGTTCTTGCAGACCCAGACGCCGTTGATGGCGACATTGAGCCGGTCGGGCTCGAAGGCGGCCCGTGTGGTGCCGATCGCGGAGAGGACGCGGCCCCAGTTGGGGTCCTCGCCGTGGAGGGCGCACTTGAGGAGGTTGTTGCGGGCGATGGAGCGGCCCACCTCGACGGCGTCGTCCTCGGTCGCGGCGTTGATCACCTCGATCTTGATGTCCTTGCTGGCGCCCTCGGCGTCCCGGATGAGCTGCTGGCCGAGGTCGTCGCAGACCTGCCGGACGGCCTCGGCGAACTCGGCGTGGTCCGGGGTGACGCCGGAGGCGCCGGAGGCGAGCAGCAGCACCGTGTCGTTGGTGGACATGCAGCCGTCGGAGTCGACCCGGTCGAAGGTCGTCCGGGTGGCCGCCCGCAGGGCCTCGTCCAGTACGTCGTTCTCCAGGCCGGCGTCGGTGGTGAGGACGACGAGCATGGTGGCGAGGCCGGGGGCGAGCATGCCCGCGCCCTTGGCCATGCCGCCGACGGTCCAGCCGTCCTTGGTGACGACGGACGTCTTGTGGACGGTGTCGGTGGTCTTGATGGCGATGGCGGCCTTCTCCCCGCCGTGCTCGGAGAGCTGGGCCGCGGCCGTCTCGACGCCCGGGAGCAGCTTGTCCATCGGGAGCAGGAGGCCGATCAGACCGGTCGAGCAGACGGCTACCTCGACGGCGCCCCGCCCGAGGACCTCGGCGACCTTCTCGGCCGTGGCGTGCGCGTCCTGGAAGCCCTTGGGGCCTGTGCAGGCGTTGGCGCCACCGGAGTTGAGGACGACGGCGGAGACCTGGCCGCTCTTCAGCACCTGCTCGGACCACAGGACCGGCGCGGCCTTCACACGGTTGGAGGTGAAGACGCCGGCGGCGGCGCGGCGGGGCCCGTTGTTGACCACGAGGGCCAGGTCGGGGTTGCCGTTCTCCTTGATCCCGGCGGCGATGCCCGCCGCCGTGAATCCCTTCGCTGCCGTCACACTCACGGCGCAACTCCGATCGTCGTCAGTCCGGTGGTCTCGTCGAGACCCAGGGCGATGTTCATGCTCTGCACGGCACCGCCGGCGGTGCCCTTGGTGAGGTTGTCGATGGCGCTGATCACGATGATCCGTCCGGCGGCCGCGTCGTACGCGACCTGCACCTGAACGGCGTTCGAACCGTAGACGGACGCCGTGGCGGGCCACTGTCCCTCGGGAAGCAGGTGCACGAACGGTTCGTCGGCGAAGGCCTTTTCGTAGACGGCGCGCAGGGACTCGCCGGTGACGCCGTCGGCGGCCTTGGCGCTGCACGTGGCGAGGATGCCGCGGGGCATGGGCGCGAGGGTCGGTGTGAAGGACACGGAGACCGGCCCGCCCGCCGCAGCGCTGAGGTTCTGGGTGATCTCGGGGGTGTGCCGGTGCGCGCCGCCGACGCCGTAGGGGGACATCGACCCCATGACCTCGCTGCCCAGCAGGTGCGGCTTGGGCGCCTTGCCCGCTCCGGACGTGCCGGACGCGGCGACGATCACGGCCTCGGGCTGGGCCAGGCCCGCGGCGTACGCCGGGAACAGGGCCAGGGAGACGGCGGTCGGGTAGCAACCGGGCACCGCGATGCGCTTGGATCCCGTGAGCCGGGCGCGGGCATCCGGCAGTTCGGGAAGGCCGTAGGGCCAGGTCCCGGCGTGCGGCGAGCCGTAGAACTGCTCCCAGGCTGCGGCGTCCGTCAGCCGGAAGTCGGCGCCCATGTCGACGACGAGTACGTCCGGGCCGAGCCGCTCGGCGACCGCGGCGGACTGCCCGTGCGGCAGTGCGAGGAAGACGACGTCGTGACCGGCGAGGATCTCCGGGGTGGTCTCCTGGAGCACGTGGCCGGCCAGGGGCAGCAGGTGCGGCTGGAGCGCACCGAGCTTCTGTCCCGCGTTCGAGTTGCCCGTCAGAGCGCCGATCTCGACTTCGGGGTGCGCCAGGAGCAGACGCAGCAGTTCCCCGCCCGCGTACCCACTCGCTCCGGCCACTGCCGCACGTACCGCCATGGAACCTCCTCCTAGAGGGCATGACTATACGTTGAGCCGCAGTTTTATGCAATCACTGGTGCTTGCCGACGACACGCCGGAGGGGCCCAGTCCCCGACTGGGCCCCTGGCCGGCTGGTGTCAGCTCATGAACTTGGCGCAGGCGCCCTGTGTCACCCACTGGTGCGAACTGATCGAGTTGTTCATCGTGTGCCCTGTGGTGCTCGTGTTGCGGCTGAGGTCGTCCACGTAGATCTCGCTTCGCTTCAGGCAGCTGTACCCCTGGGCCTGGCTGTAGTTGGCGTCGACGTAGAACTTCACCACGTCCCAGCCGCCGGAGTACGTGCCCGTGTTCATCACCGAGCTGACCGCGTCGTTGTCCGACCACGCGAAGTGGCCCAGGCCGTCGCTCCAGTTCACGTCGTCCCCGCTGCCGTACTTGACGTTCAGGCTGCGGCAGTCGGTCTCGTAGTAGATGTGGACGTTGCCGTCCCCCGCGTACTCCCAGTACTCGTTGTCGCAGTTGGCGCTCGCGGGTGCGGCCTGCGCCGTCGTGGCCGGAACCATGACGGCGAACAGGGCGGTCAGCCCCATCGCCGCGAGCGCTCGAGTCTTCTTGCCCATACCGGTGTGCTCCTTGTGACCTCGGCGTTTCAGTGGTTCAGGATCCGTTCGGCGCGACGCAGCGCGGCGCGTTCCAGCCGGTCCCGCTTGGTGATCTCCGCGCGGTAGCGCTCGCGCACCGGCGCACTGTGCTCCGTCTCGAGGGCGCGGAGGGTGTCGCCGAACCCGGTCCGGCGCGCACAGGTCGCCTCGGCGACGGCCAGGCGCACCTCGGTCCGGTACGCCTGTGCGGCGCTGCGGCCTCGAGCGGCCCCGGGCAGCGCGGAGCGGATGTCGGCGGGCGTGCGATAGGGGTGCCCCGCGGCGCGCATGCAGGCGGCCCAGCGGTTCTGCGCCGTCTTGAAGCGCTGGTCGGCGACGAGATCCGGTACGTACAGAGGCGTGAGATTGGTGGCGATCCTGTCGGCCCGGAACCACTGCTCCTGGTCCCCGTACAGCTTGCGCACGGCCTCCCCCTCGCACCCGCCCGTGGCGAGCCGGATCCGCCCGCCGGCCGGCAGCCGCACCGTCATCATCTTCGAGCCGGGACCGCCCGCCAGATCGGCCGCGTACGTCCGCGCCGCACGCGGGGAGAGCCCCGCCCGGTACGACAGGTTCCGATCGCTCTTCTTGGCCTCGAAGACCTTCTGCTTGATGCGGCTCCCGTAGCCGTGCGCCCGGGCCCACGCCACGTCGTCCATGACGTAGCCGAAGCTGCGGGTCTCCTCCTCGTCGAGCGGCGCCGCCACCCAGTAGCGATGGCCCTTGCGCTTCATGCAGGTCTGGACGAGCAGCGCCTCGGCCCGGCTCGTCACGGCACGCTCCGCGTCCGTGAGAGGGACCGGCCGGCCCGGCTCCCCTCCCGGCTGTGGCCGGTCCGGCGCCGCGGCACCGCAGCCCACGAGCAGGGTCAGTGCCACCGCCCACGCGGCGGCCAGGGCGGCGGCGCCCGCCGGGAACCGGCACGTCTTCTGGATCCGCATGTCCCGTCCTGTCGCTCGGGCGGGAGGCCCCGCGCCGGCCGGTGGGTCCGGCCGACAGAGCACAACACAGGCGCGGCCCTGGGCGGTCCTGACATGTGTCAGGGCGCCCGCCCCTCGGTGCGCCGCCGCCGGCCGCGCACGCGTGTGGGCCGCCGCCCCTCGGGCGGCGGCCCACATCCGGCCTTGCGGCTACCTCTGCTTGATCCTCAGAAACGTGACGGAGTTCGCCGGGAAGGTGTACGTGAACTTCCCGGCCACGCCCCGGAAGGTGGATGTCACCGGCGTCACCGGGGTGTCCGTCTCGGTGTTCACGGCGTCCTCGTCGGCGGCCAGCGTGGTCACGCGGGCCGTGGAGGCGACCTTGGCGCCACCGAGGTCGACGGCCGTACGTGCCTCGGCCGGCTGGGCGTTGACGACCTTGACGATCAGGTCACCGGTCTTCGCGTCCTCGGTGACGACCTGGCGGAACGGCTCGGCCGGCTTGTCGTCCTTGAAGGTGCCCCACTCCTTGCCGTCGAGGAAGAGGGTGACCTGGCGGCCGCGCACCTTGATGTCGATGTCGTAGGCCCGGCCCGTCTCGATCGATCCGGGCTTCGTCATCAGGGTGCCCTTGCCGCCGTCCACGGCCTGCTCGATCGCGGACTGGGTGTTGTTCCAGCCGCCCAGGTTCCACCAGTAGTAGTTGCCGGTGTCCTTGACACCGAAGGCGACGAGGAAGCCCTCCTTGCCGGACTTCTTGGTGGCCTTCACATGCAGGTCGTAGTCCTTCCAGGCCGGGTCGCCCGCTGTGACCAGGGTGTTCTCGGCGGCGGTGTCGGTCTGGACGTAGGCCCCGTCCTGGATGCTCCAGCTGCCCGCGCCGGAGTGCTTCCACTTCGAGGCGTCACCGGAGAAGTCGTCGCTCAGCAGGGCCGAGCCGTCCGCCGAGGTGACCTTCACGTCGTCGTACGCGGCGCTGGTCGCCCACGTGGACAGTCCGACGGCGCCGGTGATCGGGCCGCTGACGTTCGGCGTGGTCGTGGCCTTCGACGGAACCACGCGGTCCCCGACGTTGGTCATGAACAGCTTCTGGACCTCGTAGTTGGCCGAGTTCCAGGAGGCCCGGTTGTTGAACCAGATCATGTCCGGCCGCCACTGCACGTAGTCCTCGTTGGCGAGCAGCGGGGCGTACGAGGCGAGCTTGACGACGTCCGCGTTGCGCTCCAGGCCGGTCATGAAGGCGGCTTCGGACAGGCCGTTCTTCCAGGCGTTGCCCTGGGAGGCGTACTCGCCGAGGAATACCTTGGGGCCGTTCCTGTCGTAGGAGTCGTAGCGGTCGTTGTTCTGCAGGAACCAGTTCGGGCTGTTGTAGTAGTGCTCGTCGACCATGTCGACCTTGCCCTCGCGGTTGAGCTGCCAGGCGGTGTCGAAGGTCGCGCCGGCGTCGTCCGGGCCCGAGTTGGAGATGACGGTGATGTCGGGGTACTTCGCCTTGATGGCGGCCCGGAACTGCTCGAAGCGGGCGAAGAACTCCTTCGGCAGGTTCTCCTCGTTGCCTACCCCGACGTGGGTCAGGTGGAAGGGCTTGGGGTGGCCCATCTGCGCGCGGACCTTGCCCCACTCGGAGGTCGCCGGGCCGTTGGCGAACTCGATGAGGTCGAGGGTGTCCTGGATGTGCCGCTTGAGCAGGGCGTCGTCGTCGGTGGCCTTGTTCTGACCGCAGCCGGTCACCAGGGCGGGGACGACGGGCAGCGGCATGGCGCCGATGTCTTCGGAGAAGCGGAAGTACTCGTAGTAGCCGAGGCCGTAGCTCTGGTTGTAGCCCCAGAAGTTGGCGTTGGTGGCGCGCTGCTCGACCGGTCCTATGGTGTCCTTCCACTGGTAGCTGCGCTTGCGCTGCCAGTTCGAGGCCTCGCTGTAGTCCTCCATGGAACCGGTGTTGACCAGGCAGCCGCCGGGGAAGCGCACGAAGCCCGGCTTCAGGGCCGCGATCTTCTCGGCGAGGTCCTTGCGCAGGCCGTTCGGCTGGTTCTTGTACGTCTCGCGCGGGAACAGGGACACCTCGTCCAGCGCGGCGGCGTTCGACGAGGCGACGGCGAGCCGTCCGCGGTTGCTCGTCCGGGTCGCCGTGAACGTGGCCTTGTACTTGGCCCAGCCGCCCTTCACGGCGACCTGGCGGGCGGTGGCCAGGCTGCCCGCGGCGTCCTTCAGCGAGACGGTGAGCGTGCTGCCGCTCTCGGCGCGGGCCCACACGGAGAAGTCGTACCGCTTGCCCTTGTCGACCCTGATGCCGGTGTTGTAGCCGGCGTTCGTGACGGACGAACCGACGCCCAGGGAGAGGTAGTTGCGGTTGCGTTCGTTGAGCCGGCCGGCGTCGTTCACCACCTGGGCCGTGCCGCCGGCCGTCCAGGAGGTCAGGGGCGTGTAGGAGCCGTTGTCGGCGGTGGAGTACTCGAAGGAGCGGTTCTGCACGAGTTCGGCGTACAGACCGCCGTCGGCGGCCCGGTTGATGTCCTCGAAGAAGACGCCGTACATCGTGTCGTCGATCGCGGCGCCCTTCGCGGACGGGTCGACGGTGATCGCGTAGTCGGAGACGTCCTCGGCGTGCGCGGGGGCCGGTACGAGGGCTGCTGCCGTCAGGAGGGCGGTGGCCGTGAGGCCGACTCTCCATCGGGTGCGGGCGGCGGTGCGTGGCATGGATACTCCGCGGCTCTCTGGTAGAGGAATGTTCGAAATATCAGACATTGATCAGCACTTCGAACGGCAAGATAGGGAGGGGGCGGATGCGCGTCAATGGGTCGCGCAGCAACGTGTGGGACGGAGAGCGGTACCGGATGGGCGAGTTCTGGCCAGTGCCCAACGTGCTGGCGTACCTGGCCGGCCGCTGGCGCGTCACGCGGTCGGTGCGGGATCTCGCGAGCGGCGCGGAGGGTGAGTTCACCGGAACCACCGAGTTCCGTACGGAGGAGACCGGCGGGCTGCTGCACCACGAGTCCGGCACCTTCGTCTGGCAGGGCGTGGCCCGGCCCGCGGAGCGGACCCTGCGGTTCCTGCCGGGCCCGGGCGGCACCGCGGACGTGCGGTTCGCCGACGGCCGGCCGTTCCACGAGCTGGATCTGACCTCCGGGCGGCACATCGCCGGCCACCCCTGCGCCGCGGACCTCTACCGCGGCGAGTTCACCGTCCGGGACGCGGACCACTGGCGGACGGTGTGGTACGTGCGCGGCCCCGCCAAGGATCTCGTGCTGCGCACCGACTACGCGCGTGAAGGCTGAGCCGACGCCCCGTCGAAACGCAGGTTCCAGCGGCCCGCACGACCCGTCACGGAGGTCGTCGACAGCGGACGGACGTCGATGTTCCAGTACGTCGAGGGCGGTGCCTTGAGGGCGTACACCAGGGCGGCCCGGATCACGGACGGCTCGGCCACCGCCACGACCCGGCAGCCGTCCTCGACGGGCCGCGTGTCGAGCCAGCCGCCGACCCGGGTGATGAAGTCGACCAGCGACTCACCACCGTGCGGAGTGGCGCGGGGGTCGGCGAGCCAGGCGTCCACGGCATCCGGCTCCCGGGCCATCGCCTCGCCCAGGGTCAGTCCGCGCCACCGGCCCATGTCGCAGTCACGCAGACCGAGTTGCACCAGCGGCGCGTACCCGAGCCCCTCCCCCGTCGACCGGCTGCGCGGAGTCGGCGAGCAGTAGCGCAGTTCGGCCGCGGCGAGCGGCAGCAGCTCGTGGGCGACGCGCTCCACCTCGCCCCAGCCGGCCTGGTCCAGCGGCCGCTCGTCCTCGAAACGCTCGGCGAGCAGCGGGGAGCTGCGCGCGGCGGCGACGAAGGTGACCCGAAGTGGCATGCGGCGATCGTGGGCGCAGCAAGTGCGCAGGTCAAGAGGTGTTACCTACGAGTTACCCAGGGTGCACCGACCTTCACTGGCCGAAGACGAGCGCCATCCAGTGCTCGGGCCGCTCCAGCCCGGCGAACCCGAGCTTCTCGTACACCCCGTGCGCGTCGTGCGTGGCGAG
Source organism: Streptomyces flavovariabilis (assembly GCF_000725785.1). Lineage (NCBI taxonomy): Bacteria > Bacillati > Actinomycetota > Actinomycetes > Kitasatosporales > Streptomycetaceae > Streptomyces > Streptomyces flavovariabilis. The sequence goes on along the minus strand of NZ_JNXD01000023.1, from coordinate 116,254 downwards.
CAGCACCCGCCGCACCCCGTACGACCGCAACTCGTCCCGTACGGCGGCCACGAGCGCGCTTCCGACGCCCTTGCCCCGCACCGACGGATCGACGTACACATCGCACAGCCACCCGAAGGTGGCCCGGTCGGTGATCACCCGGGCGTACGCGACCTGCTCCCCCGACGCCGTCCCGTACACGCCGAAGTTGAGCGACCCCTCGATCGCCCGGTCCTGCGTCTCCCGGGGGCGCCCCAGCGCCCAGTACGCGTCGGTGGACAGCCAGTGGTGCACGCGCTCGCGGTCGACGCGGGCGGGGTCGGCGGAGATCTCGTAGCCCTCGGGCAGGCTCGGCGTGTCGGTCATGGTCGCGATGCTCGCAGGCCGCCCGAGGCGCGTCGAGCGGTTATCCGAGCACCTCGTCACAGGCCGTACGCAGCCGCCGTACGCCCTCCGCGATCTCCCCGGCCCCGGCGACCGCCGCGAAGCTCAGCCGGACGTGCGCGGCCGGTGGTTCGGCGCTGAAGTACGGGCGGCCGGGCGTGAGGGCGACGCCGGCCCGCAGGGCCGCCGAGGTCAGGACCGTCTCGTCCGTGCCGTCGGGCAGGCGCGGCCACAGGTGGTAGCCGCCGGACGGGATGTGCGGCAGGGCGAACTCCGGCAGGTGCAGGGCGAGTGCGCCGGTCATCGCGTCCCGGCGGGCCTTCAACTCCGCGGAGACGGCCCGCAGATGACGCGGCCAGGCGGGCGAGCCGACGAGTTCGAGCGCCGCCTCCTGGAGGGGGCGCGGCACGAAGAAGGTGTCGACGACCTGGATGGCCCGCAGCCGCTCCAGGACCGGCCCGCGGGCGGCCAGGGCACTGACCCGGAAGCTCGGGGAGGTCGCCTTGGTGAGCGAGGAGACGTGGACGACGACGCCGTCGGGGTCGTCGGCGGCCAGCGGACGCGGCAGCGGCCCCGCGTCCTCGTGCACGAGCCGCCGTACGAAGTCGTCCTCGACGACGAACGCACCCGCTTCCCGCGCGATGCGCAGCACCTCGGCGCGCCGCTCGGGCGCGAGGACGGCGCCGGTGGGGTTCTGGAAGAGCGGCTGGCAGACGAAGGCCGGGGCGCCGGTGGCGTGGAACGCGTCGGCGAGCAGGGCGGGCCTCACACCGTCGGCGTCCACCGGCACGGGTACCGGGCGCAGGCCGGCGGCGCGGGCGATGGCGAGCATGCCGGGGTAGGTCGGCGACTCGACCAGAATGGGGGCGCCGGGCGGGGCGAGGGCGCGCAGGGCGGTGGTCAGCGCGGACTGCCCGCCCGCGGTGACCAGCACCTCGGCGGCCGTGACCGCGCCGCCGATGCTCCGCGCGAACCACTCGCGCAGCTCCGGCAGCCCCTCCATGGGCGGGCGCCCCCAGGCACCGGGACGGCGCCCGGCCCGTGAGAGGGCGGCGGCCATCGCCCGCTCCGGCTGCAACGACGGATGCAGATAGCCGCCGTTGAACTCGATCACGCCGGGCGGCGGCGCGGCGAGCGACACCAGCACCCCGGAGGCGTCGACCGAGCGCGGTACGAGATCGGCGGCACCGTCGGCGCTGAGCGCGACCTCCTGCCAGGAGGTGTCCCCGGCGGGGGCCGGTGCCGTCCGGGCCTGCGCACGGAACGCGCCCGCGCCGGGCCGGGTGACCACGAGGCCCTCGGCGGCGAGCTGCGCCAGGGCACGCGACACCGTCACCGGACTCACCCGGAACCGCTCGACGAGCGCCCGACTGGACGGCAGCTTTCCACCGGGCGAGTAGCGGTCCAGCTCCCGCCTCAGCTGTTCTGCCAGATCACCCACGCTGCTACGCTCTTGCATGAGAGCACAGAGTAGCGCTACTGCGGCGTCCTCGATAGCAGTCGCCACCCCGGGCCCGGAGCGCCCCGGCTTCGGCACCCTCCAGGCCGCCCTCGGCGTCGTGGCCTTCTCCCTCACGTTCCCGGCCACCGCCTGGGGGCTGGAAGGCTTCGGGCCCTGGTCACTGGTCGCCGTGCGCAGCGTGCTCGCCGCCGTGATCGCGGGCGTCGCTCTCCTGGCGCTGCGGGTGCCGCTGCCCGCCCGTCGGCACTGGCCGGGTCTCGCGGTCGTCGGGGCCGGTGTCGTCCTCGGCTTCCCCCTGCTGACCACGCTGGCGCTGGAGACCTCCACCACCGCGCACGCCGCCGTCGTGGTCGGACTGCTTCCGCTGACCACCGCGCTCTGCTCCGCGCTGCGTGTCGGCACCCGGCCCTCGCGCACCTTCTGGACCGCCGCCCTCGCGGGCGCGGCGGCGGTGCTGGCCTTCACCGTGCAGCAGAGCGGCGGCGCCCTGACCACAGCCGACCTGTACCTCTTCGCCGCGCTGCTGGTCTGCGCGGCGGGCTACACCGAGGGCGGCCGGCTGGCCCGGGTGATGCCGGGCTGGCAGGTGATCGGCTGGGCGCTGGTGCTGTGCCTGCCCCTGACCGTGCCCGTCGCCGCGCTCGCCCTGGCGCACGAACCCGTCCGTCTGACCGCGCACAGCGTCACCGGCCTGCTGTGGGTCGCGGCGGGCTCGCAGTTCGCCGGGCTGGTCGTCTGGTACCGCGGCATGGCGGCCATCGGCATCCCCAAGGCCAGCCAGTTGCAGCTCGCCCAGCCGCTGCTCACACTGGTGTGGTCGGTGCTGCTGCTGGGCGAGCACCTCACGGTCGCCGCCCCGCTGACGGCCGCGGCGGTGCTGGTCTGCATCGCCGTCACACAGCGATCACGCGGCTGAGCGGGACGGCGCACGGCCACTGCCGGCAGGCGCCCCCCGCCGTAGACTCAAGGCCACGGACCGCTGCTCCGCACATTCTGAGGAGGCCCCAGATGCGCGCAACCGTGGGCGACCAGCTTGTCCAGCACGGCAGGGTGGTCGGTCAGCACGACAAGGTCGGCGAGATCGTCGAAGTGCTCGGCCGGGAGGGCAACCCGCCGTTCCGCGTCCGGTTCGAGGACGGGCACGAGGGCGTGTGCTCCCCGGGACCCGACACGGAGATCCGGCACAGGGAGACCACCACCGGGCCATGACTCAGCGCGGGGGCGGCGCCGGCTTCCCGTAGTGGTCGGCGACCACCCGCGCCATCGCCCCGATCCGGTCGGCCGCCACGTCCTTGGCCGCGAAGTAGACGTGTCCGCGCACCTGCGGGTAGTCCCCGGCCAGCGTCAGGTGCCGGGACAACTCGCCGGTCTCCTGCCAGGCGGCGGGCTGCGCCGGGGCGCCGGCCTTGTACAGCGCCTCTCCCACGTAGAGCTGCGTCGAGCTGCCGCGTGCGACCCCCGCCCACCACGGCACCAGCTTCGCGTAGTCGGCGGCTGCGAAGCCGATGTTCCAGTACAGCTGCGGGACGATGTAGTCGATCCAGCCCTCGCGCACCCACTTCCGGGTGTCCGCGTGCAGATCGTCGTACGTCTCCACACCCGCCCGGGTGTCCGAGCCGAGCGGGTCGGTGGCGGCGTTGCGCCACACGCCGAAGGGACTGATACCGAAGCGGGCGCGCGGCCGGACCTCCTTGATGCGGTCCGCCGTCTCCCGCACCAGCCGGTCGATGTTGTCCCGCCGCCAGGCGGCCCGGTCCGGGAAGCCGCCGCCGTGCTCGTCGTAGGCCGCGTCGTCGTCGAAGCTCTGCCCCGCCACGGGGTACGGGTAGAAGTAGTCGTCGAAGTGGACGCCGTCCACGGGGTACTTCGCCACCGCGTCGAGCATCGCGTCCTCGACGAAGGCGCGGACCTCGGGCAGCCCCGGGTTGTAGAACAGCTTCCCGCCGTACGTCACCACCCAGTCCGGGTTCTGACGGGCGGGGTGGGAGGCGGCGAGCCGGGCCGGGTCGGCGTGGGCGGCGATCCGGTACGGGTTGAACCAGGCGTGCAGATGGAGGCCCCGGGCGTGCGCCTCCTTCACCGCCGTGCCCAGCGGGTCCCAGCCGGGGTTCTTGCCCTGGGTGCCGGTGAGGTACTGCGACCAGGGCTCGTACGGCGAGGGCCACAGGGCGTCCGCTGTGGGCCGGACCTGGAAGAACACCGTGTTGAGCCGGTTGCGGACCGCCGTGTCGAGGTGGGTGAGCAGTTCGGCGCGCTGCTGCGACGCGGTCAGCCCGGGTTTCGACGGCCAGTCGCGGTTGGCCACGGACGCGATCCAGACGCCCCGCATCTCGGGTTGCGGCGCCCCGCCCTTCCGTCCGGGGGCGGCCGATGCCTGCGGGATCATCGTGAAAGCCGACAGCGCCGCCACCGCGAACGCCCTGCGTGAGACTCGTCCCATCCGCATGCCCCAAAAGCCGCGGATCCGCCCGGTCGCGGATCGCTCCGGGCCCAGCATGCCCGAACCGGACCCGCCCCCCGCGATCGATCATCGATACTTGGCGGTAACGTGCACGAACGGAGCAGGCGCCGGGACCCGGCCGGCCTGCCCGGTCGTGGATCAGCAGCGAAAGGGACGATGTGACGGACATCCCAGCGGGAGACATTGCACGCGTCGGAGTCGTGGGCTGCGGTCAGATGGGCGCGGGCATCGCCGAGGTGTGCGCCCGGGCCGGCCTGGACGTCATGGTCGCCGAGACCACCGGCGAAGCCCTGGAGATCGGCCGCACCCGGCTGTTCACCTCCCTGGCCAAGGCAGCCGAGCGCGGCAAGATCACCGAGGAGGAGCAGGAGGCCACACTGGCCCGGCTGAGCTTCACCACGGATCTCGGCGAGTTCGCCGACCGTGACCTGGTGATCGAGGCCGTCGTCGAGAACGAGCAGGTCAAGACCGAGATCTTCCAGGTGCTCGACCAGGTCGTGACCCGGCCCGACGCGATCCTGGCCTCCAACACCTCCTCGATCCCGCTGGTGAAGCTGGCGGTGGCGACGTCGCGGCCCGATCAGGTCATCGGCATCCACTTCTTCAACCCGGCCCCGGTGCAGAAGCTCGTCGAGCTGATCCCGGCGCTCACCACGTCCGAGGGCACCCTCAGCCGCGCCCAGCTGTTCACCGAGAAGCTGCTGGGCAAGCACGCGATCCGCGCCCAGGACCGCTCCGGCTTCGTGGTCAACGCGCTGCTGATCCCGTACCTGCTCTCCGCGATCCGGATGTTCGAGACGGGCATCGCCAGCCGCGAGGACATCGACAACGGCATGGAGATGGGCTGCGCTCACCCGATGGGCCCGCTGAAGCTGTCCGACCTGATCGGCCTGGACACGGTCGCCTCGGTCGCGCAGTCCATGTACGAGGAGTACAAGGAGCCCCTGTACGCCGCTCCCCCGCTCCTGCAGCGCATGGTCGACGCGGGCCGGCTGGGCCGCAAGACGGGCTCGGGCTTCTACACCTACGGCTGACCGCCCGGCTGAAGCTGCCACCTCAGCGCCGCCGCTCCTCCGGCCACGGCCGGAACCGGCGGCGTCCCCATTCCGCCGCCTGCTCGTTGAGGCGGCTGCGCAGCCACCCCATCCAGAGGGTGAGCGGAGTGGCCGCCAGGGCGAGCAGCAGCGCCGTGCCCCATCCCGTTCCGCCGGAGGAGTACCGGATCACCACGACCGACAGCGCGTAGAGCGCCAGCGCGTACGCCGCGTACTTCTGCCACTTCGTCATGCCGTCCCGGGTACCCCCCAGGCCGATTACGGACGGTCAGATTTCGGCCAAGCTGCGGGCCCGGCACCGGACTTGGTGCCGGGCTCGCGGCATTCACACACCGTGTGCGCGCCGGGCTCGCATATGCCCCTCGCACACTCTCCTCAGGCGCCCACCAGGCGAGTTGACTCCTCATACGCATGCAAGGGATGTGAAACGACTACGGAAAGGAGCGGACTCGTGACCGCCGATCCCGAGCATCCCGTCGTCCATGGAGAACTCGCAGAGTTACGACGCCGCCTCGATGTGGCCTACGCCCGCGTCGAGGGCGGACTGGCTCTGCTCAGCCACCGCACCGAGGAGACCGCCAAGGAGATCGAGGAGCTCAACACCCGGATCCACACGCTCGAACACGCGCGCTGGCCGCTGCCCGCGGTCGCCGCCCTCACCGCCGTGGGCGCCCTCGTCATGGCGATCTGGCAGGTGCTCGGCCGTTGACTCAGGGCAGCGTGTCCTGACCGAGCCTGAGATGGTGCAGCAGAAGTAACGCGGCCGCCATGTTGGCGGCCGGGACCTCGCCGCGGGCGACCATGTCGGGGACGAGCTTGAGAGGCACCCATTCCCGGCGGTCCGACTCGAAGTCGTCCACGGGGTGCCCGACGTACTCGCCCTCGTCGGCCCAGTACACGTGGTGCCGGGCGTCGGTGAGCCCGTTGGACGGCTCCACGCTCATGAGGTGGTGCAGGGGTCCCGGCCGCCAGCCGGTCTCCTCCTCCAGTTCCCTGGCGGCCGCGCGGACGATGTCCTCACCGTCCTCGACCACTCCCGCCGCGAGTTCCCACCCCCAGCTGTCGGTGATGAAACGGTGCCGCCAGAGCAGCAGGACCTCGTTGGCCTCGTTCACGACCGTGGCCACCGCGACGGGCCGCAGCCGTATGAGGAAGTGGTCCAGGTGCCTGCCGTCCGGCAGTTCGACATCTGCGAGATTGACGCTGAACCAGCGGTTTGAGTACACAGTTTGCTCATTGTGTTTCGTCCACTGCACGGTTCTGCCACCTTCCGTCGAGTAAGTGGCAATATCGCAGCAGGGACGTACGGACAGCAGGCGCACGGTAAGCGCCTCGGAGCGACACGGGCACCACCGCCCGGACCTACAACGGTACGCGCAGTGCTCCGTCGATGAGTTCGGCGGCCTCGGCCGTGCCCGCGGTGCCACTGCGCACCAGGTGCTCCCGCACCGCGCGCAGCCGGTCGCGCAGCCGCTGGGACTCCATGCCCCGGGCCTGCTCGGCCATCTGCACGGCGATGACCACCGCCTTGTCGGCGTTGCCCTGCCGCAGCTCGATGGTGCTGAGCATGGCCAGCCGGTGCACCCGGCCGCGGTCGTGCGCCGGGTTGTCGACGGCGGCCGCGGCATGCTCCCCGGCGGCCGCGATCTCCCCGAGGCTCAGCAGTGCCTCAGCGACCTGCACGTTGACGAGCCCGGGCTGGACATAACCCGTCTCGTCGGGCTCGTGGCCGCGCCGGATGCGCTCGGCGGCCTGCTCGGCCCGCCGGATGCAGGACAGGGCACTGCCGCCGTCGCCGAGATGCGCGTACGCCTTGGCCTGCATCGCGTACAGGTCGGAGGCGAGCGCCGGCGTGATGTGCTTGCCGGCGGCCCGCAACGCCGCCTCCGCGAAGGCGACGGACTGGCGGTACTCCCGCATGAACAGCGACTGGTTGACGAGCAGGGCGATCACATACGCCCCGAGTCCCCGGTCCCCGCTGGCCTTGGCGAGCCGCAGCGCCTGGTGGAAGTAGCGCTGGGCGAGGCCGTGCGCGTCGGAGTCGTACGCGCAGATGCCGGCGACCGCCACCAACCCACCCGTGGCCCGGTGCAGTTGGCGGCCGGTCTCGTCGGTGTAGCCGCCGCGCAGCAGCGGGGCGGCCTCGGCGTTGAGAAAGCCGACGATACGGGCCCGCGTCGCGATGCCCCCGGCCTTGCGGTACATCTGCTCGTAGTGGGTGCGGGCGGCCCGCAGCATCTCCAGGTCGCTTGCGGTGACCCGGTGCCGGCCGCCGCGGGAGACGTCCACGTCCTCGGGCGGGTTCTCCCACTCCCACACCGGCATCACGGCGGGCGTGCCGGTGAGCGCGGGCGCGCCCAGGATGTGCGGGCGCTGCTGCTGGTCGGAGCGCCACAGGGCGGTGGCCCGTTCGACGAACCCGGACAGCGAACCGGTGTGCGGGGCGGACGGCTCGCCGGGCACGCCCAGGCCGATGTCGTCGAGGGTGACCGGCCGCTGCAGCCGGGCCGCGAGCACCTCGCAGATCAGGTCGGGCACCTGGCCCCGGGGACGCTGCCCCTTCAACCACCGGGCGACGGCGGTGTGTTCGTACCTCAGGGACAGGCCGCGTGCCCGTCCCGCCTGGTTGACGTGTGCGGCCAGCCCCGCGTGCGAGATCCCCGCTTCGTCCAGGATCGCGTCGAGCAGAGTGTTGGGCTGCATGTGGGCCCCCCGGATGGCTCGGTGCGGCCAGATTAGTGGGTCCGTCATCACACGGGGTGTGAACGGAGTGCCCGAATCCGCGCTGTGTGCGCACTGTCGCTGAGAGTCGCCGGCCGGTTGACTGAGTTGCCTCGAAAGAGGCCGGCCGGGCCGCCGGCTCCCCCTCGTACAGTGCGGCGGCCCGCTACCGCCGTCCGCCCAGCCGCCTGCCCGACACTCCGTGGCGGGGCGGACGGCTCCGCCGGCTGGACCGTCAGGGGCGCGGGGAACTGCGCGAACGACCACGACGAACCCGCGGCCGCCGGCACATCGCAGTTCCCCGCCCCTCGGGCACTCAGCTCCGCAGCTCGGCGCCCACACGCTCGCCCGCGAGGGCCACCGCTGCGTCCCGGGCCGCGGACGCCTCGTCCACGGTCAGCGTCCGGTCGGTCGCGCGGAACCGCAGCGCGTACGCCAGCGACTTCCGCCCCTCACCGAGCTGCTCGACGTTCTCGTACACATCGAACAACCGGATGGACTCCAGCAGTTCCCCGGCACCGTCGCGCAGGGCCTCCTCGACCTCCGCCGCCGGAACCACGGCGTCGACGACCAGGGCGACATCCTGCGTGGCCACGGGAAACGTGGAGATGCGCGGCGCCGCCGCCGTGGCGTCACCGGCGGCCTCCACCGCGTCCAGGTCGATCTCCATCGCGCAGGTGCGCGCGGGCAGCCCGAGGGCCTTCACGACCCGCGGATGCAGCTCGCCCGCGTGCCCCACGACCCGCTCGGCACCGTCCACGGTGACCGCCAGCTCGGCGCACCGCCCCGGGTGCCACGGCCCGTACTGGCCCTTGCGGATGACCAGCTCGGCGCCGGCCTCCCGCGCGACGGCCCGCGCGGCCTCGACCGCGTCGGCCCAGTCGGCCGGACGGCCCTTGCCCCACCAGCCGGCCTGCTCACGCGCACCGGCGAGGACGACGGCCACCTGACGCGGCTGCTCGGGCAGCGCCGCGTTCAGCTCGGCGAGCTCCTCGTCGGTCGGGCGGCGGTCGACCGGCAGCACGGCCGCGATCCGCTGCTCCTCACGCGGGCGGAAGACCAGACCGGACTCGAACAGCGCGAGGTCGTGCGAGCCGCGGCCGTCGTTGCGCCGCAGGGCGGCGAGCAGACCCGGCAGCAGCGACGTGCGCAGCGCGGGCTCCTCGTCACTCAGCGGGTTGCTGAGCTTCACGACGCGCCGCGCCGGGTCGTCCGCGTCGAGGCCGAGCTGGTCGAAGACCTGCTCACCGATGAACGGGTAGTTCAGCGCCTCGACGTATCCGGCACCGGCCAGGGCACGGCCCACGCGGCGGTGCAGCCGCTGCCGGTTCGTCAGGCCGAGGCCCGCCGGGGGCTTGGGCAGCGTGGAGGGCAGGTTCTCGTAGCCCTCCAGCCGGATGACCTCTTCGGCCAGGTCGTTCGGGTCGGTGAGGTCGGGCCGCCAGGAGGGCACGGTGACGATCAGCTCGTCCTGCCCGTACACGTCGCAGCCGACCTCCTGGAGGCGGCGCACGACGGTCTCGCGGCCGTAGGCCACGCCCGCGACCTTGTCCGGGTGGTCGGCCGGGATGGCGATGGTGCGCGGCGCGGAGGGGGCGAGGACCTCGGTGACGCCGGCCTCCGCGGTGCCGCCCGCGAGCAGCACCAGCAGGTCGACGGTGCGCTGCGCGGCGGCAGCGGCGGCCTGCGGGTCGACACCGCGCTCGAAGCGCCGGGACGCCTCGGAGGACAGCTTGTGCCGTCGTGCGGTGCGCGCGATCGACACCGCGTCGAAGTGCGCGGCCTCGATGACGACGTCCGCCGTGGCGTTCTCCACGGCGTCGTGGTCGGCGATCTCCGTGTTGGCGCCGCCCATGACACCGGCGAGCCCGATGGGACCGCGGTCGTCGGTGATCACCAGGTCCTCGGCGTCCAGCGTGCGCTCGACACCGTCGAGGGTGGTGAGCTTCTCGCCCGCCTCGGCCCGGCGCACGCCGATGGTGCCCTGGACCAGGCCGCGGTCGTAGGCGTGCAGCGGCTGGCCGAGCTCCATCATCACGTAGTTGGTGACGTCGACGGCGAGCGAGATCGGGCGCATGCCGACCTTCTGGAGCCGGCGCTGGAGCCAGATCGGGGAGCGGGCCTCGGCGCTCAGGCCGGTCACCGTGCGGGCCGTGAAGCGGTCGCAGCCGGTGGGGTCGGAGATCCGCACCGGGTAGCCGTAGGCGTTCGGGCCGGGCACGTCGATCAGCGCCGGGTCGCGCAGCGGCAGGTTGTAGGCGATGGCGGTCTCGCGGGCGACGCCGCGGATGGACAGGCAGTAGCCGCGGTCGGGCGTGACCGCGATGTCGAGGACCTCGTCGACCAGTTCCAGCAGCTCGACGGCGTCCTTGCCGACCTCGGTCTCCGGCGGCAGGACGATGATGCCCTTGGTGCCGTCGTCGCCCATGTTCAGCTCGTCGCTGGAGCAGATCATGCCGCGCGACATCTTGCCGTAGGTCTTGCGCTCGGCGATCTGGAAGTCACCGGGCAGGACAGAGCCGGGCAGGGCCACGACGACCTTGTCGCCGACGGCGAAGTTGCGGGCGCCGCAGACGATCTCCTGCGGCTCGCCCGTGCCGTTGGCCTGGCCGACGTCGACGGTGCAGAAGCGGATCGGCTTCTTGAACTCCGTCAGCTCCTCGATCGTCGCCACCTGGCCGACGACCAGCGGACCCTTGAGGTCGGCGCCGAGCTGCTCGACGGTCTCGACCTCCAGACCGGCCGAAATGAGCTTGGCCTGGACGTCCCGACCGGTCTCCGTCTCCGGCAGGTCGACGTACTCCCGCAGCCAAGAAAGCGGGACCCGCATCAGATCTCCATCCCGAACGGCCGGGTGAACCGGACGTCACCCTCGACCATGTCTCGCATGTCTTCGACGTTGTGGCGGAACATCAGCATCCGCTCGATGCCGAACCCGAAGGCGAACCCGCTGTACTTCTCGGGGTCGACGCCGCAGGCGGTGAGCACCCGCGGGTTGACCATGCCGCAGCCGCCGAGCTCGATCCAGCCCTCGGAGGAGCAGGTGCGGCAGGGCCGGTCGGGGTTGCCGATGGACTCGCCCTTGCAGACGTAGCAGAGCATGTCCATCTCGGCGCTCGGCTCGGTGAACGGGAAGTAGTTCGGCCGCAGCCGGGTCTTCATGTCCTCGCCGAACAGGGACTGGACCATGTGGTCCAGGGTGCCCTTGAGGTCCGCCATGGTCAGGCCCTCGTCGATCGCGAGCAGCTCGATCTGGTGGAAGACGGGCGTGTGCGTGGCGTCCAGCTCGTCGGTGCGGAACACGCGGCCGGGGCAGACGATGTAGACCGGCAGCTCACGGTCGAGCAGGGCGCGGGCCTGCACCGGGGAGGTGTGGGTGCGCAGGACGACGCCGGACCCGGACTCCTCGGTGCCCTCGGGGCCCTGCACGAAGAAGGTGTCCTGCATCTGTCGGGCCGGGTGGTCGGGCAGGAAGTTGAGGGCGTCGAAGTTGAACCACTCCGCCTCGGCCTCCGGTCCTTCGGCGACCTCGTAGCCCATGGCCACGAAGACGTCCGCGACCCGCTCCATCATGGTGGTGAGCGGGTGCCGGGCGCCGGACGGTACGCGGTCGTACGGCAGCGTTACGTCCACGGACTCCTCGACGAGCACCCGCGCGTCCCGCTCGGCCTCGAGTTCCACCTGGCGGGCGGCGAGGGCCTTGTTCACGGCGCCGCGGGCCTGGCCGACGCGCTTGCCGGCCTCGGCCTTGGCGTGCGGGGGCAGGGCGCCGATCTCGCGGTTGGCGAGGGCCAGCGGCGAGGCGGGGCCGGTCTGGGCGACCTTGGCCTCGTGGAGCGCGTCGAGGGAGTCCGCGGCGGCGAAGGCGGCGAGCGCCTCGTCCCGCATGCGCTCGATCTCTTCCGGTTTCAACGTCTCGACCTCGACAGGGTCGTACGACTTATTCGGTGCCGACATCTCTTCCCGTGCTTCCGATTGGCTGGCTGAAGGTCCCCGTCACCGACTCGGACGGCTGCCTGAAGGGACACAAAGGTGCCATTGGCCGAGTCTAACGGGGTGGAGATACGCGAATGCGCCCGCGGGGCTCAGGCGAGATAGGCCGGAGCGCTCACGGGCAACGTAAATCGGAACTCGGCGCCGGCGCCGGGCGCGCGGCCGACCGTGATGGTGCCGCCGTGGGCCTCGACGATGCCCTTGACGATGTAGAGCCCGAGGCCGGTGCCGCCGCGCTTGCTGCCCCGCCAGAAGCGGGTGAAGACGCGGTTCATGGACTCCTCCGGGATGCCGGGCCCCTCGTCGCTCACGGTGACCGACGTGGCTGCGTTCTCGGCGTACTCGCCCTCGCGGAGGGACGCCGTGGCCGTGACGTCGATCGTGACAGTTCCCTCGCCGTGCCGCACGGCATTTTCCAGGAGGTTGCTGAGCACCTGGTCGATCTTGTCGGGGTCGGCCCACAGGTCGGGCAGAGGCTGCTGGACGCGCAGCAGGAACCGGTCGGCGGGCTGCCCGGCGGCGACGTAGGCCTGGATGTGCCGTCCGACGGCGGCGCCGATGTCGACGGGCTGGCGGCGCACCTCCAGCCGGCCGGAGTCGATCCGGGAGATGTCGAGCAGCTCGGCGATGAGCCGGGTGACCCGGTCGGCGTCGGCGTCGACGGTCTCCAGCATCAGCCGCTTCTGGTCGTCGGTGAAGCGTTCCCACTTGGCGAGCAGGGTGGCGGTGAAGCCCTTGACCGAGGTGAGCGGGGAGCGCAGTTCGTGGGCGACGGTGGCGATCAGCTCGGCGTGGCTGCGCTCGGTGCGGCGGCGGGCCTCGGTGTCGCGCAGGGTGACGACCAGGCGCCGGACCGGTCCGGTGGGCCGGGTGCGGACGTAGCGCGCGGAGACCAGGACCTCGCGGCCGCCGGGGAGGAGGAGGTTGCGCTCGGGCTGTCCGACGCGGATGGCGAGACCGCCGTACGGGTCGGTCAGCTGCCACCAGCGCCTGCCCTCCAGGTCCTCTAACGGCAGGGCCTTCTCCAGCGGCTGTCCGAGGGCGTCCCGGGCGCGGACGGCGGTGATGCGCTCGGCGGCCGCGTTGAAGCAGATGACGCGGCCCTGCTCGTCGGCGACGACGAGCCCGTCGGGCAACTGGTCGGGGTCGATGCCGAGGCCGGCGGTGTCACCGGGTGGCCGGGACGCGGCGGGCGGGCTCCCGGCGTCCTGGGCTCCCGGTGCGCTGCTCGTGCCGACACTCATCCCCGTACCCCACCTCCAAGGCTCCGCAGAGGGGTCCTGAGCTGGTCACCCTACTAGTTCCCGGTGACGGAGCGGCACCCTCCGGAGGCGCGCTGTGCACGCGCCGACGCATAGAGACATACGGCGGCGGCGGTGGCGAGGTTCAGGCTCTCGGCCTTCCCGTGGATCGGAACGCGTACGACGGCGTCCGTCAGGGCGCGGGTCTCCTCCGGCAGGCCCCACGCCTCGTTGCCGAAGACCCAGGCGGTCGGCCCGCCCATGGTGCCCTCGTCGAGCTCGTCGTCGAGGTCGCGGTCGCCCGCCCCGTCGGCCGCGAGGACCCGGACACCGGCGTCCCGCAGCGCGTCGACGGCCTGCTCCACGGGGACGCCGACGGCGACCGGCAGGTGGAACAGGGAGCCGACGGAGGCGCGGACGGCCTTGGGGTTGTACACGTCGACGGAGGCGTCGGTCAGGACGACGGCCTCGGCGCCGGCGGCGTCGGCGCAGCGCAGCACGGTTCCCGCGTTGCCGGGGTCCCGGACGTTGGCGAGGAGGGCCACGAGCCGGGGGCGGGCCGCGAGTACCTCCTCGAAGGGCGTGTCCAGGAACCGGCAGACGCCGACGAGGCCTTGGGGGGTGACGGTGGTGGAGATGTCGGCGATGACCTGCTCGGCGGCGAGGTGCACCCGGACTCCGGCGTCCCGGGCCGCCCCGATGATGTCGGCGTAGCGCTCGGCGGCCTCCAGCGTCGTGAACAGTTCCACGAGCGTGGCCGCGCCTCCGGCCCGGTGCCCGGCCGCCTCCCGCACGGCCTGCGGCCCCTCCGCCAGGAACAGCCGCTCCTTCCCCCGGAAGTTCCGCTTGGCCAGCCGCCGCGCGGCCAGGACGCGGGGGGAGCGGGGGGAGACGAGCTCGGGGGTGGCGGAAGGCATCCTGTTCGCTTTCTCGGTAGCTACACAGCAGGACCCGCAGACCGTCCGGCCTGCGGGTCCTTCAGTCGCATCGGCTCGAGCCGGTGTCACGCAGCCTTCGGCGCGTTCACGTCGCTCGGCAGCGCCTTCTGGGCGACCTCGACGAGCGCGGCGAACGCACCGGCGTCGTTGACGGCCAGCTCGGCCAGGATCTTGCGGTCGACCTCGACGTTCGCGGCCTTCAGACCCTGGATGAAGCGGTTGTAGGTCATGCCGTTGGCGCGGGCAGCGGCGTTGATGCGCTGGATCCACAGCTGACGGAAGTCACCCTTGCGCTTCTTGCGGTCGTTGTAGTTGTAGACCAGCGAGTGGGTGACCTGCTCCTTGGCCTTGCGGTACAGGCGCGAGCGCTGACCGCGGTAGCCGGAAGCCTGCTCGAGGATCGCCCGGCGCTTCTTGTGGGCGTTGACTGCCCGCTTGACGCGTGCCACTTGTTAACTCCTTGTAGCGGGGTCGTGGGGGTGCTCACACGACCCGAAATCGATTGGGTCCCGGTCCGGCGTCCGTACGGCGCTCACGCGCCGGGACGTCACTTGCCGAGAAGCTTCTTGATCTTCGCGGCGTCGCCCGGGGCCATCTCGGCGTTGCCCGTGAGGCGACGCGTCACGCGGGACGACTTGTGCTCGAGCAGGTGGCGCTTGCCGGCACGCTCACGGAGCACCTTGCCGGAGCCGGTGATCTTGAAGCGCTTGCTGGCACCGCTGTGCGACTTGTTCTTCGGCATAGCGCCGTACTCTCCTCGTCGGTGGCGCTCCGGTGCCCGGTCGCGAAACCGGGCACGGTGGAGCGTCGTCTCGTAGTGGTTGCTTCCTGGGACTGGCGTCCCGGGGGTCACGCCTCTGCGGGCTCCTCGGCGGGCTCTTCAGCCGGCTCCTCGGACTCCGCGGCGTTCTGCGACTTGCCGGGGTTGGCCTTCGCTTCCGCCTTGCGGGCTTCCTGCGCCTGGCGAGCCTCGGCCATCGCCTCGGTCTTCTTCTTGTGCGGACCGAGAACCATGATCATGTTTCGGCCGTCCTGCTTCGGGTTCGACTCCACGAACCCGAGGTCGGCCACGTCCTCCGCGAGCCGCTGCAGCAGTCGGTAGCCCAGTTCGGGCCGGGACTGCTCGCGACCACGGAACATGATCGTGATCTTGACCTTGTCGCCCTGCTTGAGGAACCGAACGACGTGACCCTTCTTGGTGTCATAGTCGTGCGGGTCGATCTTCGGCCGGAGCTTCATCTCCTTGATGACCGTGTGCGCCTGGTTCTTGCGCGCCTCACGGGCCTTCATGGCCGACTCGTACTTGAACTTCCCGTAGTCCATGAGCTTGCACACAGGCGGACGGGCGGTCGCCGCCACCTCGACCAGGTCCAGGTCGTACTCCTGCGCAAGCTCCAGTGCCTTGGCCAGGGGGACGATGCCCACCTGCTCGCCACTGGGACCGACAAGTCGCACCTCGGGAACGCGAATCCGGTCGTTGATGCGGGGCTCGGCGCTGATGGATCCTCCTCGGTAGCACCACGCGACAGTCTGGCGGACAGCCGCGTTAACGTCTGTGTTCGATAGACCTAACCGCGTCGAAGCAACAAAAATGCCCCGGACGATCCCAGGCGGGGCTCCTCGAACTACCGGAGCACCGCCGCGGGAAGCCGCGGGGCGCGCTTTCGGACGGATCTCCGCCGCTGGGACGGGACCGCCTGACCGGTGACCCGCCGCCCTGAGGGTGATCGGGTGGGAGTTCGAAAGCCTCCACTTGTGGGCCGGGCTCGCAGGCTGTGAGACATACGTGTCCGACCGGTCGTTACATGAGGTTACCAGCAATGGCCGGCAACGACCAATTGGGGCGTGCCGGGGTCACGTGGGGAGCACACGCTCCCTGCGCCTATCGTGTGGGGCATGAGTGAGACCCCTCCTGAGTCCCCCGACTTCGACGCCATGGCCCGCGACATCGCCGAGGTCCCGGCGGTCGAGGTGATCGTGACGGTCGCCGTCAACCTGATGAGCGCCGCCGCCGTGAAGCTCGGTCTGACCGAGGAGGGCGAGGAGCACAAGGACCTGGACGAGGCCCGCAAGCTGGTCCACGCCCTGGCCGGTCTGCTGGACGCGACCGCGACCGAGATCAGCTCCTTCCACGCGGCTCCCCTGCGCGACGGCCTGAAGTCGCTGCAGCTGGCCTTCCGCGAGGCCTCGCTCGTCCCGGACGAGCCGGGCCAGGGCCCGGGCGAGAAGTACACGGGCCCGGTCTACGGCTAGACGGTCAGCGGACGAAGAGGGGCTCGCCCGGTGGCGTCGCCTCGGCCGGCAGCAGTGCCAGGTCGAGGCCGCGCACCAGGCGGGCCCTCAGTGTTTCGTCGGCGGCGAGCCGCTCGGCGACGGCCCTCGCCGCCGAGGCCGGTTCCGCGGACGGGTCCAGCACCAGGGCGAGGGTGCCGTCGGCCCGGCCCGGGCCGAGATGGGCGCGCAGGACGGCGGGCTCGGCGGCCACGGCTCCTCGCACGGCCCCGACGACGGCCGGGTCGGTGAGCGGGTCGGTGGTCGTGCGGCCCTCGGCGAGGGCGAGCAGGGCGGGGCCGGTCAGCTCGAAGGGCACCGGCCCGGCCATGTCGAGCACGATCGTGTCCGCCTTCTCGTGCGCGGCGGCCTGCAGGGCCTGGTGCAGCGGCACGGCGACGGGGCGGGCCTCCGGGTCCCAGCGGGCGAGGGAGTCCGTGGAGGTGAAGGCGGGCAGGGCGGTGCGGTCGCCGGCCTTCAGGGTCGGTACGGCCATGTCGCTGGTCTTCTCGCGGCGCAGTCCCCGCTCGTCCTCCTCGACCTCGCCGAGCACGGCCACGACGGGGACGAGCAGCCGGGCACCCTTGAGGGCGGCGAGGACCGGGCCGACGGCGCCGCGGTCGGCGGACCAGGCGGCGAGTGCCGCGCTCAGCCGGGGGTCGGCGGAGCCGTCGTCGTCGGAGAAGCCGGAGTCCGGGATGTTCTTGTTCGCCACGCGTCGACCCTATCGGCCGGACGGCGCGCTCCCGGCAGGGGCTCAGAAGTCCTCGCGGCTCGTACGGCGGCCGCGCCACAGGACGACCGCCGCGACCAGCAGGACGCCGCCGGTGCCGCCCGCGAGGGGGGCGGCCCAGTCGGCGGGGTCGTCGCCGGAGTCGTCGGCGTCCGGTCCGCTGCCGAAGTATGTGGCGCCGTAGGACGCCGACTGGAGGTCCTCGGGCCGGAGCCGGCCGGCGGCCTCGATGGCGGCGGCCGGGTCGATGAAGCCGAAGCCGCGGGAGTCGTCGCGGCCCCCGGCGGGGGCGTTGCGGGCGGTGTCCTCGAGAAGCGACTTGATCTGGGCCGGGGCGAGGGCGGGGTGGGCGGCCTTGACCAGGGCGGCGGCGCCGGAGACGAAGGCGGCGGCGGCGCTGGTGCCCCAGCCCTCGTAGTACTTGTGGTCGGGGTCGGCGATGACGACGTCGACGCCGGGGGCGCTGACCGTGGCGTACCAGCGGCGGGTGGAGAAGGAGGCACGGGTGCCGGCGCGGTCGACGGCCGTGACGGCGATGACGCCCGGGTAGGCGGCCGGATAGGAGATGTGGTCGCCCTTCTCGCCGCCGTTGCCGGCGGAGGCGACGACGACGACACCCTTCTTCAGGGCGTACTGGATGGCCTGGTCCTCGGCGGGTTCGGGGTGCGCGGAGGCGGAGTCGTCGCCGAGGGAGAGGTTGATGACGTCGGCGCCGTGGTCTGCGGCCCAGCGGATGCCCTCGGCGAGAGCGTTGCCGCGGGTGCTGCGGGCCTTGGCGCGGGAGGGGTCGCCGTCCTCCAGGATCACGCGGACGGGGAGGATCTTCGCCTCCGGGGCGATACCGAGGATGCCGTCGTCGCCGCCGGGGCCGTGTCCGTGGCCGGCGATGATGCCGGCCATGGCGGTGCCGTGCCGGGCCCAGGCGCGGTCGCCGGGTTCGGCCCCGAAGCGGATCAGGTCCTTGCCGGGCAGGACGTTGCCGGCCAGGTCGGGGTGGTCCTCCTCGACGCCGGTGTCCAGGACGGCGACGGTGACGCCCCGGCCCTTCGTGGTCTGCCAGGCCTGCTCGGTGTGCATGGCCTGCAGGGCCCACTGCTGGGCGCGGATGCCGTCGGCGTGCGCGGTGGCGGCGGGGAGGAGGACGAGACCGGCGGTGAGCAGGACGCCGAGGGCGGCGGCCTTCCGGGACGGCCTGCGCGGGCGTTTCCCGGCCGGGGTGGGCACGGCGGTCACGAGGGCTGCTCCGAGGCCGAACGGACGTTTCTGCGGAAGTCGCGTTCGACGCGGTCGGCGAGGCCCTTCGCCTCGTTGCCGAGGCCGGCCTGTGCGGCGGGGGTGGTGGCGTCGGCCTCCATGGCGTCCCCGGCGGGCTGCGGGTCGTCGACGCTGCGGCCGTCGGCCCAGCCGGAGACGGCGTAGACGACGACGGGGGCCTCGGTGAGCACGGAGACGGTCCAGGAGGCGCGCTGCCGGGCGCCGAACCCGGCGGCGGGCGTGCCCTCGGCGGCGTACGGCAGGGGCATCAGGTCGCTGCGGCGGTCCAGGCGTTCCTTGCGGAAACGGTTCGCGAGGGCGGTCATGCCGGGGGCGTCGGCCGTACTGAAGAGCAGGCCGACGGTGGTCACGTAGCTCTCGGTGGCGTCGGTGTAGGTGGCGCGCAGGAGGCGTTCGCAGCCGACGGGGGCGAGGGCCTTGCGCAGCAGCGGGTCGAAGGCGTCCTTGCAGCCGCTGTCGGGTGCGACGGCTATGCGGGTCCAGGTGCGGTCGGCTCCGCCGGGGCCGGCGCCCCGGCCCTGCACGGTGGGCGGGAAGAGCTGGTCGACGGGGACGCTGTGCCAGAGGCTTCCGGCGGCGGCGAAGGTGCTGAGTGTGCCGTCCTCCCCGGAGCCGCCGACGAGCCAGCTGCCGGTGACCGCACCCGAGATGAGTCCCAGCCCGAGCACGAGGCAGACGGCGGCAGCGGCGGCCTGCGACCTCCCGCGCCGGCCGAGCGGCCGGGGCCGGGCGTCACCCTCGTAGCCCTCGGGCTCACCGAACGACACCAGGGGGCGCGTGGCGCTCCAGGAGAGGGCGGGGTCGGGAGAGACGGGGGCGGGGTTCCGCGGTGGCGGGGCGAAGGACGCCTGCGGTGCCTGTGCGGGGCGCGGCGGAGTGGCGGGGCGCACGGGCACGGGGCGGCCTGCCGTCGCTCCCGGCGCGGCAGGGCGGCCGAAGGGTGCGGGGGGCTCGTCCGGTGCCGGGTCCGCGGGGACCGGGCGCAGGCGCGCGGTCGTCTCGGACGAGTTCTCGCCGGGGGCGCCGCTACGGCGCGGCACGGGGAAGCGGAACGGCCGGCCGGCCGGCTGCGGGGGTGCTCCGGCCGAGGCGTCCGAACGACCCGGTGCGGAGAGGCGGAAGGGACGGCCGGGCGCCTCCGGTGAGGTCCCGTCCGAAGTGTCCGAACGCCCTGCCCGGCCGGAGGAGCCCGGCGTGGGGAGGTGACGCGGCCGCAGCGGGGCGTCAGGTGCCGGGGAGGTGGACGGCCTGTTCGAGTCGGTGCGTGTCTCGCGGCCGACGCCGGGCGGCGTGTCCGAGCCGGAGCGGGTGTCACCGCGGGTCTCGCGGCCGACGCCGGGCGGCGTGTCCGGGAAGCGGGTGGAGGCGCGGGGCGGGGGCGGTGAGGCGGGCTCGGCGCGCCGGGGTGCGGCGGCGCCGAGGTTCGTGGCCCCGAGGGTGGGGAAGCGGGGGCGGCCGTCGGGCCTGTCGGAGGACTTCACGCCGGCCGGCCCGGCCGTGGTGGCCTGCGGTCCCGTAGCAGGGCCGGATGCTGTGCCCGGGGTGTCCCGCTCGTCCGTCGCCGGGGCTTCCGGTGCGGCCGGGGGGTGTGACGGGCGGGGTGGCGTGGCGGGGCGTGGGGGGAAGGAGGCGCGCTGCGCTTCCGTGCTCATGCACCCCCCGTTTCCTCATGCCCGGGCCGCTCGTCTCGCGCGGGCCGGTGGCATCCTGCCCGAGGCCCGGTACGGAATCGTCCCGGGCACACATACCCGTACGGACGGAGCGTCATCCGGCACGGATCTCCGGCCGGCGTCGTCCGCCGTACGTGCGCGTCACTCTACGGCTTGTTCCTGGGCGAACGGGAACCAGTCCACAAGGCCGGGGCATCTGCCCGGAACGTCCCCCTACCCTGCGGTAATCCGGTCTGGCAGGCTGCGTTCATGACTGCGCGCGCCGCCGACCGGGCCCGTTACGACCGGGCCACCGCCCATCTCGACGCCCCACTCGCGATCGTGGACCTGGAGGCTTTCGACGCCAACGCCGCCGATCTGGTCCGCCGCGCCGGGGGCAAGCCCGTCCGGGTCGCCAGCAAGTCCGTGCGCTGCCGGGCGCTGCTGGAACGCGTCCTGGCCCGGGACGGCTTCGCCGGGATCATGTCGTTCACCCTCGCCGAGTCGCTGTGGCTGGCCCGGTCGGGGTTCGAGGACGTGCTGCTCGCCTACCCGTCCGCCGACCGTGCCGCGTACGCCGAACTGGCCGGTGATCCCAAGCTCGCCGCGGCCGTGACCGTCATGGTGGACGACGTCGCCCAGCTGGATCTGATCGACGCCTCCCGGGGCGGCGGGCGTGAAGTGGTGCGGGTGTGCCTGGAGTTGGACACGTCCCTGAAGCTGTTCGGCGGGCGGGTGCGGGTGGGGGCCCGGCGCTCGCCGCTGCACTCCCCCGCCCAGGTCGCCGACGTGGCGCGGGCCGTGGCCCGGCGGCCCGGTTTCGAGGTCGTGGGCATCATGGCGTACGAGGGGCATGTCGCCGGTGTCGGGGACGCGGTGGCCGGGCGGCCGCTGCGGTCCCGTGCCATCCGGCTGATGCAGGCGGCCGCCAAGCGTGAACTCGCCGAGCGGCGTGCGGAGGTGGTGCGCGCGGTGCGGGCCGTCGTGCCGGGGCTGGAGTTCGTCAACGGCGGCGGCACCGGCTCGGTGCAGCACACGGCGGCCGAGGACGCGGTGACCGAGATCGCCGCCGGGTCGGGGTTGTACGTGCCGCGGCTGTTCGACAACTACACGGCGTTCAGCGGCCGTCCGTCGGCCCTCTTCGCCCAGCCTGTCGTGCGCCGGCCGGGGGTCGGGGTCGTGACGGTCCTCGGCGGTGGGTATCCGGCGTCCGGTGCGGCCGGGGCCGACCGGTCGCCGGTGCCGTATCTGCCCGAGGGGCTGCGCTACGACCCGCAGGAGGGGGCCGGTGAGGTGCAGACGCCGCTGCTGGGCTCGCCCGCCGACGATCTGCTGATCGGCGACAAGGTGTGGTTCCGGCACGCCAAGGCCGGTGAGCTGTGCGAGCGGTTCGACCGGCTGCACCTGGTCGAGGGCGACACGGTGACGGCGACCGTGCCCACCTATCGCGGCGAGGGTCACACGTTCCTGTAGGGCGTCAGCCGGCCGGGCCGATGCTGCTGCCGACACCGCCGCCCGTGTCCGCGTCGCCGACCGGGCGGATGCCCTTGGTGATGCGGTCCATGTCGGCGAGCGGCGGGCCGTCCTCGCCGGCGTCGAAGACGTACCGGACGAGGACCGGTGACTCGGTGCCGACGCTGGAGGGGAAGACGAGCGACTGGACGTAGCCGCCGGGGCCCTTGACTGTGGTGACACGCCAGCGCACGAGGTACCCGGCGCGGCCCGCCACCGCGACCGGTCCGGACTTGACGACCTGGTGCGACCGGAGGCCCCCGTAGAGCTCGCGGCCGAGCTGGTCGCGGTCGTAGGCGTCGTCGGCGGCCTCGGAGATGTCCGCCTTGGCGAGGGCTTCGGGGGACTTCTCGTCGTTCTCGGTCACCGTGCGGGAGAAGACCATGCCGTGGCGGCACAGGCCGACGCCGGCGGGGCAGTCGTAGGTGCCGTCGGTCGTCATGACGACATCGTCCTGGGCGACGTGCTGCGGGCGGACCCAGCCGTCGCGCAGGGGGAACGTGACGCCGTTGAGCTGGTCCTCGACGACCGCCGGGTCGTCGGCGGACGGCTCCGACGCGGGCGCCTCGGGGGCCGGCTCCGGCGAGCCGGGCGTGGCCTCGGAGGTGGGAGTCGGGGCCGTCCTGGTCTCCGTGCCGGAGCCGTCGCCCCCGCTGAGGGCGACGGCTCCGGTGACGATCGCCGCGACCAGGACGGCGCCGGCGGCGGTCAGGGCGACCGTCTTCGTCCGGCCGGTGCCGCCGCGCCGCGCCGGGGCGGTGGCGGCCCCGGGGGTGCGGCGGTGCTCGGTCCAGGCCGTGCCGTCCCACCAGCGTTCCAGGTGCGGGCCGTGCGGATCGGGATACCAGCCGGGCGGGGGCGTCATGCTCATCCCGGCACTGTAGGGCGAGAACCCGGCGGTCAGGACACGGCTTACAGGGGTGTGACGTACGCCCCCGCGATCCCGCCGTCGACCAGGAAGTCGGTGGCGTTCACGAAGGAGGAGTCGTCGCTGGCCAGGAAGGCCACGGCGGCGGCGATCTCCTCGGCCTCGGCGAACCGGCCCAGCGGAATGTGCACCAGGCGGCGCGCGGCCCGCTCCGGGTCCTTGGCGAACAGCTCCTGGAGCAGCGGGGTGTTGACCGGGCCGGGGCACAGGGCGTTCACGCGGATGCCCTCGCGGGCGAACTGCACGCCCAGTTCGCGGGACATGGCGAGGACGCCGCCCTTGGAGGCCGTGTAGGAGATCTGCGAGGTGGCCGCGCCCATCCTGGCGACGAAGGACGCCGTGTTGATGATCGAGCCGCGGCCCTGGCGCCGCATGTAGGGGATGGCGGCCTTGCAGCACAGGTAGACGGAGGTGAGGTTGACCTCCTGGACGCGCTTCCAGGCCTCCAGGCCGGTCTCCAGGATGGAGTCGTCGTCGGGCGGGGAGATGCCGGCGTTGTTGAAGGCGATGTCGACGCTGCCGTAGGTGTCGTAGGCGGTCTGGAAGAGGGCCTCGACCTGCTCGGGGTCGGTCACGTCGACCTTCACGAAGGTGCCGCCGGTCTCCTCGGCGGCGGCCTTGCCGCGGGTGTCGTCGACGTCGCCGCAGACGACGTGGGCGCCCTCGGAGGCGAGGCGGCGGGCGGCGGCGAGGCCGATGCCGCTGCCGGCTCCGGTGACGACGGCGGTACGGCCGACCAGGCGGCGGCAGATGTTCTCCTGGGCAGTCACTGTGCGGGGCCCTCCGTGCTGATGAAGACGTTCTTGGTTTCGGTGAAGGCGGCCAGGGCGTCGGGGCCGAGCTCGCGCCCGACACCGGACTGCTTGTAGCCACCGAAGGGGGTCCAGTAGCGGACGCTGGCATGGGAGTTGACGGACAGGTTGCCGGCGCGGACGGCCTGGGAGACGCGCAGGGCCCGGCCGAGGTCACGGGTCCAGATGGAGCCGGAGAGGCCGTAGGGGGTGTCGTTGGCCAGGCGGATCGCGTCCTGCTCGTCGGTGAACGGCAGCAGCACGGCGACCGGGCCGAAGATCTCCTCGCAGGCCGCCGCCGAGTCGGGACTCACCCCGGTGAGCACGGTCGGCGGGAACCAGAAGCCCGGGCCCTCGGGGGCGCTGCCGCGCAGGGCCGGGGCGTCGTCGGGCACGAAGCCGCGGACGCGGTCCAGTTGCTGCCGGGAGATCAGCGGGCCCATCTGGGTCTTGTCGTCGGCCGGGTCGCCCACCACCACGGCGGCCAGCGCCTCGGCGAGCAGCTCGCGGACCTCGTCGTAGACGGACTCCTGGACCAGGACGCGGGTGCGGGCGCAGCAGTCCTGGCCGGAGTTGTCCAGGAAGGAGAACGGGTCGACGGCCGTCTTGAGGTCGGCGTCGGCGAAGACGATGTTGGGGCTCTTGCCGCCGAGTTCGAGGGTGACGGGCTTGACCTGCTCGGCGCCGAGGGCCGCGACGCGCGTCCCGGTCCGGGTCGATCCGGTGAATACGATCTTGGCGACTCCGGGGTGCCGGACCAGGGCGTCGCCGGTGATGTCTCCGCGTCCCGGCAGGACCTGGAAGAGGTGCTCGGGGAGCCCGGCCTCCAGGGCGAGTTCGGCGAGGCGCAGCGCGGTGAGCGGGGTGCTCTCGGCGGGCTTGAGGATGACGGCGTTGCCGGCCGCGAGGGCGGGCGCGGTGCCCCAGGCGGCGATCGGCAGGGGGAAGTTCCAGGGCGCGATCACGCCGACGACGCCGAGCGGTTCGAGGATCGTGACGTTCAGGCCACCGGCCACCGGGATCTGCCGGCCGGTGAGCCGCTCCACTCCCCCGGCCGCGTAGTCCAGCAGGTCGCGGACGTTGCCGGCCTCCCAGCGGGCGTTGCCGACGAGGTGGCCGGCCTCGCGTACCTCCAGGCGGGCCAGTTCCTCCAGGTGCTCGTCGACGGTGGCCGCGAAGCGGCGCAGCAGCCGGGCGCGGTCGCCGGGGGCGAGGGCGGCCCAAATCCGCTGTGCCCTGGCGGCGTGGGTGACGGCCGCGTCGACGTCGGCGGGACTGGCCCCGGCGACGGCCGCGACGACCTCCTCGGTCGCGGGGTTCAGTACTTCCAGAAGGTGCTCGGAAGACAAGAGGGACCTCACAGGCGTTCGAAGGAGCGGCGCAGCTCCCAGTCGGTCACTGCGGCGTCGAAGGCGTCCAGTTCGACGCGCGCCATGTTGCGGTAGTGCGCGACGACCTCGTCGCCGAAGGCGGCCCGGGCGACAGTGCTGTTCTCCCAGAGCTCGGCTGCCTCGCGCAGGGTGGTGGGGACGTGGTCCAGGTCGGCGGCGTAGGCGTTGCCGGGGCAGGGCTCGGGCAGCTCCAGCTTCTGCTCTATGCCGTGCAGTCCGGCCGCGACCAGTCCGGCGACGGCGAGGTAGGGGTTGACGTCGCCGCCGGGCAGGCGGTTCTCGAAGCGCAGGGAACGGCCGTGGCCGACCACGCGCAGCGCGCAGGTGCGGTTGTCCTGGCCCCAGGCGACGGCGGTCGGGGCGAAGGATCCGGGCTGGAACCGCTTGTAGGAGTTGATGTTGGGGGCGTAGAGGAGGGAGAACTCGCGCAGGGCCGCCAGCTGGCCGGCGAGGAAGTGGCGCATGACCTCGGACATGCCGCCTTCGAGGTCGCCGGCCATGGCGTTGGTGCCGTCGGCGTCGGCGAGCGAGAGGTGGATGTGGCAGGAGTTGCCCTCGCGCTCGTTGTACTTGGCCATGAAGGTGATCGACATGCCCTCCTGGGCGGCGATCTCCTTGGCGCCGGTCTTGTAGACGGAGTGCTGGTCGCAGGTGACCAGGGCTTCGTCGTAGCGGAAGGCGATCTCGTGCTGACCGGGGTTGCACTCGCCCTTGGCGGACTCGACCGTGAGGCCCGCGGTGGCCATCTCGTTGCGGATGCGGCGCAGCAGGGGCTCGATGCGGCCGGTGCCGAGGACCGAGTAGTCGATGTTGTACTGGTTGGCGGGGGTGAGGCCCTTGTAGCCGGCGTCCCAGGCCTGTTCGTAGGTGTCCTTGAAGACGATGAACTCCAGCTCGGTGCCGACCTGGGCGGTGTAGCCGAGCTCGGCGAGGCGCTCCAGCTGGCGGCGCAGGATCTGGCGGGGTGCGGCGACGACCGGGGAGCCGTCGTGCCAGGCGAGGTCGGCGTGGAGCATGGCCGTTCCCTCGTTCCAGGGGACGCGGCGCAGGGTGGACAGGTCGGGGTGCATGGCGAAGTCGCCGTAGCCGCGGTCCCAGGAGGACATGGCGTAGCCGTCGACGGTGTTCATCTCGGTGTCGACGGCGAGCAGGTAGTTGCAGCCCTCGGTGCCGTGCTTGAGGACCTCGTCGAGGAAGAAGCGTGCGGCGAACCGCTTGCCCTGGAGCCGCCCTTGCATGTCGGGGAAGGCCAGGACGACAGTGTCGATCTCACCGCCGGCGACGAGGGTGTGCAGTTCCTCGACGCTCAGCGGGGGTGTGCGGTCTGCCACGGGAAGGCCTCCTAGGCTCCTTGGATCCGCTGCCTTGGATCCGCCGGGAGCCATAAGGTATTGCGGAGAACCATTGCTTGGGAAGGGGGTGCGGCCACATGCCGGACAAAGACGGCGGGGGCGAGCTGCGGGACGGACTGACACCGGTGCTGCGACCGGTGCGCGCGGGCAACGGCTTCGAGGAGGCGCTGGAGCAGATCCTCCAGGTCGTACGGCTGGGTCTGGTGCCGGGGGGCGAGCGGCTGCCGGCCGAGCGGGAGCTGGCGGAGCGGCTGGGGATCAGTCGGGTGACGCTGCGCGAGGTGCTGAAGGTGCTCCAGGACCAAGGGCTCGTCGAATCGCGCAGGGGCCGCTACGGCGGCACGTTCGTGCTGCCGCGGACCGAAGCCGTCGGCGAGG
The DNA here is from genome assembly GCF_000725785.1 of Streptomyces flavovariabilis. Lineage (NCBI taxonomy): Bacteria > Bacillati > Actinomycetota > Actinomycetes > Kitasatosporales > Streptomycetaceae > Streptomyces > Streptomyces flavovariabilis. Next base: position 89,740 of record NZ_JNXD01000023.1, on the reverse strand, counting down.
ACGAGCTGCGGCGCCGGGTCGCCGAGGTCGACATAGAGGACGTGCTGCGGTTCCGGGAGGTGCTGGAGGTGGGCGCGGCCGGGCTGTGCGCGGGGCACGGACTGGACGAGAGGCAGGCGGACCGGCTCCGTGCGGCCCTGGCGCGCACGCACGACGCGCCGCTCGCCGAGTACCGCCGCCTGGACACGCTGCTGCACCTCACGGTCGCCGAGCTGTCCGGCTCCCCCACGCTGACCGCCCAGTACGCGGCCGTCCGGGCCAGGGTCAACGACCTGCTCGACTGCATCCCGCTCCTGGTGCGCAACCTGGAGCACTCCCAGCGGCAGCACACCGCCCTGGTGGAGGCCGTGATCGAGGGCGACGCCGACCAGGCGCGGGAGATCATGCGCGAGCACTGCGGGGGCACGGCGGCGCTGCTGCGGGGCTTCCTCGGCTGAGCCGGGCGGTGTCGCGGGGCGGTGAGGATTTACGGGCGATTAACGCAAGGGTCTTGCCTTCCCCGGTCGGCACCGCAAAGGTATGGCTCCATTCCATTGAGTCGTAGTCCGCTCGGCCCCGTGACCGCCGCCGCCCCGTCGGGAGTCTGCCCATGCCCCAGGAACCCACCGTCACACCCGCCGCCCCGGAGGGCGACGACTATCTGGAACGCAGAGCTCTGCGCCGCGGCAGCGCCGGCTGGGTGCTGCTGACCGGCCTCGGCGTCGCCTACGTCGTCTCCGGCGACTACTCGGGCTGGAACTTCGGCCTGGCCGAAGGCGGCTTCGGGGGCCTCGCGATCGCCATGGTGCTCATGGGCGCGATGTACGCGTGCATGGTCTTCGCCCTCGCCGAGCTGTCCTCCATCCTGCCCACGGCGGGCGGCGGCTACGGCTTCGCCCGGCGGGCGCTCGGCCCCTGGGGCGGCTTCCTCACCGGCACGGCGATCCTGATCGAGTACGTCCTCGCGCCCGCCGCGATCGTCATCTTCATCGGCGACTACGTCGAGTCGCTGGGCCTGTTCGGCCTCGAGTCCGGCTGGCCGATGTACCTGGTCTGCTTCGCGATCTTCCTCGGCATCCACCTGTGGGGCGTGGGCGAGGCGCTGCGCTTCAGCTTCGTCGTCACCGGCATCGCGGTGGTCGCCCTGATCGTGTTCGCGCTGGCGGCGCTGCCCGACTTCTCCTTCGCGTCGCTGGACGACATCCCGGTCGACCCCTCCGCCGCGGGTTCGAGCTCCTGGCTGCCGTTCGGACTGCTCGGCATCTGGGCGGCCTTCCCCTTCGGCATGTGGTTCTTCCTCGGCGTGGAGGGCGTGCCGCTGGCCGCCGAGGAGACCAGGGATCCGGCCCGTACGCTGCCGAAGGCGATCCGCTGGTCGATGGGCATCCTGGTGGTGCTGGCCGTGGTCACGTTCTTCGCGGCGGCCGGGGCCCGCGGTTCCGACGCGATCCAGGAGGCGGGCAACCCGCTGGTCGAGGCGCTCCAGCCGAACGGCGAGGCGACCACCCTCAGCCGGATCGTGAACTACGCGGGCCTCGCCGGCCTGGTGGCGTCGTTCTTCTCCCTGATCTACGCGGGCTCGCGCCAGCTGTTCGCCCTGTCCCGCGCGGGCTATCTGCCCCGCTTCCTGTCGCTCACCAGCCGCCGCAAGGCGCCCTACCTCGGCCTGCTGGTGCCCGGCACGATCGGCTTCCTGCTGGCGGCGCTCTCCGGCAACGGCGCGCGGATGCTGAACATCGCCGTCTTCGGCGCGACCATCTCCTACGCGCTGATGTCCCTGTCCCACATCGTGCTGCGCCGCCGCGAGCCGGAGCTGCCGCGGCCGTACCGCACGCCGGGCGGGGTGCTGACGTCCTCGGTCGCCCTGGTGCTGGCGTGCGCGGCGCTGGTCGCGACGTTCCTGGTGGACGTGACGGCGGCGTTGATCGCGCTCGTGGTGTACGCCGTGGCCGTCGGGTACTTCGGCCTGTACAGCCGCAAGCGGCTGGTGGCGAAGGCGCCGGAGGAGGAGTTCGCGGCCCTGGCGGCGGCCGAGGCAGAGTTGGCACGGGACTGAGGCGTCGAGTTTGTGAGGGAGTGTCCGTGGGCAGGCCGTTGATCGGGGTCAGCACCTATCTGGAGTCCGGTGCGCGCTGGGGAGTGTGGGAGCTGGAGGCCGCCCTGCTGCCGGTCGGCTACCCCCGGCTGGTCCAGCGGGCGGGCGGCCTGGCCGCGATGCTGCCGCCGGACGACCCGCGCCACGCCGCGGCTGCCGTGGCCCGGCTGGACGGGCTGGTCATCGCGGGCGGGCCGGATGTGGAACCGGTGCGGTACGGGGCGGAGCGAGAGGAGCGGACCGGGCCCCCGGCGCCGGAGCGGGACGCGTGGGAACTGGCGCTGATCGACGCGGCGCTGGCCGGCGGTGTGCCGTTGCTGGGGATCTGCCGGGGGATGCAGCTGCTGAACGTCGCTCTCGGGGGGACGCTCGTGCAGCACATCGACGGGCATGCCGAGGCCGTGGGCGTGTTCGGGGGGCATGCCGTCAAGCCCGTGCCGGGGAGTCTGTACGCCGGTGTCGTACCGGAGGAGACGTTCGTTCCCACCTACCACCACCAGGCCGTCGACCGCCTGGGCGCGGGCCTCGTCCCCTCGGCGTACGCGGCGGACGGCACGGTGGAGGCGGTGGAGCTGCCCTCTGCCGACTGGGTCCTGGGCGTGCAGTGGCATCCGGAGATGGGAGAGGACGTGCGGGTGATGCGGGCGTTGGTGGAGGCGGCGGGCTGAGCACCAAGGGGCTCCGCCCCTTCGACCCCGGTGGGGGCCGCAAGCCGGGCTCCCTGGGCGACTGATGCGGCGGTGGGTGGGCACAGGCCAGGGGTCCAGGGGGGGCGGAGCTTCCTGGCCACGGGGCGCCCTACCCCCGCGTCAGCGACAGCAGGTCCCGCGCCGGACCGGTAGGGCGATGCCCCGTCGGCCACACCGCCCTCAGATCCCGCGCCAGCGCCACCCCCGCCACCGGTACCCGCACCAGCCGCCGCATCGCCAGCTCCTCCCCCACCGCCAGCTCGCTCAGCACCGCCGGCCCCGCCCCGCTCACCACCGCCGCCTTCACCGCCGTCGTGGAGGACAACTCGATCAGCGGCCGGGCCAGCCCCCCGAGCGCCGCGTCCAGCACCTGCCGCGTCCCCGACCCCTTCTCCCGGAGGATCAACGGCGTCGACGCCAGTTCCTCCGCGGCCAGCGACCGCCGCCGCCGAGCCCACACGTGCCCCGGCGCGGTCACCACTATCAGCCGGTCGTGGGCGATGACCGCCGAGTCGAGACCCGCCGGCACCGACAGCCCCTCCACGAACCCCAGATCCGCCTCGTCCGACAGCAGCCGCTCCGCCACCACCGTCGAGTTCCCCGCGTGCAGCGACACCGCCGTATCGGGCCGTTGCGCGCGCAGCGCGAGCAGCCAGCCCGGCAGCAGGTACTCGGCGATGGTCATGCTCGCGGCCACCCGCAGCCGGGAGTCCCGGCGGACGCGCAGCGCCTGCGCCCCCGCGTCGAACGCCTCCGCCGCCTCCACGATCCGCCGCGCCCAGTCCGTCACCAGCGCCCCGGCGTCCGTGAGCCGGGACCCGCGGGGCGACCGGTCGACCAGCGCCACCCCGAGCTGCCGCTCCATCGACCGGACCCGGCTGCTGGCCGCGGGCTGGGTGATGCCCATCTCCCGCGCCGCCCCGCCGAGGCTGCCGAGCCGCGCCACCGCCAGCAGCAGCTCCAGGGCGCCCAGATCCGGCACCCGGTGCCCCAGGGACCCGACGGCCGCCGGCCCGGCCTGCTCATCCGCGTTGCTCATAAACCCAGCTTATGTCGCCATAGAGGCATGGTCCCTGGTGGTGCGTCTCCCCCGGCCCCACCGTGGAGACATGGTCACCGCAGCCCAGCCCCTCACGTACCCGCTGTCCGTCCGTCATCTCGGGCCCAACTGGTACGCCACGGTGATGGGCACCGCCGTCGTCGCCACCGCCGGAGCCACCCTTCCCCCGCACGTCCCGGGGCTGCGCGGTGTGCTCGTGGGGGTGTGGGCCCTCTCGCTCGCCCTGCTCCTGACGCTGCTCGCGGGACGGGCCGCGCACTGGGCCCGGCACCGGGACCGGGCCCGCGCCCACCTCCTCGACCCGGCGACCGCGCCCTTCTACGGCTGTCTCGCCATGGCCCTGCTGGCCGTGGGCGGCGGTGCCCTGACCGTCGGCCGGGACTGGATCGGCCTGCGGGCGGCCGTGGCGCTCGACGCGGTGCTGTTCACCGCCGGCACGGTTCTCGGGCTCGCCGCGGCCGTCGCCGTGCCGTATCTGATGGCCGTACGGCATCGGGTGGAGCCGGGGCAGGCCACGCCCGTCTGGCTGCTGCCGCTCGTCGCGCCCATGGTGTCGGCCGCCGTCGGGCCGCCGCTGGTGCCGCATCTGCCGCCCGGCCAGGCTCGGGAGACGCTGCTGCTCGGCTGCTTCGCGCTGTTCGGTCTCAGCCTGCTCGCGACCCTGGTCATGCTGCCGATGGTCTTCGCCAGGCTGCTCACCGGCGGGCCGCTGCCCCTCGCCCTGACCCCGACGCTGTTCCTGGTGCTGGGCCCCCTCGGGCAGTCCACCACCGCCGTCGACGCGTTCGCGGACGTCGCGCCCGGGGTCGTGCCGGAGCCGTACAGCGAGGGGTTCGATGCCCTGCCCGTGCTCTACGGCGTGCCCGTGATGGGGTTCGCGCTGCTGTGGTTCTGCCTGGCCGCCGCCCATGTGCTGCGCGCCCGGCGGCACGGGATGCGGTTCTCGATGACCTGGTGGTCGTTCACCTTCCCGGTGGGGACCTGTGTCACGGGCGCCGAGGCGCTGGGCCGGCACACCGGGCTGATCGCCTACGCGGGTCCGGCGGTCGTGCTGTACGCGGTGCTGGTCGCGGCGTGGGGCACCGCCGTCGTGGGCACCGTGCGCGGGCTGCTCAGGGGCGGGCTGCTCGCAGCGCCCGGCCCAGCACCCGCGGTGCCTCGGCCAGTGACGGTCCGTACCACGTCAGGTGCCGTCCGCTGACGAGCGCGCAGGGCAGGCCGGGGAAGGCCTCCGGGCCGTCGTCGGCGGTGAAGCGGTACGGTTCGTCGGGCAGCACCACCAGATCCGGTGCCGCGGCGCGGAGTTCCTCGAGCGGGACGCGAGGGTAGCGGTCGGGGTGCGTCGCGTGCACGAGGTCGACGCCGAGCCGGGCGAGGACGTCGCCCGCGAAGGTGTCACGGCCGAGCACCATCCACGGGCGGCGCCAGATCGGCACGACCGCCGTCAGCCGTTTCTCCGGCTGCGGCAGGGACGACCAGATCCTCTCCGCCTCGTCCAGCCAGCGCGGACGGGCCGTCACTCCGCAGGCGTCCAGCACCCGGGCCAGCTCCCCGAAGGCCTGCGGCACGTCACGGATCTCCGTCACCAGCACCTCGGCGCCCGCCGCGCGCAGGGCCGCGAGGTCGGGTGCGCGGTTCTCCTCCTCGTTGGCGATCACCAGATCGGGCGCGAGGGAGAGGATCCGGCCGGTCTCGGGGTTCTTGGTGCCGCCGACGCGTACGACGTCCAGGCCGGGGGGATGCGTGCACCAGTCGGTGGCGCCGGCCAGGATTCCGGGCGCGGACCGGGCCACGGCCTCGGTCAGCGAGGGGACCAGGGAGACGACTCTCAACGGCGCGGCCGGTCCCGGACCGCCTCGATGTGCTCCGCCACGGCGACGACGATGACGCGGGTGTCCGACTCGGCCGCCCGCCAGCGATGCCGTACGCCACCGGTCAGGTACAGCGTGTCGCCACGGCCCAGGCGGTAGGCGCGGCCCTCCGCCTCGATCTCCACCGCGCCGTCGGCGACGTACATCAACTGGTCGTTGCGGTACCGGAATTCACGACCGGCGTCATGGTCGCCGGTGAACTCGGAGGCGTGCATCTGGTGGTGTCCGCGGACCAGGGAGCGGGTCCGGGGCAGCGGCTCGGTGCCGTCGTCGCGGACGACGTCCACGCTGCATGCCGGGTCGGCCGCGGCGAGAAGCTCCACGGCGGTGGTGCGCAGGGCGTCGGCGACCTTCTCCAGGGAACTGGTGCTGGGCCGTGCCCGGTCGTTCTCGATCTGGCTCAGGAAGGGGACCGACAGGCCGCTGCGCGCGGCCACGACGGCGAGGGTGAGCTCCAGCGCGCGGCGCCGCCGGCGCACGGCCGCGCCCACCCGAAGGGGTTGCTCTTTGTGGTCGCCCATCGCTCCGGTTCCCTCCTTCGGCCGTCGGTTTGCTCCCCGTGCGGCGGTGTCCCGGCGCACTGCTTCTGTGGAGTTGTCTGCACCCTACGCATGTTCGGCAAACCGTTTCCCGCGCCTGTCACATCGACGTCATACGGGACGGTGCACGACCTCAGACTTCGCGCCAGGGGATCCGCCGCCGAAGAGGGCGGGGAAGCCTTCCGTCTGCGGGAAGAACGGGGTGGGAGAGGGGTTCTGGGGGTGGCGTAGCGCTCTGTGGTTGTCCGGATCCCACTCGTGGGACCGAGGGGGCGGGGCAGGACGCGGCGTGTCGCGCGTCCCACCCCGGAACCCTACTGCGGTGTCATGCGCCGCACCATGTCCGGGTGCTGCTCGAGCCACGCGGCCACGGCCTCTTCCTCATGACCCTGGCCGCGGTCCTTGATCTCGCTCTCCAGGCTGCCGAGCTCGTCCTCGCTCATCCTGAAGTTCTTGATCCACTTCGTGAGCTGCGGGTACTCCTCGGGGAACTTCTCGTTGGAGATGGTGCGGATCGTGTTGCCCTCGCCGAAGGCCTTCTTCGGGTCCTTCAGCTTGGTCAGCTCGTAGTCGCTGTACGCCCAGTGCGGCGACCAGAGGGTGACGGCGATCGGCTCCTTCTTGGCGTACGCGCGCTTCAGCTCGGCCAGCATCGCGGGCGTGGAGCCGTCGACGACCTCGTACTCCTCGTCCAGGCCGTAGCCGGGCAGGACCTTGTTCTTCAGCAGGTCCATCTCACCGGTGCCCGGCTCGATGCCGATGATCTTCCCCTTGAAGGTGCCGGACTTGCCCTTGAGGTCCGCCAGGGAGTCGACGCCCTTCACGTAGGACGGTACGGCGATCTCCAGGGACGTCGGTTCGTACCAGGTGCCGAGGTCCTTGAGCCGGTCCTTGTTCTTGTCCCAGTAGTTCTTCTGGGCGTAGGGCAGCCAGGCGTCGAAGTTGAGATCGAGATCGCCCGAGGCCAGACCCGTGTAGACCGGGCCGACGTCCATCTGCTTGAGGTTCAGCTGGTAGCCGCGCCGCTCCAGGACGTTCTTCCACAGATAGGTGACGGCGATGTCCTCGTCCCACGGGAACCAGGCGACGTCCAGGGGCTGCTTCGCCTCGGCGGGCGTGCTGCCGCCGGAGTCCGGCACCGGGGCGAGCTTGTCGACGACGCCCGGGTTCTGCTTCAGCCAGGTACGGACGGCTTCCTGCTGGCTGCCCTTGCCCGCCTTGTTGATCTCGGCTTCGAGGCTGGTGAGCTGCTTCTCGCTCATCGTGAAGTTCTTCAGCCACTCGGCGACCGTCGGGTCGTCGTCGGCGAAGCCCTTGCGGGACAGGGTGTGCACACCGTCGCCCTCGCCCCAGGCGCCCTTCGGGTCCTTGAGCTTCTTGAGGTCGTAGTCGTTGTACGCCCAGTGCGGCGACCAGAGCGTGACGACGATCGGCTTCTTCTGGGCGTACGCGCGCTTCAGCTCGGCCAGCATCGCGGGCGTGGAGCTGTCGACGACCTTGTACTCCTTGTCGAGGCCGTACTCCTTGAGGACCTTGCTCTTCAGCAGGGCCATCTCACCGGCGCTCGCCTCGATACCGGTGATCTTGCCGCCGAACTCGGCGGCCTTGCCCTCGAGGTCCGCCAGGGAGTCGATGCCCTTCATGTAGGAGGGCACGCTGAGCTCCAGGGACGTCTTGTCGTACCAGGCGCCGAGGTCGTCGAGCTGCTTGCCGTACTTCTTCCAGTACTGGGCGTGGGTGGTGGGCAGCCAGGCGTCCGTCTGGAAGTCGACGTCGCCCTGGGCGAGGGAGGTGTACAGGGGGCCCGCGTCGAACTGCTTGGCCTCGACCTCGTAGCCGCGCTGTTCCAGGATCTCCTTCCACAGGAAGGTGGAGGCGACGCCCTCGTCCCATGGGATGTAGCCGATGCTGATCTTCTTGCCCTGGCCGATGTTCTTGCCGTCCGCCGCGGCCTCGGTGCCGGCGCTGCCGCCGAAGGCACCCATGCCGCCCGCGGTGAGCGCGAGGACGACGACGCCGATCAAGGCGACCGCGGGACGCGGCCGGTACGACCAGATCTTCAGCCCCTGGGCGGCGCGCAGCTTGGCGGCGGCGCGGCGGCCGAGCGGGGAGACCTGGGTGCCCAGCGCGCTGGTCATGCGGTCCAGGTAGATCGCGAGGATCACGATGGCCACACCGGCCTCGGAGCCCAGGCCGACGTTGAGCTGGCCGATGGCCTCGTTGACGTCGCCGCCGAGGCCGCCGGTGCCGACCATGCCGGCGATCGCGGCCATCGACAGGCCGAGCATGATGACCTGGTTGACGCCCGCCATGACGGTGGGCAGGGCCAGCGGGAGCTGGACGCGCAGCAGGGTGTTGCGGGGCGTGGTGCCGAACGCGTCGGCGGCCTCGACCAGTTCCTTGTCGACCTGCCGGATGCCCAGCTCGGTCATGCGCACGCCCGGGGCGAGCGCGAAGATCAGCGTGGCGACGATGCCGGCGGGGGCGCCGGTGCCGAAGAACAGGATCGCCGGGATGAGGTAGATCATCGCGGGCAGCGTCTGCATGAAGTCCAGGACGGGCCGGACCAGACCGCTGACGCGGTCCGAGCGGGCCGCCCAGATGCCCACGGGTATGGAGATCACGAGTGCGATGACGGTCGCCACGAGGACGAGCGCCAGGGTGATCATCGCGTTCTCCCACAGTTCGAGGGAGTCGATGAACGCGAAGCCGGCGAAGGTGAGGACACCGGCGAGCGTGCCGCGCAGCCAGAAGGCGATCACGGCGAAGATGCCCGCGAGGAGCAGCGGTTCGGGGGCCTGGAGGACGGCGTTGATGCCGTCGTAGAGGCCGAGGAAGACGGTCTTGCAGAAGTCGAACAGCCACGCCATGTGGGTGGTGAGCCAGTCGACCGCGTCGTTGACCCAACTGCCGAGCTGAATCCTAGGCACGGGCGGTCACCTTCTCTCCGCCCTTGTCGCGCGGGGAGTCGCAGGGCTGCGGGGTGGCGTCCTGCTCGTCGCCGAGGAACCCGATCAGGCGCTGCCGGGGGACGACGCCGATCTGCTTGTTGTCCTTGTCCACGACCGAGACGGGGTGGGAGAGCCGGGCGCTGATCGCGCACAGCTCCGTGAACGGGGTGTCGGCCGTGGCGGTCTCGCAGTGACAGCCCGGGTCGTCGCCGGTGACCGAGGGGTCCATGATCTCGCCCGCGGTCAGGACGCGGGAGCGGTCGACGTCCTGGGTGAAGGAGGCGACGTAGTCGTTCTCCGGCCGCAGCAGGATGTCCTGTGCGGTGCCGATCTGGACGATGCGGCCGTCACGCATGACGGCGATGCGGTCGCCCAGGCGCATGGCCTCGTTCAGGTCGTGGGTGATGAAGACGATCGTCTTCTTGAGCTTCTGCTGGAGTTCCAGCAGCTGGTTCTGCATGTCACGGCGGATCAGCGGGTCCAGGGCGCTGAAGGACTCGTCCATCAGCAGCAGGTCGGCGTCGGTGGCGAGCGCGCGGGCCAGGCCGACGCGCTGCTGCATGCCTCCGGACAGCTCGTCGGGCCAGGACTTCTCCCAGCCGGCCAGGCCGCACAGGGCGAGCGCCTCGTCGGCGCGGCGTGCGCGCTCGGCGCGGGGCACGCCCTGCACTTCCAGACCGTAGGCGGCGTTCTCGCGCACGCTGCGGTGGGGGAAGAGCGCGAAGTGCTGGAACACCATGCTGATCTTCTTGGAGCGGACCTCGCGCAGCTCGCGGGCGGTCAGCGTGGTCAGGTCCTGACCGTCGAAGCGCACGTGTCCGGCGGACGGCTCGAGCAGGCCGTTCAGCATGCGCAGCAGGGTGGACTTGCCGGACCCGGACAGGCCCATGACGACGAAGATCTCGCCGGGCTGCACGGTGAAGGACGCGTCGATCACGGCGGCGGTGGCGCCCTCGGCGCGCAGCTCCTCCCGGTCGGCTCCGCCGCGCAGCCGCTCGACCGCCCGGCCCGGTCTTCTGCCGAACACCTTGTACAGGCTCTCTGCCTCAAGCGTCGCTGACACGTGGACCTCTATTTCCTTGGCAACAGAACAGAGCGAGGACAGGGCGCAAACAGTTGAAATGCGCAACCAGCCTCGCTCCGGGGCGGCGCCTCCCCTCGATTGCCGATAGCAAACGGAAAAGTGGGGCGCTTCACATCAGAGGCGCAGGGCGCAACGTGTTGCGCAGCAGCGGGTGACTGTCGGCGGTGTACGGCATGATGCGTGGCGTGACCGGACGACTGATGCTTCTCGACACCGCCTCCCTGTACTTTCGCGCCTACTTCGGCGTCCCGGACTCGGTCAGGGCCCCGGACGGCACGCCGGTGAACGCCGTGCGCGGACTGCTCGACTTCATCGACCGCCTGGTCAAGGACCACCGGCCGGACGAGCTCGTGGCCTGTATGGACGCCGACTGGCGGCCGCAGTGGCGGGTGGAGCTGATCCCCTCGTACAAGGCGCACCGCGTCGCCGAGGAGCACGCGGTGGGCCCGGACGAGGAGGAGGTGCCCGACACGCTGTCGCCGCAGGTGCCGGTCATCGAGGACGTGCTGGACGCGGTGGGCATCGCGCGCGTGGGGGTCGCCGGGTACGAGGCGGACGACGTGATCGGCACGTTCACCGCGCGGGCGAAGGGCCCGGTCGACATCGTCACCGGCGACCGCGACCTGTACCAGCTGGTGGACGACGCGCGCGGGGTGCGTGTGCTGTACCCGCTGAAGGGCGTGGGCACTTTGCAGCACACCGATGAGGCGGTGCTGCGTGAGAAGTATGGGGTCGACGGCAGCGGGTACGCGGATCTGGCCCTGCTGCGCGGCGACCCCAGCGACGGCCTGCCGGGCGTGCCGGGCATCGGCGAGAAGACGGCCGCCAAACTGCTGGCCGAGTTCGGGGACCTGGCCGGGATCCTGGCGGCGGTCGAGGACCGGAGGTCGAAGCTGACGCCGACGCAGCGCAGGCGGCTGGACGAGGCGCGTCCCTATCTCGCGGTCGCGCCGAAGGTCGTCCGGGTCGCGGAGGACGTGCCCCTGCCTGGCGTCTCCACGGCGCTGCCGCGGGCGCCACGGGACCCGGCGGCACTGGAGGCACTGGCGGCCCGCTGGGGACTGGGCGGGTCACTGGAGCGCCTGTTGACGACACTCGTGGCGTGATCTCTCACCGCAAGAGGTGTGAAGTGGGGACGAGGTGCTAACTTAGGTAACCCTAACTACGCGAGACAGGGAGGTCCTCATGGCAGAGCGACCGGGACGCCAGCCGCGCAGGATCCACTCCGCGCTGGTCGTGCGCACCGAGCGGCTGACCCCGCACATGCAGCGTGTGGTGCTCGGCGGCGAGGGCCTCGCCGACTTCGCGGCGGGCACCTGCACCGACCACTATGTGAAGCTGCTGTTCCCGCCCGTGGGCGTCACCTATCCGGAACCCTTCGACCTGCAGCGCGTCCGGGACGAGCTGCCGCGCGAACAGTGGCCGGTGACCCGGACCTACACGGTCCGCCAGTGGGACGCCGAGCACCGCGAACTGACGCTGGACTTCGTCATCCACGGCGACGAGGGCCTGGCCGGTCCGTGGGCCATGCAGGTGAGGCCCGGCGAAACCGTGCGCTTCATGGGACCCGGTGGGGCCTACGCGCCCGACCCGGCCGCCGACTGGCATCTGCTCGTCGGTGACGAGAGCGCGCTGCCCGCGATCGCCTGCGCCCTGGAGGCGCTGCCGCGCGGAGTCAGGGCGTACGCCTTCGTGGAGATCGCCGGCCCCGAGGAGGAGCAGAAGATCGACTCGGACGTGGAGGTCGTCTGGCTGCACCGCGGCGCCCGGCCGCACGGTGAGGCGCTGGTCGAGGCCGTACGGAACCTGGAGTTCCCCGAAGGCCGCGTGCACGCCTTCGTCCACGGCGAGGCGCACTTCGTCAAGCAGCTGCGCCAGCTGCTCCGCGTCGAGCGTCACGTCCCACGCGAGGACCTGTCCATCTCCGGCTACTGGCGCCGCGGCCACGACGAGGACGGCTGGCAGGCCTCCAAGCGTGAGTGGAACGCCCGGATCGAGGCGGAGCAGGAGAGCGTGTCCGCGGCCTGAGGACGTTCTCGTCACCGGGGCGGAGACGTGCGGGAGCCGACCCGCGCATGCAGGTGCATGTCGTGCCACCCGTCCGGGTGCAGGATCGCGCTGCGCTTGGTGCCCTCCAGACCGAAGCCGGTCCTGGCGGCGACACGGCACGAGGCCTCGTTGCGGACGGCGTGCAGAAGCTCCAGACGGTGGAAGCCGGTCTCGTCGAGGGCCCAGTGGGCGAGCGCCGTCGTGGCGCGGGCGGCGACGCCCCGCCCCCGGGCCGCCGGGACGGTCCAGTACGCCACCTCCGCCGTCCCGTCGTCGAGCCGGAGCTCGCGCAGCGCCACCCGGCCCAGCAGCACGCCGGACTCCGCGTCGGCCACGGCCCAGTGCGCTTCCCGCTCCCCCTGCCATGCCTGTCGCCACTCGCGGATCCAGTCCCCGGCCTCCGCCACGGAGTCGGCTGCTCGGGCGTGCCACTGGTGCATCACGGGGTCCTGGAAGACCTCGTGGACAGCGGGCGCGTCCCCGGCCCGCCAGGGGCGCAGCACGAGTCCGCCGTCGGCGGGGAGTGTCGGTTGCGGGCGGCCCGCGAGGGTCCCGGCGTTCAGAACCGGGCTGATGAGGAACGGCATGCCCGCATCCTGGCAAGGGCGGGCCGGGCGGCCCCACTGGTTTTCCGCCCCCGCGCACCGGCCTCGTACGCTGGGCCGCGATGAGACGCAAGCCCCACACCCCGCCCGCTCCCCTGCCGCAGCGCCACGGCGTGGACCCGGTCCGGGTGCGGCTGCCCGCCGCCGGGACGTGGGGCACGGTGCGCGAGCATCTGGTGGAGCGGCTCTCCGGGGCAGGCGCCGGAGTCGTCGACGGCATGTTCGCCGCGGGCCGGATCGTCGGGGCGGACGGACGGCCCGTCGCGGCGGACGCCCCCTTCGTGCCCGGGATGTTCGTGTGGTTCCACCGGGACCTGCCCGACGAGGTGCCGGTGCCCTTCCCGGTGGAGGTCGTGCACCGGGACGAGCACATCGTCGTCGCCGACAAGCCGCACTTCCTCGCCACCACCCCGCGCGGCAGCCATGTCGCCGAGACCGCGCTGGCCCGGCTCCGCCGCGAGCTGGACCTCCCGGCGCTCACCGCCGCGCACCGCCTGGACCGGCTCACCGCGGGACTCGTGCTGTTCACCGTGCGCCCCCAGGAGCGCGGCGCGTACCAGACGCTGTTCCGCGATCGCCGGGTCCGCAAGGAGTACGAGGCCGTCGCCCCGTACGACCCCGCCCTCACCGTGCCCCGGACCGTCCGCAGCCGGATCCTGAAGGAGCGCGGGGTGCTCACCGCCCGGGAAGTCCCGGGCGAACCCAACGCCGTCAGCCACATCGAGCTCGTCGAGCACCGCGACCGCCCCGACGGGCCCGGCGGCCTCGCCCGGTACCGGCTCACACCGTCCACCGGGCAGACCCACCAGCTGCGCGTCCACATGACCGCGCTGGGCGTGCCGATCCTCGGCGACCCGCTCTACCCGGAGGTGACCACCCCCGGGCCGGCCGGCGACTTCCGCCGTCCGCTCCAGCTGCTGGCGCGGTCCCTGGAGTTCACCGACCCGGTCACGGGCGAGGAGCACCGGTTCCGCAGCGGCCGGGTGCTCGTGGCCTGGGCGTCGTACGACCGGTGGGCCGCCGGGACGTACGACGGCCCGTCAGACGGTCAGTAGCCGCGCCACCAGCTCAGGAACCGCTGCCAGACCCCCTTGCGGCGGAGCGGTTCCGCGACGGCCGGCTGCGGCGGCCCCGACACCGGCTGGGGCTGCACCGGCGCCGGCTGGGGCTGCGCGGCGGCCGGCTGGGGCTGCGCGCCGGCCGGGGCGGCCTGCGGCTGCGCGATGCCGATCTGCCAGTCCGAACGCTGCGCGGCGACCGGCTTGTGGTTCGGCACCTCCTGCACGTCCTGCGGCGGCTTGGGAGCGAACTGCACCGGCAGTTCCACCAGATGCCGGGAGGCGATGGACGCCGTCCACCGCAGCTCCTCCTCGTCGCAGTCGAGTTCGACGTCCGGCAGCCGCATCAGCAGCGCGTCGACGCCCACGTCGGCGATGGAGCGGCCGATGTCCTGCCCGGGGCACTCGTGCGGTCCGCCGCCGAAGGCGAGGTGGGAGCGGTTGCCCTGCATGCTGGCCTTCAGGTCCGGCCGCACCCGTGGGTCGATGTTGGCAGGCAGCGGCGCGAAGAGCAGCCCGTCGCCCCGGCGGATGCGCTGCCCGCCCAGCTCGGTCTCCTGCTTGGCGAAGTAGGCGAAGACCGTGCTGAACGGCGGCTCGTCCCACAGGGACTGCTCCACCGCCTCCGGCACCGTCATCTGGCCGCCGTTGAGCTGGGCCCGGAAGCGCGGATCGATCAGCACCGTGAGCAGCACGTTGGACAGCAGGTTGGTGGTGGCCTCGTAGGCGGCGAAGAGCACCAGGCGCAGGTGCTCCCTCACCTCGTCGTCGCTCAGCCGGGCCGGGTGGGTGATCAGGTAGCTGGCGAGGTCCTCCTCCGGCTGGGCGCGGCGGGTGGCGGTGAGCCGGCTCAGGGCGTCCATGACGTAGGAGTGGCTGGCGATCGCGGTGTCGGTGCCCTTGAGGGCGTCGCGGGCGGCCTCGACGAGCCGGTCGTCGTACTCGTCGGGCATGCCGAGGATCTCGCACATCACCGCCATCGGCAGGTGCTCGGTGAACTGGCTGACGAGGTCCGCCTCGCCCGCCTCGCAGAACCGGTTGACGATCACCTGCGTACTGCGGTTGATGTAGCGGCGCAGGCTGCGGAAGTCGATGGTGGAGATGGCGCCCATGACGGCGCCGCGCAGCCGCTTGTGCTCGTCGCCCTCGGCGTGCGAGGCGATGGGCTGCCAGGCGATGTGCGGCATCAGTGGGTGGTCGGGCTTGACCAGCCCCTCCCTGAGCGGGGTCCAGATCCGGCTGTCCCGGCAGAACTGCGAGGGCGAGCGCACCATGTGAAGGTTCTCGGCGTGGCCGAGGACGATCCACATCGGCACGTCGTCGTGGAGCAGCACGGGCGCCACGGGACCGTGCTGGTCCCGCAGCTGTTCGTACAGCGCTCCCAGGTCCTCCGCGTCGTGCAGCCGGTGCAGCCCCCCGGGCCCGAGGCCGTGGGCGGGGCAGCCGGGGGGCGGGCCGGGCCGGAGGTCGTCGTCCGTACTGGTCGGGGCGTGGGATTCAGGCGTCACAGTGGTCGCTCCGAAGCTTTCCAGGTGGCATGGGGGGATGGGGGGTGGTGCGTACGGACACGGATCAGGTGCGCGAGCCCGTCATGGCGAGCGAGTGCAGGAAGCGCATGAGGGTCATCAGGACGTCGCGGCTGGAGGCCCGCCGCCGCGCGTCGCACTCGATGATCGGGATGTCCGGTGTGAGGTCGAGGGCCGTGCGCAGCTCCTCGACGGCGAAACGGGGTGCGTCGGGAAAGGAGTTGATGGCGACCACGAACGGCACGCCGCGCTCCTCCAGGCGCCCCATGACGTCGAAGCTGACCTCCAGCCGCCGGGTGTCGACCAGCACCACCGCGCCGAGCGCGCCCTCGAACAGGCCGTTCCACAGGAACCAGAAGCGCTGCTGGCCGGGCGTGCCGAAGAGGTACAGCACGAGCTGGTCGGTGATGCTGATCCGGCCGAAGTCCATGGCGACGGTGGTGGCCGTCTTGGACGCGGAGCCGAAGTTGTCGTCGACACCGATGCCGGCCTGCGTCATGGTCTCCTCGGTGGTCAGCGGTGTGATCTCGCTGACCGAGCCGACCATGGTCGTCTTGCCGACGCCGAAGCCACCCACGATCACGATCTTGGCCGCGGCCTGTGCCGAGTGGGGCAGCTGGTCCTCGGTCCGGGGGCCCGGGATGGTGTCAGAGCCGTTGAAGTCCATTCATCACCGCTTCGAGGAGGGAACGGTCGGTGCGCGCCTTGCGGACGATCGGGGCGCGCGCCTGTACCAGTTCCGCCGTCAGCAGCTCGGTGAGCAGCACGCCCATCGCGCTGAACGGCAGGTGGAGGTAGGCCGACAGCTCGGCCACTGACAGGGGGGCGGCGCAGAGTCGGAGCAGCGCCGCCTGCTCGGGGGATGCGGAGGGCGGCGGGTCCGTGGCACGCGCCACGATTAACGTCACCAGGTCGAGCTCGGCCCGTTCACCGTCCGGGCCGGCCACCACGTACATCCGCTCCGGGTTCCCGGGTTTGTCCTCGCCGCCCTGGGGCGGCGTGGGCGGTTCCGGTGCGAGGTCGCGCCTCTGGCGTTGCGGAGGCGTCATACGATCTGCCCGTTCCGCCGGGGCGGACTGGTGAGATGGCCGCCGATCCGGACGACCAGATCGCGCATCATCGCGCTCATCCGGCCGGGTTCGCACCGGACGTCGGAGAGCACCGCGAGGAAGGCGTTGGCGCCGGCGGACATCAGGTAGAAGTAGCCGCGGTCGATCTCGATCATGACGAGTTTCATCTCGCCGTCGCCGACGGTGAGTTCCTGGCAGACGCTGCCCGCGAGGGACTGCAGGCCGGCGCAGGCCGCGGCCACCCGGTCGGCCGCGTCGGGCTCGCCGCCGTAGCGGGCGATGCGCAGACCGTCGGCCGAGAGCACCACGATCATCTCGATGCCCGGCACGCCGTCGGCGAGCTGCTTGAGCATCCAGTCGAAGTTGCCTCGCTGCTGGATCACTTGAGGTCCCCCTCGTCGTCGGCCTCGGTGGGAGCCGGGTCGTTGATCAGATGCAGGTACTTGGTCGGGTTCCGGATGAAGTCCGTCGGGTGCGTGCCGGGCTCGATGCCCTGCTTCAGCCCCTCCCAGAAGGCCTCGAGGCCCTTGCCGGGGGCGTCGGGCGCCGACATGTCGCGCAGGGGCTTGATCTCGGGCTCCTGCGTCGCCGCCCACGGGTTGTACTCGCCGCGCTCGGCGGCCTCCCGGTCGGCCTTCTCGTTGGCGGCCTGCTGGGCGAGTCGCTCGGCGAGCGGCATCTTCACCCGGCTGCGGCGCTGCGGCAGGCCGTTCGCGGTCCACTCGGTCACCTCGGGGACGTCGTCGTCCTCCAGGGAGACCGTGGCGGGGATCTTCGGGCTGGTGGGGCGTCGCCTCTTGGGCGCGCGCTTCGGGCCCTCGGGGATGCCGACCGTCATGGGGATGCCGGTGGCGCCGATGCCGTGGGCGAGTCCGACACCGGGCTCGTGGGTGATCATCTGGCTGGGCACGATGAGGATGGCGCGGACGCCGCCGTACGCGGAGGCGCGCAGCGAGACCTGCATGTTGTACGCCGTGCAGAGGCGGCCCACGACGGCCAGGCCGAGGCGCGGGTGCTCACCGATGTCCTGCAGGTCGACGCCCGCCTTGGCGGCCTCCAGCATGCCCTCGATGCGGGCGCGTGCCTCCTCGTTGAGGTTGACACCGCCGTCCTCGATCTCGATGCAGACGCCGGTCTGCACCTCGGTGGCGGTGACGTGCACCTTGGTCTGCGGCGGCGAGTAACGCGTGGCGTTGTCGAGGAGTTCGGCGGCGGCGTGGATGACCGGCTCGACGTAGATGCCCTTGACGCTGACCTTGGCGATGGAGGACAGCTGGATGCGCCGGTACTCCAGGATGCGGGACATGGCGCCGCGCAGGGTGCTGTAGAGGGACACCGGCTCGGGCCACTGCCGTCCGGGGCGGCCGCCGCCGAGGACGGAGACGGAGTCGGCCAGGCGGCCGATCAGGGCGTTGCCGTGGTCGATGCGCAGGAGGTCGTCGAAGACCTCCGGGTTGCGGCCGTGGTCCTCCTCCATCTCCCGCAGTTCCTCGGCCTGCTGGTGGATGATCGCCTGGACGCGGCGGGCGACACTGACGAAGGAGCGTGCGGCGGCGTCACGCATGGTCACTTCGCGGTCGACGATCTTGAGGACCGTCAGCAGCGTCTCGGCCTGCGGTGCGGGGAGGTTGCGGAACGCGGGGTTGGCGAGGCCGAGCTTGCGAATCACCTCCCTGGGGGATTCTCCGGTGCGCAGCAGGTCGAGCGCGGCGGGCACGATCTCCCTCGAGAAGCGGACCAGTTCGTTCTCGTGGGCGGCGATCCGCTGTTCCAGATGCGCGCTGTGCCGGGCGTGCTCCGCACGCTGGTTGCGCAGCGCACGGCCGCGGCGCACCGCCTCGGCAGCCGTCGCGAGCACCAGCGCGGTGGCGATGCCGCCGCACCAGCCGACGGCGGCCCGGGCGGGCTCCGTCACCAGGGCGACGGCGGCTCCGGTCGCCGCGGCCATGACTATGGCAGGCAGCAACAGCACGCGCGCGTAGGGAAGTTCACGGCGACCGGGAGGGGATTGAACACTCACCATGTGGGCCTTCTGACAGGAGTCGACTGAGGTTTGGAGGGACGTGCGAGGGGGTATGTCATGAAACTGTCGGGATCTTCCACACACTGGGGAACAAGCGCACGAATTCATCTCAAGCCGGTGCGCTGCGGGCGAGCTTAGTCCGACCGGATCATCGCCGTGTCATATTCAGCAACTGCCGGAAACCGGACGCGAAGGGATAGTACGCTCAGTCGTTTACACGGTGCGACATCGTTCGAATACGGTCCGTAGTGACGAACGGGCGTACGAAAGCCCACTCACCGTGGTGGGTGAATGGGCTTCAGTGCAACGCCATTCCGGGGGCGCGGGGAACTGCGCGAGCAACCACGAACCACCGGCACCCGCGCAACAGGCTCACCCCACCGACGAGTAGGCGACCACTCCCCGCAGCAGCAGATCCACGGCCTTACGGGCGTTCTTCACCACGGACGACCCCTGCGGGGCGGCCGCGGCGATCTGCCCCAGCACGTCGATGACCTGCTTGCACCACCGCACGAAGTCCCCCGCCGGCATCTCCGCCTCGCGCAGCACCTCGTCGAGCCCCTTCCCGGAGGCCCACTCGTACGCGGCCCAGGCGAAGCCGAGATCGGGCTCACGCTGCCCGACCCCCTCGGTCTGGGTGATCCGGAAGTCCTCCTCCAGCGCGTCCAGCCGCCCCCAGATCCGCACCATCTCGCCCAGCGCGGCCTTGGCCTTCCCGGACGGCACCTTCGGGGCCATCGCGTCGTCCGCGACACGCGACTCGAACACCAACGCCGAGACGCACCCGGCCAGTTCCGCCGGGCCGAGGCCCTCCCAGACCCCTTCGCGCAGACATTCGCTGGCAAGCAGGTCCAGCTCGCCGTACAGCCGCGCGAGCCGCTTGCCGTGCTCGGTGACCTCGTCGGCGCGCAGATAGTCCAGCTCGGTCAGCAGCGCCACAATGCGGTCGAACGTCCGGGCGATCGTGTTCGTACGGCCCTCGATCCGCCGCTCCAGCTGCGAGGTGTCGCGCAGCAGCCGGTGGTACCGCTCGGCCCACCGGGCATGGTCCTCGCGGTCGCTGCAACCGTGGCAGGGGTGTGCGCGCAGCGCGGTGCGCAGCCGGGCGATCTCGCGGTCGTCGGCCGCCTGGGAGCG
This sequence comes from Streptomyces flavovariabilis, assembly GCF_000725785.1. Taxonomy (NCBI): domain Bacteria; kingdom Bacillati; phylum Actinomycetota; class Actinomycetes; order Kitasatosporales; family Streptomycetaceae; genus Streptomyces; species Streptomyces flavovariabilis. Next base: position 70,004 of record NZ_JNXD01000023.1, on the reverse strand, counting down.
CTGCTTGCGGTGCCGCTCGGCCGGGATGTGCCCGGCCTTGGTGCGCAGCGCCGAGGCGAGATCCCGACGGGACTGGGGGGAACGGGGGTTGAAGGACTTGGGGATCCGCATCCGCTCCAGCGGCGCCACCGGCACCGGGAAGTCCATGGACGCCAGCCGCTTCACCTGCCGCTCGGCGGTCAGCACCAGCGGGCGCGGCCCGTCGTGGTGCTCGAAGCCGCGGTGGCCGTTCGAACGGCCCGCCGGCAGGCCCGGGTCCAGCACCAGCGCCAGGCCCGCGTACTTGCCGGTGGGCACGTGGATGACGTCACCGGGCTTCAGCTTCTCCAGCGCGACGGCGGCCTCCGCGCGCCGGTGTGCCGCGCCCTGCCGGGCGATCTCGTTCTCCCGGTCCTTCAGCTCGCGGCGCAGTCGCGCGTACTCCTCGAAGTCGCCGAGGTGGCAGGTCATGGACGCCTTGTAGCCCTCCAAACCCTCCTCGTTGCGCTGCACCTGCCGGGAGATGCCGACAACCGACTTGTCCGCCTGGAACTGCGCGAACGACGTCTCCAGCAACTCGCGCGAGCGGTGCCGCCCGAACTGCTCGACCAGGTTGACCGCCATGTTGTACGACGGCTTGAAGCTGGAGCGCAGCGGGTAGGTGCGCGTGCCGGCCAGGCCCGCGAGGTGCTCGGGGCTCATGCCGCGCTGCCAGAGCACCACGGCGTGGCCCTCGACGTCGATGCCGCGCCGCCCGGCCCGGCCCGTCAGCTGGGTGAACTCGCCCGGGGTGATGTCCGCGTGCTGCTCGCCGTTCCACTTGACGAGCTTCTCCAGCACCACCGAGCGGGCGGGCATGTTGATGCCGAGGGCGAGTGTCTCGGTGGCGAACACGGCCTTGACCAGGCCGCGGACGAACAGTTCCTCGACGACCTCCTTGAAGGTCGGCAGCATGCCCGCGTGGTGGGCGGCGATGCCGCGCTCCAGGCCCTCGAGCCACTCGTAGTAGCCGAGGACGTGCAGGTCCTCGCGCGGGATGGACGCCGTGCGCTCCTCGACCAGGGCGCGGACCCGCTCGCGCGCCTCCTCGTCGTTGAGCCGGAGCCCCGCGTGCAGGCACTGCTGGACGGCGGCCTCGCAGGCGGCGCGGCTGAAGATGAAGGTGATGGCGGGCAGCAGCCCCTCGGCGTCGAGCCGCTCGATGACCTCGGGCCGGCTCGGTGTCCAGATCCGGGACCGCTGACGGCGCTCGCGCTCGCGGTCGGCTTCGCGCAGGGACCGGCCGCGTCGGCGGTCCTGGTACGAGGGCCGGCTAGCCTCCATGCGCGCCATGCGCGTGAGATCGGGGTTGACGGCCTTCTTGTGGCCCTCGCCCTCCTCGAACAGGTCGTACATCCGCCGCCCGGCCAGCACGTGCTGGAACAGCGGCACGGGCCGGTGCTCGGAGACGATCACCTCGGTGTCGCCGCGGACCGTGTCGAGCCAGTCGCCGAACTCCTCCGCGTTCGACACGGTCGCCGAGAGCGAGATGAGCGTGACCGACTCGGGAAGGTGAATGATCACTTCTTCCCACACGGCGCCCCGGAACCGGTCGGAGAGGTAGTGCACCTCGTCCATGACCACGTAACCGAGGCCCAGGAGGGTCTGGGAGCCGGCATACAGCATGTTCCGCAGCACCTCGGTGGTCATCACGACCACCGGGGCGTCGGAGTTGACGCTGTTGTCGCCGGTGAGCAGGCCCACCTTGTCCGTGCCGTAGCGGCGGCACAGGTCGGCGTACTTCTGGTTCGACAGCGCCTTGATGGGTGTCGTGTAGAAGCACTTCTTGCCCTGCTGGAGGGCGAGGTGGACGGCGAACTCGCCGACGATCGTCTTGCCGGAACCGGTGGGTGCGGCGACCAGCACGCCCTTCCCCGCCTCGAGCGCCTGGCAGGACTCGATCTGGAAGGGGTCGAGGCCGAAGTCGTACATCTCGCGGAAGGAGGCGAGCGCGGTGGCCTGCTCGACAGCACGCTTGCGGGCTGCCGCGTACCGCTCGGCCGGTGAGAGATCCTCTGTCATCGTGCTTTCGAGCGTACCGGGCCGCACTGACAACAGGACGATCATTATCCGGATCCGTTCCTGTGAAACCCGGGATCGGCGCAGCTCAGGGGCAGCGGGGCTCAGGGGCCGACGACCCGCACGCCCCCGCGTACGCAGTGCGCGCTCAGCGGCAGCGGGCCGAGCGGCTCCCCGTCCGCGTACCCGGTGACGCCCTCGGCGGCGATCTCGACCCGGGCCGCCCGCAGCACCGTCACCTTCGGATGGCCGACGTGCGTCCCGCGGTACACCCTGGGAAACACCCGCAGCAGTGTCGTCCGGCTGCAGTCCCCGACCACCGTGATGTCGAACAGCCCGTCGGTCAGGTCGGCGCCGGGGCAGATCCGCATACCGCCGCCGTAGGAGGTGCCGTTGCCGACGGCCACGAGGGTCGCCTCGACCTCACGGACCTCACCGCCGTCGAGCCGGATCCGGTACGGGACGGGCCGGAACCCGGCGAGTTCGGCGATCATCGCCAGGTCGTACTTGAGGCGGCCGGTGGGCCATCGCATGCGGTTGCCCCGGTCGTTGACGCGGGAGTCGAAGCCGGAGGCGAGGACCGTGCCGAACCAGCGGTCGCCGACCTGCCCGAGGTCGATGTCGCGGAGCCGGCCGCACTTGAGGGCGTCGGCGATCATGCGGCCGGCAGCGGCCGGCTCCCGCACGGGCAGGCCGAGGGCGCGGGCGAAGTCGTTGCCGGTGCCGACGGCGACCAGGCCGAGCGGGGTGCGGGTACCCGCGACCGCCCGCAGCGCGAGGCCCGCCATTCCGTCACCGCCGACGGCGATCAGCGCGCCCGTGCCGCCCTCGACGGCCGCACGCGCGCGGACGAGGGCGTCCGAGGCGTCCTCCCCGAGGACCGTCCGCACCGAGAAGCCGGCCGCCCGCAACGCGGAAGCGGCCGGCTGCGCCGCGCGGGCGCCCCGGCCGCGGCCCGCGGTGGGGTTGACGAAGAGGGTGATCTCGCTGGTCACGCGACCGACCCTACGAGCTGCCTGCCGATCTTCAGGTCACGTCGTCATAACCGTTGACCCGGTCCGAGCGGTCCGAGCTCGCCTGCTCGGGCAGGGCGGCCCGGCTGGTGGTCACGGGCTCGATCGCGCCGATGTCGTCGGGAGTGAGGTCCAGTTCGGAGGCCTCGTCGTCGCCGGGGCCCAGGGCCTCGCGACGGCTGCGCCGACGGTCGTTGAGCAGGGAGAAGGCGGTGGCCGCGAAGTACAGGATCCAGATCGGCCCGGCGAGCGCCAGCATGGTCAGCGGGTCGGTGCTGGGCGTGGCGAGGGCCGCGAAGACCGTGATGCCCATGATCATGCCGCGCCACCAGCCGAGCATGCGCTTGCCGGTGAGTGCCCCGGTGAGATTGAGCATGACCAGCAGCAGCGGCAGCTCGAACGAGAGGCCGAAGACGAGCACCATCCGCATGACCAGGTCGAGGAGGTCGTCCAGCGGAAGGAGGTTGGACGTGCCGCCCGGGGTGAACTCGAGGAGCACCTTCGCCGTGGTGGGAAGCACCGTGTACGCGAAGTAGGCGCCGACGATGAACAGCGGAGCGCCCGTGGCGACGAAGGCGTAGGCGTACTTCTTCTCGTGCCGGTGCAGGCCCGGAGCGACGAAGGCCCACAGCTGGTAGAGCCAGGCCGGGGAGGCCAGCACGACACCGGCCATCAGGGACACCTTCAGCGCCAGCGTGAAGGGCGTGAGCAGACCGTTGATGGTGATCTGCGCGCAGGGCTTCGTACCGGTCTGCGACTTGGCCAGTTCCGCGAAGGTCTTGTCACAGCCGACCGAGTCGAGGATCGGCTTGGTGATCAAGTTGATGATGTCGTTGTAGAAGAAGGCGGCGACGACCGTGACGGCGACGATCGCCAGAATCGCCTTGGCGAGCCGGTTGCGGAGCTCGCGAAGGTGCTCCGCGAGGGGCATGCGCCCCTCCGGATCCCTCTCCTGCTTGCGGGCAGACTTCAGCAACCCACGTTCCCATCTCGTGCGGCGGGCCGGAGGTCACCGGCCCTGCGTCAGCGCTTGGTCGTGTCCGTGGGCTCGTTGACCGGACGCGAGCTGGTCACGTCGCCGGGCGCTGCCTGGATGGTGCGGTGCGAGGACTGCTCGTCGTTGTTGGGCGGGCCGGCCGGGGTCGTGGACGACTTGCCTTCGTCCTTCATCGCCTTGGCCTCGCTCTTGAGGATGCGGGCCGACTTGCCGAGCGACCGAGCCATGTCCGGAAGCTTCTTCGCGCCGAACAGCAGGATGATGACGACGAGGATGAGAATGATCTCGGGGGCTCCGAGCCTTCCGAACATAAGTCTTTACCTTCTCACCGAGGCGGCTGTGGTGGGGGTGCTGTCCGACCGGTCGGACAAGTGTCCGAACGATCGTGCTGGCAGCGATCGTAACGCTCGGGGGTAAACGTGAGGCAATCCCTCTGCATCCCCCGTGCGTACTCCCGTCCGCGACCAGTGCCTCGTTAACCGGGCCGCGACCAGCAGCGTACCTGCACGAACCGCCGACGTGACAGGGCGAAGTGTCCCGAAACGCAACTCGAGGCCGCCCGCCGGACGGCTCACAGAGCGTCCGCGGAACGGGCGGCGCTCTCCGCGGCCCGCTCCAGGTCCTCGGCCGCCCGGTTGATACGGCGGGCCGAGTCGGTGACCTGCCTGCCCAGACGCTGTGCCGCCACGAAGACCCGCACGGCGAGCACCCCGAGCACCAGGAGACCCACGAAACCCACAGCAACCGCGAACATCGGCCAGAACATGACGCCGAGCCTAGACCTTCCCGCGCGGGCGAACGCCCCGGCCCACCAGCACCTAGACGGTGGAGTGCAGCCTGAGGGTCCGCACACCGCCGCCGGTGAGCAGTTCCACGATCCGCTCCCCCGCGGGCTTGCGGACGGACGCGCCGCACTCCGGGCAGATGAAGGAGTAGAAGGTGGTGCGGCTCGTGGCGCCGATGGCCAGGCGCAGGGCGCCCGCGGCGAGCTCGAAGCATCCTCGGCAGTCGGGGCAGCCCGCCTTGAACACGACCGGGGTCACGCTTCTCATCCCGGCGAACGCGGACTCCACCGTCATGCCCCGCACACCGGACGTCGCCGACTCGCTCAAGCCCTCGCTCCTCTTCCTGGGGTCGTTCGCCTCCGGGGCGCCACGGCCGGTGTCGCGGTCCGGCCGTGCCCGGCCGTGAACCCCGGTGGGCGCCTGCGGCTCACTCGCGTCCGTCGCCCGACCCGTCCGGAACCGCGTGCGGCCCGGGTACGCCGGCCTCCACGACTCGAGCCGTCCGCACCGCCTCGAGCCCGTCGTACGCCGCCAGCGCCTCGCGGGCCGCCTGCCGGGCGCTGTCGGCGAGCTCCGGCGGCGACACGATCCGGCCGTCCCGCCCGAGCCGCAGTGCCAGGCGCCGGAGCGACGCCGGTTCGGGGGTCCGCAGAGTGATACGCAGCCCGCCGTCCGGGAGCTCATCCGCACTGTCGTGCGGGTAGTACTCCGCGACCCAGCGGCCGCCGGGCCCGACCTCGACCACGACCTCCGGATCCTCCGCCGCAGGCTGCACCAGCGCCTCCGAGAGGTCCCGCAGCTCGATCTCGGGCGGCGCCGACGGCTCGTCCAGGATCTTGATCTCGGCGACCCGGTCGAGCCGGAAGGTGCGGCGCGCCTCGGAACGGCGGCACCAGGCCTCGACATAGGTGTGCCCGACGCTGACCAGGCGGATGGGGTCGATCTCCCGCTCGGTGACCTCGTCGCGCGCGGGCGAGTAGTAGCGGATCCACAGCCGGCGGCGCTCGGCGATCGCCCGGTCGACGTCCGCGAACACGCCGCCCTCGGACTCGAAGGTCACCGACAGGCGCGAGCTGGCGCCCGCCGCCTCGCCGGCCGCCGTCTCGACCTTGGCCGTCGCCCGCAGCAGCGCCTGCCGGTCGCTCTCGCGCAGACCGGGCAACGTGGACACCGCCCGGGCGGCGACGAGCAGGGCGGTGGCCTCGTCGGCGGCGAGCCTGAGCGGCTCGGCCGCTTCCGCCGCGAGGGCGGCCGGGTTGTGCCACCAGATGCGCTCGCCGTCGGTGTCGATGTCGAGCAGGTCGCCACCACGGAAGCTGGTGCCGCACATGGGCAGCACGTCGAGGTCGGAGACCAGTTCGTCCTCGCTGATGCCGAAGGCGCGCGCGACGTCCTCGACCCGGGCTCCGGGGCGCTCCTTCAGATACGTCACCAGCGAGAGCATCCGCCGGGTCTGGTCGATGGCGTTCACTGGCCTGACCGGTTTGCCTGCCACTGTCTTTCCGCTCCCCCTCAGCCCTTGGCCACGGCCCGCAGCCGGTCCACCACGTCGGCCCGCAGCTCGGCGGGCTCCAGGACGACCACGTCCGGCCCGAACTCCACCAGCCAGGCGTCCAGCCCGTGACCGTACGGAATCTCCAACTCGTCCCAGCCGTCGCCGAGTTCCCGAACGGAGGTGGCCTTCGCCCGAAGGGGGTACCCCGATCCCGTACGCAGCCGGATCCGCGCCGACCGGTCGGCGATCTCCCCGGCCCAGCCCGCGACGGTCTCCCGGACGGTGACGACGTCCGGCACGTCAGCGGTGTACCGGCCACCGCGCGAGCGGACCTTGCCGGTGATCCGGGACAGCCGGAAGACCCGCTCGGCGCCCCGGTCGCGGTCCCAGCCCGCCAGGTACCAGTGCCCCCGCCAGCACTCCAGCGCCCACGGCTCCACGTGCCGCTGCTCGGGGTGGGCGGCGGTGGCCTTCCGGTAGTCGAAGGCGACGGGCCGGCGGTCCCGGCAGGCCAGCATCAGCGGCTCGAACGCCGCCTCGTGCACGGGGATGCGCGGCTCCAGCGCGCCGTGCGACCCGTACGGGTCGACGTCCTCGGGGAGTCCGGCCGCGCGCAGCTTCTGCAGGGCGCCGCTGGCCGCTCCGGCGAGCCGGGCCTGCTGCCACACCTTGGCGGCCAGCCCGAGTGCGGCGGCCTCCTCGGCGTCCAGGGTGATGGGCGGGAGGCGGTTGCTGTCGCGGCGGGCCATATAGCCGACGTCGCCGTCGAGGCTCTCGACGGTCTCGATGACCAGCCCGAGTTCGCGCAGGTCGTCCTTGTCGCGCTCGAACATGCGGTTGAACGAGTCATCGGAGCCGCTCGCGCCGTTGCCCGGCCCGAAGGCCTCGACGTAGGCCTCGATGGAGTCGCGCAGCTCACGCTTGCTGAGCGGCCGGCGTGTCCCGAGCAGACACAGCGCCAGATTCATCAGCCGCTCCGCCTTGGCAATGGCCATCGACGCGCTTCGCCTCCCTATGGTGCTTACGAGCGATGACCGTACCGCCACACGGTGGCACGGCAAAAGCCGAGGGCCCATGCCCGAACAGGCATGGGCCCCACATGATCGAGTCTGTTCGGAGCTTGTCAGACCCCGAGCAGGTCGACCACGAAGATCAGCGTCTCGCCGGGCTTGATCAGAGGGGTCGGGCTCTGGTTGCCGTAGGCGAGGTGGGCGGGGACGGTCAGCTGGCGGCGGCCGCCGACCTTCATGCCCTGCACGCCCTGGTCCCAGCCCTTGATGACCCGGCCGCCGCCCAGCGGGAAGCGGAAGGGGGCGCCTCGGTTCCAGCTGGCGTCGAACTCCTCGCCGGTGCTGAAGGAGACACCCACGTAGTGCACGGTGACGGTCTGGCCGGCCTGCGCGACCGGGCCGTCGCCCTCCCAGATGTCCTTGATCTCGAGGTCCGCCGGGGGCTCGCCGCCCGGGAAGTCGATCTCGGGCTTGTCGATGCTCACTTCATCTCTCCTTGTTACGTGACCTGCGTCGGGGACAGTCTCACAGACCGGCCGGGTCAGACCGTGCCGAGGATGTCCACGGTGAAGACCAGCGTGTTCTTGGACAGCTCGCTCTGAGGGTTCCCGCCGTAGCCGAGCGAGGGCGGGATCACCAGCAGCACCCGGTCGCCCACGTGCTTGCCGACGAGGCCCTTGTCCCAGCCTGCCACCACGGAGCCGTTGCCGATCTGGAAGGCGGTGGCCCCGCCGTGGTCCCAGGAGGAGTCGAACTTCTTGCCGTCCTCCCACTTGACGCCGGTGTACTGGGCGATGAGGCCCTGGCCGGCCTCGACCTTCTTGCCGTCGCCCTTGATCAGCACCTGCTCCTTGAGGTCCTTGGGAGCCTTGTCTCCCTTGGGGACGGTGATGGTCGCGGCCTTCTGCGACGGCGACTTCACCTCGGGCATGCCCGCCTCGGAGGCCGCCTGCTCGCCCTCGGCCTCACCCTTGGCGTCGACGCTCGCGGCCCCGACCGGGTCGACCACCCAGATCAGCACGTCCTTCGCGGAGATCCCCGAGGACGTGTTCAGGCTCTGGCCGATCAGATCACCCGCGGTGCCCTGCACCAGGATCCGGCTGCCGGGCTTCTTGCCCTTGACCGCGTCGAGGACCTTCTCGGGAAGCTGCTGACTCGGCTTGCCGATCTGCTCGATGGACTGCCGTCGGGGCGCCTTGTCACCCGTCGCCCCCGCGGCCCAGCTGCCGCCGAGCTCCTGGCCGCCGCTCCACTTCTCGACGGTCCAGTCCAGGCGGACGAAGTCCGAGCCCTTGATCGGGGTCCCGCTGCCCGCCGAGACCGTCTCGACCACGGTCTTGTCGGACGGCTTGCCGTCCTTGGGCACGGAGATCTCGGGCTTCGCCCCGACCTTCCCCTTGACCTCGGCGACGCCGCCCGCCGCGTCACCGTTGTTCCCGTCGTCCGATCCGCACGCGGCGGTGAACAACAGGGCGGGAACGGCCAGCAGCGCGGCCACGAGTCGTTTCGTGTTGTAGTTCATCAGTCCAACTGGGATCGGGAGTGGGGGGCAATGGCCGCCACTCTACGGCGTACACGCTCCCCGCTCGGTTCACCGCGCGACACGACGTCGCCCTGGCCGGTTTCCGGCCAGGGCGACGTCACTGGGTGTGCGGCTCGCGGACGGACGGTCAGGAAGCGGTACCGCCGTCGAGCGACCGCAGCTTGCCGTGGAACGTCGTCCGCTTCATCCGGTCGGCCGGACCGCCGTCGTGCGCGCCGTCCGCGTAGGTGGCGTCGACGACGGTGTCGCCGGTCTCCCGGTAGAGGAAGTTGGGCGTCATGGCCGGGGCGGTCTCCGAGTCCACGGTCTCGTACGCGCTGCCGAAGACGACGAGCGAGGCGCCCTTCGTGAAGGTCTTCTTCGCCGGCGCCTCCTCTATCTCGTAGCGGACGCCGTCGGCGGTACCGCCCATGGACCGCAGGACGACCTCGGTGCCCTCTTCCAGACCGCCCTTGTGCACCTCGTCAACCCGGACGACGACAGGCGTGTAGACGACCTCGAACTCCGATCCGTCGTCGAGCACGTCCTTGGCGTACACGTCGGGACGCGTGCCCACGACCGTGCCCTCGAAGACGTTCTCGTTCATCGGGAACTCGAGGGCGGCCGTGGGACTGCTGTCGACCGCGTACGGGTGCGCCGATATGACGCGCACCGACCTGTCCCCGTCCTTCTTCGCGGCCTGATCCCTGTCGTCACCGCCGGCCCCGGCGCATGCCGTGGTGCCGAGTGCCACAAGGGCGAGAGCGGCCGCCACGCGGACCGCAGTGCTGTGCCGCATGGTGCGTACTGCGCTCATTTCTTGGTTTCCCCCGTTCAGTAGATGGCCCGGACGCCCGCGATGTCGTCGCTGTTCAGCGCGCGGCGGGTGCCCGTGTTGACGGCCGTCATGACCGACTTCTTCTCGGCGTTGGTGTACGAACTGCCGTCCGAGCAGTGCGGGGGCCAGGGGTGGGCCAGGCCGGTGAAGTGACCGACCTCGTGCACGGCCACCGTCTGCACGTCCGCCTTGCCCTGACTGATGTTCTGGCTGCCGTTCACCCACCGGAACCGGTTGGACAGGTACAGCGTTCCGCCCTTGTGGGTGCTGCCGGAGCGCTGGGCCGCCGCGTATCCGGGCGCGTTGCCCATGAGGCTGGTGTAGCCGTAGGAGGCGCGGAAGGCGTAGATCTGCCAGCCGCTGGTGTAGACGGGCGAGTTGTAACGCAGTGCGGAACTGCTGCGGTTCCACTGCTTCAGTCCACTGTTGAGGCCGGCCCGCAGACTGCTCGGGAACGTGGTGTTGGCGCCTATGGTCTTCGCGGTGCCGGGGCTGACCCACTTCGTCATGCCGGAGCGGCAGTACGCCTCGGCGTTCGAAGCGCTCAATCCCACCAGCGCCGTCGTCATCACGGTTCCCGCCGTTGCGAGGACGGCCGCGTGACGGGTCCTTGTCATGACAGAGCGCAAAATGACCCCCCGTTGTGTGTCGATGCTTCCGGGCTCCCCGGACAGGGCTCCCCTAGCGATGCCGTCGACCCGGTCATGGTCATGACGGCTGGCCAGAAGTTAACACCACGTCACTGACATGAACACGTGATTTTTCACAGGAGGATGCGAACCGAAGAGGACAGACAGGCCCACGCCCCGGCGCGTCACACGCAGCCATCGGATCCTGCGTGATAAAGACCTATCGGCGCACGGCAGGCGTTCCGCGCCCCCCGAGGGAACAAATCACCTGGAACAGTGCCAGGAATGAACGATTCCACTCAGGGCGGCTCAGCCTGCCCAAAGTGAAATCTTTCACAGCGGACACGCAAAAGCCCGCTGCCCGGAGGTGCGAACACCTCCGGGCAGCGGGATCACGGACGGACACGAGTCCGGCCGGCGCCGGCTCACATTCCGGCGATCAGCTTCTCCACCCGCTCGTCCACGGAACGGAACGGGTCCTTGCACAGCACGGTCCGCTGAGCCTGGTCGTTGAGCTTGAGGTGAACCCAGTCGACCGTGAAGTCACGGCGCTGTTCCTGGGCCCGCCGGATGAAGTCGCCGCGCAGCCGGGCCCGAGTGGTCTGCGGCGGGACGGACTTGCCCTCGAAGATCTTCAAGTCGTTGCAGATACGGGCCGCCTGGCCCTTCTTCTCGAGCAGGTAGTACAGGCCACGACGGCGGTGGATGTCGTGGTAGGCGAGGTCTATCTGCGCGACCCGCGGATGCGACATGGTCATGTTGTGCTTGGCGCGGTACCGCTCGATGAGCTTGTACTTCATGACCCAGTCGATTTCGGTCCCGATGCGGTCGAGGTCCTCGGCCTCGATCGCGTCCAGCGTGCGGCCCCACAGCTCCAGGACCTGCTCGACGGTGCCGGTGCGGATGCCCCGGCGCTCGCAGAAGTCCACGGCCTTCTCGTAGTACTCGCGCTGCACCTCCAGGGCGGAGGCCTCGCGTCCGCTGGCCAGGCGCACCTTGCGCCGGCCGGTGATGTCGTGGCTGACCTCGCGGATCGCCCGGATCGGGTTCTCCAGGGTGAGGTCCCGCATCACCGTGCCCGCCTCGATCATGCGCAGCACCAGGTCGGTGGCACCGACCTTGAGCAGCATGGTCGTCTCGGACATGTTGGAGTCGCCCACGATGACGTGCAGGCGGCGGTAGCGCTCGGCGTCGGCGTGCGGCTCGTCTCGCGTGTTGATGATGGGCCGGGAGCGGGTCGTCGCCGAGGAGACGCCCTCCCAGATGTGCTCGGCCCGCTGGCTGACGCAGTACACGGCACCGCGCGGCGTCTGCAGCACCTTGCCGGCACCGCACAGCAACTGCCGTGTGACCAGGAACGGAATGAGAATGTCCGCGAGCCGGGAGAACTCCCCGTGCCGGGCGACCAGATAGTTCTCGTGGCAGCCGTAGGAGTTGCCCGCCGAGTCGGTGTTGTTCTTGAAGAGGTAGACGTCGCCCGCGATTCCCTCCTCGTGCAGGCGTCGTTCGGCGTCCACCAGGAGTCCTTCGAGAATGCGCTCGCCTGCTTTGTCGTGGGTGACCAGTTCGGTCACGTTGTCGCATTCCGGTGTCGCGTATTCCGGATGCGATCCCACGTCGAGATAGAGGCGGGCGCCGTTTCGCAGAAAGACATTGCTGCTGCGGCCCCATGACACGACACGGCGGAAGAGGTAGCGCGCCACCTCGTCAGGAGACAGGCGGCGCTGTCCCCTGAACGTGCACGTGACGCCGTACTCGTTCTCCAGCCCGAAAATGCGGCGGTCCATGAGGGAACATTACGCCCGATCCCCTGAACTGAAACGGGGTTCGACAGCACGGTTTGGATCATTTTCCGAACCGGCCGCAACGACCGCTCCCTGGCCGGGAGCTGCGACTACCCGTCCTGTCGCGGTCAAAACCAGCAGAGACACGCCACCGGCGACACCCGGTACCGCGAAGCCCCACAGAGCTCCGCCCGCCTCGACCACGGGCCCCGCGACGCCCGTTCCGACCGAGTGGCCCACGGTGAACGTCGTCACCAGCCAGGAGAACGCCTCGGTGACCGTACCGCGCGGCGCGTGCCGGTCGACCAGGACGAACGCGCACGCGATGGCGGGCGCGAGGAAGACCCCGGCGAGCGCGGTCAGCGCCACCATCGGCACCGCGTCCGGCATGAGCATCAGCGGGAGGTAGCACACCACCAGAAGCCCCACCAGCACCCGCAGTCGCCGCGCCGGCTCACCGGCCCACTGCCGGGCCCCGTAGACGGCCCCGCCGACCAGCGCCCCGAAGCCCAGGGCGGCCATCAGCCACCCGTACACGGCGTCCCCGCCGTGGTCGTCCGCGTAGGGCACCGAGGCGACCGTGATGGAGCCGAGCGCCATCCCGATGAACAGGAACGCCGCCAGCAGCGCCAGCAGCCCCGGTGAGCGCAGCGCGCCGAGCCAGTGCGCCTCGCGCGGCGCCGACCGCCACGCGCGCGAGGGCTGCGACACCACCACGGACAGCGCTCCCAGCACGCCGACCACGTTCAGCACGAGCAGCGCGGCCTGGGCCGACCACAGGGACACGCACAGCATCACGAGCAGCGGCCCGACGGTGAACATCACCTCCTGGGCCACGGCGTCCATGGCGTACGCCGTGTGCACCTGGTCCTCCCGCTTCAGGACGGAGGGCCACAGAGCCCGCAGCCCGCCCTCCAGGGGCGGCGTGAAGAGCCCGGCGCCGGCGACGGCGGCGTAGGCGAGCGGCAGCGACCCGATCCCGGAGAAGGCGAAGACGGCCATGGCGAGCCCGGAGAGGACGGCCGCAGGAAGCTGCACACGGGGCTGCCCGCGCAGGTCCACGATCCTGCCCAGCACGGGCTGCCCCACGGCATTGGCGACCCCGTAGACGGCCGCCAGGGCCCCCGCCAGGCTGTACGTCCCGCCCTCGGCCCGGACGAACAGCACGATCGCGATGGCCGCCGTGGCATTGGGCAGCCGGCCCACCAGCGTGCCGACGAGCAGCCGGGCGGCGTGTCGCGCCCGAAGGATCTCCAGGTATCCCGTGGCCATGTCCCCGCCCTAGGTTTTACGTATAACGTCAGCTTCCATACGTACCATGGCCGCTGTTCACGAGTCCAGACGAAGGAGCAGGCCGACAGTGGCACGAGGCAGCACCCGCCCCACGAGCCGGGACGTCGCCCAGGCCGCCGGCGTCTCCCAGGCGGCCGTGTCCCTCGTCCTGGGCGACAAGTGGCGCGGCCGCGTCTCGGAAACGACCGCCGAACGCGTCCGCGAGGCCGCACGCGACCTCGGCTACCGACCGAACCTGGCCGCCCGCAACCTGCGCCTGGGCCGCACTCGTACCGTCCTCCTGGTCGTCCCGGCCCTCACCACGGAGTTCTTCGCCGGCGTCTACACGGGTGCCGCCCGCGTCGCCGCCGAACACGGCTTCGGCGTGGTCCTCTACCCCTCCCCCGAAGGCATCGGCCCCGCCCGCGACCCCTTCGCCTCCGCGCAGGCCGCACTGGACGGCGTGATCGCCTCCTCCATGGCCGCGGACGCGCTGACCGCCATCCGAGGCGAGGCACTCCCCCTGGTGATGCTGGACAGCGACCCCGCCGGAAGCCTGGGCGCCGCGACGGTGAACCTGGACATCGCCGACGGCATCCGCCAGGCCGCGGAGCACCTGCTGTCCCTGGGCCACCGCCACTTCCTCCATCTGGCCGCGGACGTCCCCTCCTGGACCTTCGACGTACGAGCCCGGGAACTGGCCGCGCGGCTGGCAGAGGTATCCGGCACCTCGGTCCGCACGGCCCGCTCCCCCATCCACATCGAGGGAGCGGTGACCGCCGCCGAAGCGGCGCTCTCAGCCCCCGGCCCTCGCCCCACCGCCGTGATCTGCGACGACGACCAGCTGGCGGCCGGCACGTACAAGGCGGCCCGCCGTCTGGGCCTGCGCATCCCGGACGACCTGTCGGTCACGGGCGTCGACGACCTGGCCCTTGCCACGGCCATGGACCCGGAACTGACGACGGTCCACCTGAACGCAGAGCTGTTCGGCGAGCGGGGCATGCGGGCGCTGCTGGCCGTACTGGAGGGCCGTGCACCGGAGGCAGGCGACATCCCGGTCCAGCTGGTGCTCCGAGGCTCCACGGCCGGTCCGCGTTAGCGGTGCTGGGCGTCGATGCCAGGACCGGGGGTGGGTGCGCAACCCGGCGTGACGGGGTGCCGCCCGCGCCCACCCGTGCCGCCCCAGGCGGCACGCATGCCCGCAGGATGGGCGGACCGGCACCCGCGTACGGCGAGAAGGGGCTGTGTCGGGGGGTGTCCGCCCACAGCTGGTTGGCGCGTCAACGGACAGTCAGTTGGTTCCCAAGCCCATCGCGCCGTTCCGAGGACGGACACCCCCCGACCCACCCCCGCACAGCGACGCGCCCCGGCCACATCCGGCCAGGGCGCGTCGCATCACGACAGAACCATCAGAACTACTCGGCGTCCTCCGACGCCGAGTCCTCCGTACCGCCACCGAGCAGCCGCGACAGCTGGGGCCCGGTGATCCGCCTGAACTTGCGCTTCTGCGGTCGTGTGCGGTCCAGCACCGCCACCTCCAGCCGCTCCGCGGGAATCTCCCGCTCGCTGCCGTTGGTATCGCGGGACAGCGCCTGCACCGCCAGCTTCAGCGCCTCCGCGAGCGTCATGCCCTCCCGGTGGCGCTGGTCCAGATAACTGCTGATCTGCTCGGCGTTGCCGCCCACCGCGACCGAGCCGTGCTCGTCCACGATGGACCCGTCGTGCGGCAGCCGGTAGATCTGGTCACCCTCGGGCGTCTCCCCGACCTCGGCGACGACAAGCTCCACCTCGTACGGCTTCTCCGCGGCACTGGAGAAGATCGTGCCCAGCGTCTGCGCGTAGACGTTCGCCAGGCCCCGGGCCGTCACATCGTCCCGGTCGTAGGTGTAACCCCGCAGGTCGGCGTAGCGCACGCCGCCGATCCGCAGGTTCTCGTACTCGTTGTACTTGCCGGCGGCCGCGAAGCCGATCCGGTCGTAGATCTCGCTGAACTTGTGCAGCGCACGGGACGGGTTCTCGCCGACGAAGACGATGCCGTCGGCGAACTGCAGCACGACCAGGCTGCGACCACGGGCAATGCCCTTGCGGGCGTACTCCGCCCGGTCGGCCATGGCCTGCTGGGGGGAGACATAGAACGGCGTCGACACCGGTTATCCGTCCCTCTCTTGAAGATTCCGTCGGTTCACTGGACCACCCTCACGAAGACGATCGCCGCTACAGCAGCGCGGCCCGCGGCCCGTCGGGCTGCTCCAGCCGCCGCTCGAGAATCGAGCGCGCGATCTCGGACGCCTCGCTGTCGGTGAGCCGACGGAAACCGTCGTCGGTGATCACGGTGACGATGGGATAGATCCGGCGGGCGACATCGGGACCGCCGGTCGCCGAGTCGTCGTCTGCCGCGTCGTAGAGCGCCTGGATCACGAGCGTGGTGGCCTCGGCCTCGCTGAGGTCGTCCCGGAAGAGCTTCTTCATCGCGCCACGCGCGAAGATCGACCCGGAACCGGTGGCCGCGTAGTTCTGCTCCTCGGAGCGGCCGCCGGTGACGTCGTAGGAGAAGATGCGGCCCTTGCCGCGGTCCACGTCGTACCCCGCGAACAGCGGCACCACGGCCAGGCCCTGCATGGCCATGCCGAGGTTGGAGCGGATCATCGTCGACAGCCGGTTCGCCTTGCCCTCGAGGGACAGCTGCGCGCCCTCGACCTTCTCGAAGTGCTCCAGCTCCAGCTGGAACAGCTTCACCATCTCCACGGCCAGGCCCGCCGTACCGGCGATGCCCACCGCCGAGTACTCGTCGGCCGGGAAGACCTTCTCGATGTCCCGCTGCGCGATGACGTTGCCCATGGTCGCCCGCCGGTCACCGGCGAGCACCACACCGCCGGGGAACGTCGCCGCGACGATCGTCGTCCCGTGCGGCGCCTCGATCACGCCCTGGGTGGGAGGCAGTTGCCGGTTGCCGGGCAGGATCTCCGGCTGGTGCTCGGACAGGAAGTCCATGAAGGAGGAAGACCCTGGCGTCAGGAAGGCAGCTGGTAGACGCCCGGTGCTACGAGTGTTGGCTTCCACGCGATTCCTTCCACGTATGCGACAGCCCGCCCTGTGACGTCGGGCCGATCCTTGGAACAACCCCGGTCCGGTTGCCACCGGGGGCTCGGTATGCCTCGGACCCTACCCGTCCTTCGGCGGTGATCCACATGCCCGGCGGGACCAACTCCGCCGGGGCGACGCCGCACTTGCCCGCCGCCCACACCGGGCGGGCCGGCGGGCTCCGGAGCCCGCCGGCGCCCGGAGCGCCGCACACGAGGGCATCACGTCAAACCCTGCCCCGCGCGCAGCGCTCCGCGCTCGGCTCGTCCGTCACCACGCACCCCGTTCACCTTCGGAGTGAAGGCTCAGGCGCCTTACTGGCCACCCTTTTGAACGAAGGACCGCACGAAGTCCTCTGCGTTCTCCTCGAGTACGTCGTCGATCTCGTCCAGAACCGAGTCCACGTCGTCGCTCAGCTTCTCCTGACGCTCCTTGAGGTCCTCGGAAGCCTGCGTCTCCGCCGCCTGCTCCTCGACCTCCTCGGTGGACCGGGTGGCCTTCTGCTGTCCGCCGCCGGTGTCCTTGGTCGCCATATCCCTCACCCCGCTCGGTTCGCCCGACACAGTTGCTCGGTCAAGATCAGACCCTACTCGCCGGGTCTGACAATGGCCCCGCAGTTGCTCCAACGTACGGGGACCACCTCGATGATTCCCGGACCAGGGATTTTCCACCCTGCCCGGCCGGCTCCCGACGAGTACCCGCTCAACGCGTTCACCCGCCCGACAGGACCCTGACCAGGTCTTCCGCGGTGCGGCAGCGGTCCAGGAGCTCCTTGACGTGATTACGCGTTCCGCGAAGCGGTTCCAGGGTTGGGACGCGCTGCAGCGAGTCCCGGCCCGGCAGATCGAAGATCACCGAGTCCCAGGAGGCCGCGGCGACGTCGTCCGCGTACTGCTCCAGGCAGCGGCCGCGGAAGTACGCCCGGGTGTCCTCCGGCGGCACCGTACGGGCCCGCTCGACGTCGGCGTCGGTCAGCAGCCGCTTCATGCGCCCACGGGCCACCAGACGGTTGTACAGGCCCTTCTCGGGCCGTACGTCGGCGTACTGGAGGTCGACCAGGTGCAGTCGCGGCGCGTCCCAGTCGAGGCTGTCCCGGCGCCGGTAGCCCTCCATGAGCTCCCGCTTGGCGACCCAGTCCAGCTCTCCGGCCAGACTCATCGGGTCGTGCTCCAGACGGGTGAGGGTGTCCTCCCAGCGGGACAGGACGTCCTTGGTCTGGTCGTCGGCGTCGGCCCCGAACCGCTCCTCCACGTACTTGCGCGCCAGCTCGTAGTACTCCATCTGCAGCTGGACCGCCGTGAGCGTACGGCCGCTGCGGAGCGTGACCAGGCGCTTCAGGGACGGGTCGTGGGAGACCTGGTGGAGCGTACGGACGGGCTGGTCGACCGCCAGGTCGACGGCGATGAAACCGTCCTCGATCATCGACAGCACCAGCGAGGTCGTGCCCAGCTTGAGATAAGTCGAGATCTCGGAGAGGTTCGCGTCGCCGATGATCACATGCAGGCGCCGGTACTTCTCGGCGTCCGCGTGCGGCTCGTCGCGGGTGTTGATGATCGGGCGCTTCAGCGTCGTCTCGAGGCCCACCTCGACCTCGAAGTAGTCGGCTCGCTGGCTGAGCTGGAAGCCGTGCTCGTGCCCGTCCTGGCCGATGCCGACGCGGCCCGCTCCGGCGAAGACCTGACGGGAGACGAAGAACGGCGTCAGGTGGCGCACGATGTCCGAGAAGGGGGTCTCCCGCTTCATCAGGTAGTTCTCGTGCGTGCCGTAGGACGCGCCCTTGTTGTCGGTGTTGTTCTTGTACAGGTGGATCGGCTGGGCACCGGGCAGCTGGGCGGCCCGTTCCGCGGCCTCGGCCATGATCCGCTCGCCGGCCTTGTCCCAGAGGACGGCGTCCCGGGGATTGGTCACCTCGGGGGAGCTGTACTCGGGGTGTGCGTGGTCGACGTAGAGCCGTGCCCCGTTGGTGAGGATGACGTTGGCCAGGCCGATGTCCTCGTCGGTGAGCTGGCTGGAGTCGGCGGCCTCGCGGGCGAGGTCGAAGCCTCGCGCGTCCCGCAGCGGGTTCTCCTCCTCGAAGTCCCATCGGGCCCGCCGGGCCCGGTGCATCGCCGCCGCGTAGGCGTTCACGATCTGGGACGAGGTGAGCATGGCATTGGCGTTGGGGTGGCCGGGGACGGAGATCCCGTACTCCGTCTCGATGCCCATTACTCGCCGTACGGTCATGCGGCCCTCCTTGCCCGGCGGCACCCTCGGTCGTGGGCGCCACTCAGATACCGCTGGCGCTCGGTTGCGTGTGCGGTGCCCGTCCCCGCACTGCGCGACTCGGCGGTACGCAAGAGCCTAGAACGCCTTTGCGCTGGTGGGGAGATCATTTGCGTCATTGCGTTGCTCCAGCCGTGGCCTGAAAAACAGTCGGCTGCGGGTACCCGCCTAGGGCACCCGCAGCCGCCCTGCCTTTTACAGGTACTGACCGGTGTTCGCCACCGTGTCGATGGAGCGTCCGGTGTCCGAGCCCTGCTTTCCGGTGATGAGCGTACGGATGTACACGATCCGTTCGCCCTTCTTTCCGGAGATCCGGGCCCAGTCGTCCGGGTTGGTGGTGTTGGGCAGGTCCTCGTTCTCCTTGAACTCGTCCACGCAGGCCTGGAGGAGGTGGGAGACGCGCAGGCCCTTCTGGTTCTTCTCGAGGAAGTCCTTGATGGCCATCTTCTTGGCGCGGCCGACGATGTTCTCGATCATGGCGCCGGAGTTGAAGTCCTTGAAGTAGAGGACTTCCTTGTCACCGTTGGCGTAGGTGACCTCGAGGAAGCGGTTCTCCTCGGATTCGGTGTACATGTGTTCCACGGCCGTCTGGATCATGCTCTGGACGGTGGTGGCCTTACTGCCGCCGTGCTCGCCGAGGTCGTCGGAGTGCAGCGGGAGGCGCTCGGTGAGGTACTTGCCGAAGATGTCCTTCGCCGCCTCGGCGTCGGGACGCTCGATCTTGATCTTCACGTCCAGGCGGCCGGGCCGCAGGATGGCGGGGTCGATCATGTCCTCGCGGTTGGAGGCACCGATCACGACCACGTTCTGCAGGCCCTCCACACCGTCGATCTCGGCGAGCAGCTGCGGGACGATGGTGTTCTCCACGTCCGAGCTGACACCGGAGCCTCGGGTGCGGAACAGGGACTCCATCTCGTCGAAGAAGACGATGACGGGGGTGCCCTCGCTGGCCTTCTCGCGAGCACGCTGGAAGACGAGGCGGATCTGCCGCTCGGTCTCGCCGACGTACTTGTTCAGGAGCTCGGGGCCCTTGATGTTGAGGAAGAAGCTCTTGCCGGCGGCCTGGCCGGTGACCTCGGCGACCTTCTTGGCCAGCGAGTTGGCGACGGCTTTGGCGATGAGCGTCTTGCCGCATCCGGGAGGGCCGTAGAGCAGGACGCCCTTGGGCGGGCGCAGCTCGTGCTCCTTGAACAGGTCCGGGTAGAGGTACGGCAGCTCGACCGCGTCGCGGATGGCCTCGATCTGGCCGCCGAGACCGCCGATCTGCTCGTAGCCGATGTCGGGGACTTCTTCGAGGACGAGTTCCTCGACCTCGCTCTTCGGCACGACCTCGTAGACGTAGCCGGAGCGGGGTTCGAGCAGGAGGGCGTCGCCGGGGCGGATGGTGACGTCCAGCAGTGGCTCGGCGAGCCGTACCACCCGCTCCTCGTCGGTGTGTCCGAGCACCAGGGCTCGCTCGCCGTCCTCGAGGATCTCCTTGAGGGTGACGATGTCACCGACGCGCTCGAACTCCATGGCGTCGACCACGTTGAGCGCTTCGTTGAGCATTACTTCCTGGCCGCGCCGGAGCTCCTCGAGCTCGACGCTGGGGCTGACGTTCACCCTGAGCTTGCGGCCGCCGGTGAAGATGTCGGCGGTGCCGTCCTCGTTGGCCGTCAGGAAGACACCGAAGCCGGCCGGCGGCTGTGCGAGCCGGTCGACCTCCTCCTTGAGGGCCACAATCTGGTCACGGGCCTCACGGAGCGTGTTGGCGAGTCGCTCGTTCTGCGCGGACACGCCGGCCAGATTGGTCTGCAGCTCGACGATCCGCTCTTCGAGAATCCTCGTGTGTCGCGGAGAGTCGGCGAGCTTGCGTCGCAGGACGGCGATCTCCTGCTCAAGGTAGGCAATCTGCCCGGCCGGGTCGTCGGACCCGCGTCCCGGGCGGATGCCGCGGTTCATGTCGTCGTCGTGGGCTGCCACGGTCCTCACCTCCTCCAAGGGGAGCTGGACGCTTCCAGACCCTACCTGGGCGGGTGTCGATTGAAACCCCTAGATCACAAAGACGGTCGGGGTGTGTCCGATCTTCACCCTTGCGCTCTCCCTCACGCCAGGGGAATACCCAGCGAACATGATTGGAACCCAGCCGGAGGTAGGGTCGAACTGTTCAACACCCGCCGGAGCTGGCCGGATTCCCGACACGGCTCGGCGGAGAAACGGCAGGAGAGATGAGCGTGCAGCAGGTGGCCGGGGCCGACGGCGCGGAGCTGGAGGTCTGGATCGACCAGGATCTGTGTACCGGTGACGGCATCTGCGCCCAGTACGCGCCCGAGGTGTTCGAGCTGGACATCGACGGGCTGGCCTATGTGAAGAGCGCCGACGACGAGTTGCTCCAGGACAAGGGCGCGACAACGCCCGTTCCCCTGCCGCTCCTCACGGACGTGATCGACTCCGCGAAGGAGTGTCCGGGCGAGTGCATCCACGTACGTCGGGTTTCGGACAGGGCCGAAGTCTACGGACCGGACGTGGAGTGACCACTTCTCCACGTTCCGTCACTGCTGTCTGATATCTCACACGTGCCGTCGCAGGCGCCTCAGACGCTGCGGGCTCCGGCCGGGGTGGAGCGGACGAACGAGCCGCTGTGCCAACGCCATTTCACGTCGCTCTTCTCGTCGGGGCAGCAACGCGGCACGTCGGCCGACGAGTAGCCGAGGAGCGTGGCCGTGACGGCGCCGTCGCGCACGGCGAAGTCGGTGACGGTGGTGCCGTCCTCGGGGTCGAGCAGGGTGGCCACGATCCGCGGCTTGCCGCCTTCGGTGCCGCGCGTGAGGACGTACACGCCGTCGGGCGGGGTGCCCATCGGGGAGTCGCAGTGGACCACGGCCACCGTCTCCGGCCTGCCGTCGCCGTCGAGGTCTCCGGAAGCCCGCTTCTTCACCACGGCCTTCACCGGACCGCAGTCGTTCGGGAACGTCACCGCTGCCGGGTCGGGCGGAGTCATCTGCGCGGGAGCGCTCTTGGTCTCGGGGGTGGCGGACTGGGCCGCCGTCGCCGCGCCGGGCTGCAGGCCCGAGGAGAGGGCCACGACACCCGCGACGGCTGTCGCGGTGGCGAGCCAGTGGATGGGGCGGGTGTGGGTGTGGGCGAGCTCCGGGACGGCGGAAGACTGCACTAGGAGGGTCTCCTGAGGCTGTGCCGGTGGGGTGGCCAGCATGGTGCCACACGTCACACCGCGAGGGAACGGCGGGGTGTGCGCGTCTCGTGCCGGGGCAGCCAGAAGGGTTACGGTGCCTGCCGCTGCGTCAGGGGGCCTGTGCGGGCGGGGCCTCTGCTCGGCACGACGTGGGCCGTGGCGGCCTTCGCAGCAGGTCAACGGCGTTCCGCGAGGGTTCACCCGGGGCGGCAACAAAGAGGCGCCGTGGCGGAGTTCCGGTACGGGTCCGGGAACTCCGCCACGGCGCCTGTGCGTTGGGTGCGGTGACGGGCCGCGTCAGCGGGCGGTGCCGCCGTCGGCGTTGGGGCCTGCGTAGTCCTCGCCGTAGGCGCCCTTGGCGGGGCGGCGGCGGCGCATGGGCGGCTCGACGCCGTCGGCGAGGCGGCGGGCGGTGAGCAGGAAACCGGTGTGGCCGATCATCCGGTGGTCCGGGCGGACTGCCAGGCCCTCGATGTGCCAGTTGCGGATCATCGTCTCCCACGAGGTCGGCTCGTTGAAGCAGCCGATCTCGCGGATGGACTCGACGGTCCGGGCGAGCTGGGTGGTGGTCGCCACGTAGCAGCACAGGATGCCGCCGGGGACGAGCGCCTTGGAGACGGCCTCGAGGCACTCCCAGGGGGCGAGCATGTCGAGGATGACGCGGTCGACGTCGGCGTCGGACAGGTTGTCCTGAAGGTCGCCCACGGTGAGCTGCCAGGCGGGGTGCGGGCCGCCGAAGTAGCGCTCGACGTTCGCCTGGGCGATCTCGGCGAAGTCCGCGCGGCGCTCGTAGCTGTGCAGCATGCCCTGGTCGCCGATGGCCCGCAGCAGGAAGCTGCTGAGCGAGCCGGAGCCGACGCCCGCTTCCACGACGCGCGCGCCGGGGAAGATGTCGGCGAAGGCGAGGATCTGCCCCGCGTCCTTGGGGTAGACCACGGCGGCGCCGCGGGGCATGGACAGGACGTAGTCGGGGAGCAGGGGGCGCAGCGCGAGGTAGGCGACGTTTCCGGTGGTGCGGACAACGCTGCCCTCGGGAGCGCCGATCAGCTCGTCGTGCGGGAAGGAACCCTTGTGGGTGTGGAAGTTCTTCCCGGCCTCGAGCGTGAACGTGTAGTGGCGGCCCTTGGGGTCGGTCAGCTGAACCTGGTCCCCGACCTTGAAGGGCCCGCGCCTGCGGGCGGCACCGGTCGGTTCGGACATGTGACCAGCCTACCGGCCCCGGAGAGGGCCTCCGACCACCCGGACCTGTCGCTCTAGGACGGCCTCGCCATCGCCTTGACGAAGGCGCGCTCCACGTCGGCCGCCGACAGGACGCCGTAGATCTCGCCGGTCTCCTCCACCACCAGGTACTCGGTGGCGGGGGTGGCGCGCAGGGCGTCCAGGAGTTCCTCGCCGGACAGTTCCGCGGAGACGCGCATGCCGTCGGTGAGGTCCTGGGCGAGGCCGCTGACGGCGACCCAGGGACGGCGGTGCTCGGGCACGCCGACGATGGCGGCCTCGCGGACGAGGGACAGGGGCTGGCCGTCGGGGTCGACGACGACCAGGGCGCGGGCCCCGGCGGCGTTGGCGCGGCGCAGGGCTTCCGAGAGCGGGGTGTGGGTCTCGACGGGGACCGCGCGGCGGGTGAGCGTCCGGGCGCGCAGCTCGGGGAGGTGCTCGCGCAGGCGGGCCATGCGCAGGCTGTTGCCGGCGCCGGTCCAGATGATCGCGGCGAGGATGGCGGCGAGCAGGGCGTCGAGGACGGTGTCCATGCCGACGTTGTCGGTGGCGTCGGTGCCGAGGGCGCCGGACTGGGTCAGCAGGGGCAGTCCGATGAGCACGGAGACGGCGAGGGCGCGGCCGACCCAGGCGGCGGCGATGGTGCCCTTCATCGGCTTGCCGGTGATCTTCCAGACGACGGCGCGGAGCATGCGGCCGCCGTCGAGGGGCAGGCCGGGCAGGAGGTTGAACGCGGCCACGATGAGGTTGGAGATCATCAGGCCGGCGAGCAGGACGCCCGGGACGGTGCCGGGGTCCACGGTCTGCATGGCGGCGTAGAAGACGCCGGAGAGGGCGAGGGAGAGCAGGGGCCCGACGAAGGCCAGCACGAACTCCCGGCCGGGGGTCTCGGCTTCCTTCTCGATCTCGGAGACGCCGCCGAAGAACTGGAGCTGGATGCGGCGGACCGGGAGTTTGAAGCGGAGTGCGGCGACCGTGTGGGCCAGTTCGTGGACGAGTACGGAGGCGTAGAAGGCGACCGCGAAGAAGAGGGAGACCAGGTAGCGGGCGGCGCCGAGTTCGGGCAGCACGCGCTCCAGCTGGCCGCCGAACACCCAGGTGATCAGCGCGGCGACGAGGAACCAGCTCGGCGCGACGTACACGGGCACCCCGAAGGGCCGTCCCATGAGCAGCCCGCCGCGGGGCTCCGGCCGCTGGGGCGCGGGGCCCCTGCCTCTGGCGGAGTGGGCGAGGGGGCGGTCGTCGTGGGCGGGGACGGAAGGGTCGGGGTGGCCGGGGCCCGGGGCTGCGGCGGAGGGCTGCTGCCGGCGGTTCGGATCGCCGGAGCCGGGGGCCGGAGCCGGGGCCTGCGCCTTGTGCAGCCGGTCCGCCTCGGGCCGCCCTGCGGCAGAAGCCGACTGCGGGCCGCTGGCGTAGGCGCGGTCGGGGTGTGCGTCGGCCTCCGGCGAACCGCCGCCTCCCTCCCCCTCGGCACGGACGGGTGCCGGCCGCGGTACGTCCGCATCGGCGCGGACGGGTGCCGCGTGCGGGCCGTCGGCGTAGGCGCGGTCGGGGTGTGCGTCGGCCTCCGGCGAACCGCCGCCTCCCTCCCCCTCGGCACGGGCGGATGCCGGCCGCGGTACGTCCGCACCGGCGCGGACGGGTGCCGCGTGCGGGCCGTCGGCATCGGCGCGCTCGGGGTGCGGGGCGGTCTCCGGCGGGTGGTTTGTGTGGTGCTCGGCGGGGGCGGGGGTCGCGTCATGCGGATTCCGCGGGTCCGGCGAAGCGCCGCGCCGGTCCGTCGCCGACTCGTCCCTCGGGGCGTCCGGAGAGCTTGCCGGGGTGCCGGTGGGCGCGGGTTGACCGGTCGGCTCCGGTCCCGGGGTGGACTGCTCGGGAGCGGAACGGTGCTCGTCCGTGGGCTGTTCGTCGGCGGGGGCCGCGTCGGTGGGCCGGGGCGGGAGCCCCTGCCGCTCGGCCGACTCGTCGTTGCCGGACCGCGGCTGCCCGCGCCCGCCGCTCTCGTCCACCGGTGTCCCCTCGTCGAAGCGTCTCCCGCGCCTGCCGGGCGGGAGGGTCTCGAGTCGATGGTATGCGTCCGTCGAGGTGCGCTCCGCCCCGGCACCCCTGTGTTTCCTGTACCTCGGCCTCCTCTCCCGGCTTCCCCCACGGAACGCGGCCGGGTCACTGTCAGTGGCGGGCCGTATGGTCTGGGGCATGGAGACGAGCAGCGAGGGCGCGGCGCCGCCCGGGAGCGGTCCTGCCGCGGCGGCGGATCCGCCGGTCCCGGCGGGGCCCGCGGAGACGGCAGTGCAGACGGCGGCAGAGGCACAGACGGTGGCGGAGGCGGCGGCCGAGACCGCCGCCGTGAGCGACCTCGTGACCGGGTCCACCGCCATACCGCCCGCCTCGCTGTCCCCCTCGCGTGCCAGTGACTTCATGCAGTGCCCGCTGCTGTACCGCTTCCGTGTCATCGACCGGCTGCCGGAGAAGCCGAGCGAGGCGGCGACCCGGGGCACGCTGGTGCACGCGGTTCTGGAGCGGCTCTTCGACGCCCCGGCCGCCGAGCGCACGGCGCCCCGGGCGAAGTCGCTGGTCCCGGGCCAGTGGGACCGGTTGCGCGAGTCGCGGCCGGAGGTCGAGGAGCTGTTCGCCGACGATCCGCAGGGCGAGCGGCTGGCGCGCTGGCTGGGCGAGGCGGAGCAACTCGTCGAGCGCTGGTTCACGCTGGAGGACCCCAGCCGTCTGGAGCCGGCCGAGCGGGAGCTGTTCGTCGAGGCCGAGCTGGAGTCCGGGCTGCGGCTGCGCGGCATCATCGACCGGGTCGACGTGGCCCCCACGGGCGAGGTCCGGATCGTCGACTACAAGACGGGGAAGGCCCCCAGGCCGGAGTACTCCGAGGGCGCCCTGTTCCAGATGAAGTTCTACGCCCTGGTGGTGTGGCGGCTGAAGAACGTGGTCCCCCGGCGGCTCCAGCTGGTCTATCTCGGCAGCGGCCAGGTGCTGACGTACGACCCGGTCCTCGCCGACCTGGAGCGGGTCGAGCGCAAGCTGCTGGCGCTGTGGGAGGCGATCCGGCTGGCCACCGAGACGGGCGACTGGCGGCCGCGCCCCACGAAGCTGTGCGGATGGTGCGACCACCAGGCCCACTGCCCGGAGTTCGGCGGCACTCCCCCGCCGTACCCGCTGCCGGTGCGCGCGGCGGACCTGCCGGGGCAACCGGTGAGGGCGGCTGAGTCCGGCGGGCCCGCCCAGGGCAGAATGGGGCCGGACTAGCGAAGGAGACTTACGTGGCCATCCGCGTCCTACTGGTCGACGACCAGCCCCTGCTGCGTACCGGCTTCCGGATGATCCTGGAGGCCGAGCAGGACCTCGCGGTCGTCGGCGAGGCCGGAGACGGCCTCCAGGCGCTCGACCAGGTGCGGGCCCTGCAGCCCGACGTGGTCCTGATGGACATCCGCATGCCGCGGATGGACGGTGTGGAGGCGACCCGGCAGATCACCGGACCCGGGCGGGACGGCCCGGCGAAGGTGCTGGTGCTGACCACCTTCGATCTCGACGAGTACGTGGTCGAGGCACTGCGGGCCGGGGCCAGCGGGTTCCTGCTCAAGGACGCGCCCGCCAACGAGCTCGTGCAGGCCATCCGGGTGGTCGCCTCCGGCGAGGCGATGCTCGCGCCGAGCATCACGCGCCGGCTGCTCGACAAGTACGCCACGCATCTGCCGTCGGGTGAGGAGCCGGTGCCGGACACCCTGCACACGCTCACCGACCGTGAGGTGGAGGTGCTGAAGCTGGTGGCGCGGGGGCTCTCCAACGCGGAGATCGCCGCCGACCTGTTCGTCAGCGAGACCACCGTCAAGACGCACGTCGGGCACGTGCTCACCAAGCTGGGCCTGCGCGACCGCGTGCAGGCGGCGGTGTACGCGTACGAGAGCGGGCTGGTGCGCCCCGGCGCGCAGTAGCGGCCGCGGTCCGGTACGTGAGAGGGCGCCCCCCGCCGAGCGGGAGGCGCCCTTCTTCACGTCAGTGCGTCAGGCGTCCTTGCTGAGCTCCCAGAAGCGGAAGACCGTCGAGGCGTCGAGGCAGTACTCCAGGCCGTAGACGCCGTCGCGGACGACCGCGTACTGCTTGGCCTGCCACACCGGCAGGACGGGGAGTTCGTCGGCGACGATGTCCTGCAGCTCCCCGAACTCCTTGTCGGTGCCGGCCCGGTTGGTGAGGGCGGCGGTGCGCGGGATGAGCGAGCCGGTGATCGTGCCGTTGTCGTAGTTGTTGTTCAGCACGTTGCCCTTGCCGAAGAAGGGGCCGGTGAAGTTGTCGGCGTCCGGGTAGTCCGGCACCCAGCCCTTCACGTACACGCCGTACTTGCCGGCGGCGATGTCCTTCTCGTACTGGCCGAAGGGCACGGACTTGACGTCGGCGTCGAACAGGCCGCTGGCGTTGAGCTGGCCGGCGATGGCGTTCAGCTCCTGGTCGGTCGCGGGGCCGTAGCGGGAAGGGGTCGACCAGAGGGTCAGCTTCACCTTGCCGTTGATGCCGTCCTCACGCAGCGCGGCCTGGGCCTTGGACCGGGAGGGGCGGGCGCCGTAGGTGTCGAAGAAGGCCGTGTTGTGGCCCGCGATACCGGCCGGGATGATGGAGTACAGCGGGGTCGCGGTGCCCTGGTAGACGTCCCTGATGAGCGCCTCGCGGTCGAGCAGGTGGGCCATGGCCTTGCGGACGCCGAGCTTTCCGGCGACCGGGTCGTCCATGTTGAACACCAGGTGCTGCACCTCGGCGCTGCTGCCCTCGACGACCTCGACGCCGGTGCCGTCGTCGGCCTTCTCCGTGTCCGCGATGTCGCCCGCGGTGAGCCCGCGGTAGGCGATGTCGACGTCCCCGTTCTGGATGGCCTGCTTCAGGGCCGTCTGGTCGCCGTCGAAGAACTTGAGCGTCACGCCGGTGTTGTTCACCTTGGCGGTGCCCTTGTAGTTCTCGTTGACGGAGAAGATTGCCTGCCCGTCGTCGAACGAGTCGAGCCGGTACGGGCCGGAGCCGACCGCCTTGCCGTCCTTGCGGAGCCCGTCGGCGTCGTACTGGGTGTGGTCGACGATGGAGCCGGCACCGGAGGCGATCTTGCTCGGGAAGGTGGCGTCGGCCGTGTTGAGGCGGAAGACGACCGTCTTCTCGTCCGGCGTCTCGACCTTGTCCAGCATGGGGAACATGATCGCGGGCCCGTCAGGGTCGTTGATCTTCAGCATGCGGTCGAAGGAGAACTTGACGTCCTCGGAGGTGAGCTCGTCACCGTTGCTGAACTTGAGTCCGTCCTTCAGCGTGCACTTGTAGACCGTGGTCTGCGTGTCGGTGAACGCGCACCTCTCGGCGGCCTCCGGCTGCGGTTCCGTGGCGCCCTTGGGAAAGCTGAGCAGGGACTGGAAGACGTTGTTGAACAACAGCCAGGAGCCGGGGTCGTAGCCGGAGGCGGGGTCCGTGGCCAGGACGTCGTCGGACATCCCCACCACCACGTTGGAGCCGTCCCCCGCGGCGTCTCCGCTCTCCGTGCCACAGCCGGTCAGCAGTCCGGAGGCGAGCCCCGCCACGATGGGCAGGACCGGCCACTGGTTGCGTATGTTCACGTGTGTGCCTTGTCGTCGGTTCTCGAGAACTCCCGGAGCATGTCCCCGGCTCCGGGGCACGGCTCCCCGGAGGCCGCGGTCACAGGCCCCGGGGAACCAGCGGGTCCGTCAGCCGCTCACGCCCCGCCCGAGCTCCCACAGCTGAAGCGTCGAGGCGGAGTTGAGCGCGTAGGCGGTACCCGTGATGTCATCGCGCGCGGCGACGTACTGCTTGCCCTGCCACAGTGGCAGCACCGGCACGTCACCTGCGACGATGTCCTGAATGTCCGTCAGGCTGGCGGAGGCGGACAGCCGGTCCGCCTCGCGGCGGGACTCCGGGATCAGGGTGTTGCGGATCTGGCTGTTGTCGTACGGCGAGCCGAGCGTGTTGTCCGCGTCGAGGAACGGCGCGAGGAAGTTGTCGGCGTCCGGGAAGTCCGGGAACCAGCCCATGCCGTAGACGTCGTACTCGCCCTTCTTCTCGGCCGGGCGGAACGTGTCCCACGGGGTGCCCTTGATGCCGACGTCGAACAGGCCGCTGGAGTTCAGCTGGTCGCGCAGGACCTCGAACTCCTTCTTGGTGGCCGGGCCGTAGTGGTCGGTCGTGTAGTGCAGCGTGAGCTTCACCGGGGTGGTGATGTTCGCCTGGTCGAGCAGGGAACGGGCCTTGGTGACGTTGGGCTCGCCGTACTTGTTGAAGAACGAGTTGGAGTGGCCGGTGACGGTGGCCGGGACCAGCGAGTACAGCGGCTCGGCCTGGGAGCCGTAGACCTTGGAGACCAGCGCGCTGCGGTTGACGACCTGGGCCATCGCCTGGCGCACGGCCTTGGACTTCACCGTCGGGGCGTCGGTGTTGAAGCCCAGGTAGCGGATCTCCAGGCCGGGCATCTCGACGAGGTCGACGTCGGTGTCCGCGTCGGCCGAGAGCTCACGGATCTGATCCGGCGACATGGTGCGGGTCATCAGGTCGATGTCACCCTTGTCCAGCGCCTTGCCCATGGCGTCGGCGTCCTTGTAGGAGACCATGTCGACCTTGTCGTTGTTCACCTCGAGGGTCCCCTTGTAGTCGGGGTTCTTGGTGAACTCGGCCTTGACCAGCTCGCCGTCCTCGACGTCGGCCTTCAGGGTGTACGGGCCGGAGCCCCCCAGCTCGAAGCCGTCGCGCAGCTTGTTCTTCGGGTAGTCGTCGGGGTCGACGATGCCGGCGACCGGGGTCGACAGCTTGTACGGGAAGGTCGCGTCGGCGGTCTTGAGGTGGAAGACGACCTCGCGGTCGCCCTGCGTCTCGACGGTGTCGATGGTGGACAGCAGCGCGAACACGCCGCTGTCGGCCTTGAGGGAGCGCGCGCGGTCGATGGAGTACTTCACATCGGCCGCGGTGACAGCGTTACCGTTGGCGAATGTCAGGCCGTCGCGCAGGGTGCAGGCGTAGCGCTCGTTGCCGGTGTCGGTGAAACCGCAGCGCTCGGCGGCCTCCGGTACCGGCTCGCCCTCGCCGCGGGGCTGGATCATCAGGGTCTGCACGGTCTGGCGCAGGATGTTCCAGGTGCCGACGTCGTAGGCGTACGCCGGGTCGAGGGGCGCGGGGGCGTCCTTCGAGGCGGTGAACCGGTCCGTGGTGCCGACGACGATCGCGCCGCTGCCGCCGCTCCCGCTGTCGGACCCGCCGCAGGCGGCGAGCACCGGCGCGAGCAGGCCGATCACGGCCGGCAGCACCAAAGTTCTGCGGTTCATGCTCGAGTTTCTCCAGAGCTGTCGACTCCGTGTATCCGGCATGCAGGGGTGGCGCAGCGGATCACGGGGGTGGGGCGATGTTCTCGCGACGAGATTAGTCCGGACCGGCAGGAGGGTTCGCAGCCACCGGAGTTGAGCACCCATCACGCTGCGGAACCGGGTGTGGACAGACCGAAAACCCGACAGCGGAAGCTTTGGTGCAGGGTTCCATCAATCGGGACACAAGGGCACGTCTACAGCTCCTCGGAGGGGTGGCGCAGCACATGCCGGATCGACTGTCGACCCCGGACCACGTGGGGAACGTCACACGCGTAAACGGGTGCGAAGGTACGGGAATTCGCGCATCCGGAGGGGTTCGAATTCGCCTTCGGAATTACCGCCCTAACGCCGCTGCACGCTGGGTGAACGCCTAGCGCATTTGTGTCATCAGCCCGTGCAGAAATGTCAGGTCGACCTCTTCGAGGGAGGTGACGACCGTGCGGCGCAGGGCCGGGGAGATGGGGGCCACGGAGGGCACGGCCACGACGTGGCAGCCCGCTGCCTCGGCGGCGGCGACCCCGGTCGCGGTGTCCTCGATGACGGCGCACCGGGCCGGGTCCACGCCGAGTCCGGCGGCGGCGGCGAGGTACGGGTCGGGGTGGGGCTTGGTGCGCGGCACCTCGTCACCGGCCACGGTGAGGCTGAAATGGTGGGCGCCCAGCGAGGTCAGCACCCGGTCGATGATGCGCCGGTGGGAGGCCGAGACCAGGGCGGTGGGGATCTCGTACTCGTACAGCTCGGCGAGCAGCCGTCCGGCGCCCGGCATCAGCGGCAGGGCGCGGCCGATGCGGTCTTCGAAGCCGTCGTTCAGGAGCTCGGTGAGTTCGTCGAGGGTGATGTCGGCACCGGTGGCCTCGATGAGGAATCCCGCGCTGCGGGTCATGGGGCCGCCGACCACGACATGCCGCCAGGACTCGTCGAGCGTGTGGCCGAGGGAGGCGAAGACCTCGGCCTCGACGTCCCACCAGAAGCCCTCCGTGTCCACCAGGGTGCCGTCCATGTCGAGGAGCACCCCCTGAAGGGCGGAGCCTTCGGCCGTGCGTGTTCCGAGCGCGGGGACCGTACTGGTCATCCACGTACCTCCTTGAGGGACGTTCAGGCCGGTTCCCACGAGGGGAACCGGCCTGCGGTGGACCGACCAGTCTACGTCGTGCGCGGCCGAAGCGCCTCTTCTGGCCTGTGTACCCGGTGGGGCCGCTCAGCGCGCGTTGAAGTACTTCGCCTCCGGGTGGTGGATCACGATGGCGTCCGTGGACTGCTCAGGGTGCAGCTGGAACTCCTCGGACAGCTGGACGCCGATGCGCTCCGGCTGGAGCAGGTCGGCGATCTTGGCGCGGTCCTCCAGGTTGGGGCAGGCGCCGTAGCCGAGGGAGAAGCGGGCGCCGCGGTACTTCAGCTCGAACATGCCCTGCATCTCGTCCGGGTCCTCGCCGGCGAAGCCGAGTTCGGAGCGCACGCGCGCGTGCCAGTACTCGGCGAGCGCCTCGGCCAACTGCACGGACAGCCCGTGCAGTTCGAGATAGTCCCGGTAGGCGTTGGCCTCGAACATCCGGGCCGTCTCCTCGCCGATGCGCGAGCCGACGGTGACGACCTGGAGGCCGACGACATCCGTCTCGCCGGACTCCTCCGGGCGGAAGTAGTCGGCCAGGCACAGGCGGCGGCCCCGGCGCTGGCGCGGGAAGGTGAAGCGGGTGCGTTCGTTGCCCTGCTCGTCGAGGATGATCAGGTCGTCGTCCTTGGAGACGCACGGGAAGTAGCCGTAGACCACGGCCGCCTCCAGCAGGTTCTCCGTCTGGAGCCGGTCCAGCAGTCCGCGCAGCCGGGGCCGGCCCTCGGTCTCGACGAGCTCCTCGTAGGACGGGCCCTCGCCGGTGCGGGCCTGCTTCAGGCCCCACTGGCCCTTGAAGAGGGCGCCCTCGTCGAGCCAGCTCGCGTACTCCTTGAGCTGGATGCCCTTGATCACGCGGGTGCCGCGGAAGGGCGGCTCGGGCACGGGGTTGTCGACGGCGACGTCGGAGCGGACGTGCCCCTCCTCGGGGCGCTCCTCCGTGACGGCCGAGGCCGCTGCCCTGACCCGGCGCTGCTTGAGCTCAGGCAGCTTCGCGCCGGGCACGCCCCGCTTGACGCCGATGAGGGCGTCCATCAGGCGCAGGCCCTCGAAGGCGTCGCGGGCGTAGCGGACCTCGCCCTCGTAGATCTCGTGCAGGTCCTGCTCGACGTAGGCCCGGGTGAGGGCGGCGCCGCCGAGGATGACCGGGAAGTTCGCCGCCAGCCCGCGCTGGTTGAGCTCCTCCAGGTTCTCCTTCATGATCACCGTGGACTTCACCAGGAGACCGGACATGCCGATGACGTCGGCCCTGTGCTCCTCGGCGGCTTCGAGGATCGCGGAGACCGGCTGCTTGATGCCGAGGTTGACGACGTTGTAGCCGTTGTTGGACAGGATGATGTCGACGAGGTTCTTGCCGATGTCGTGCACGTCGCCGCGCACGGTGGCGAGCACGATGGTGCCCTTGCCCGCCTCGTCGCCCTCGACCTTCTCCATGTGCGGTTCGAGGTGGGCGACGGCCGTCTTCATGACCTCGGCGGACTGCAGGACGAACGGCAGCTGCATCTGGCCGGAGCCGAACAGTTCGCCGACGACCTTCATGCCGTCCAGGAGGGTCTCGTTGACGATGTCGAGGGCGGGCCGCTCCTGGAGGGCCTCGTCGAGGTCGGCCTCCAGGCCGTTCTTCTCGCCGTCGATGATGCGCCGCTTGAGGCGCTCGTCCAGCGGCAGGGCGGCCAGTTCCTCGGCCTTGCCGGCCTTGAGGGACTTGGCGGTGGCCCCCTCGAACAGCTGCATGAGCTTCTGCAGCGGGTCGTAGCCCTCGGCGCGGCGGTCGTGGATGAGGTCCAGGGCCGTCTGGACCTCCTCCTCGCTGAAGCGGGCGATCGGCAGGATCTTCGACGCGTGCACGATCGCCGAGTCCAGGCCGGCCTTGACGCACTCGTCGAGGAAGACGGAGTTCAGCAGGATGCGGGCGGCCGGGTTGAGGCCGAAGGAGATGTTGGACAGGCCCAGCGTGGTCTGCACCTTCGGGTGGCGCCGCTTCAGCTCCCGGATGCCCTCGATGGTGGCGATGCCGTCCTTGCGGGACTCCTCCTGGCCGGTGCAGATGGTGAAGGTCAGGCAGTCGACGAGGATGTCCTCCTCGTGGATGCCCCAGTTGCCGGTCAGGTCGTCGATGAGCCGTTCGGCGATCTCGACCTTCTTCTCGGCGGTGCGGGCCTGGCCCTCCTCGTCGATGGTCAGCGCGATGAGGGCGGCGCCGTGCTCCCGGGCGAGCGCGGTGACCTTGGCGAAGCGGGACTCGGGGCCGTCGCCGTCCTCGTAGTTCACCGAGTTGATCACCGCGCGGCCGCCGAGCTTCTCCAGGCCGGCCCGGATGACGTCGACCTCGGTGGAGTCCAGCACGATGGGCAGGGTGGAGGCGGTGGCGAAGCGGCCGGCCAGCTCCTCCATGTCGGCGACGCCGTCGCGGCCAACGTAGTCCACGCACAGGTCGAGCATGTGCGCGCCCTCGCGGATCTGGTCGCGGGCCATCTCCACGCAGTCGTCCCAGCGGCCGTCCAGCATGGCCTCGCGGAACTTCTTCGAGCCGTTGGCGTTGGTGCGCTCGCCGATGGCCAGGTAGGAGGTGTCCTGCCGGAACGGCACCGACTGGTACAGGGAGGCCGCGCCCGGCTCGGGCTGCGGGCTGCGCTCGGGCGGGGTGACGTCGCGGACCCGCTCCACCAGCTGACGCAGGTGCTCGGGGGTGGTGCCGCAGCAGCCGCCGACGAGGGAGAGGCCGTAGTCGCGGACGAAGTTCTGCTGCGCGTCGGCCAGGCCCTCCGGGTCGAGCGGGAAGTGCGCTCCGTCCTTGGTCAGGATCGGCAGGCCGGCGTTCGGCATGCACAGCAGCGGGATGCGCGAGTGGCGCGCCAGATGGCGCAGGTGCTCGCTCATCTCGGCCGGGCCGGTGGAGCAGTTCAGGCCGATCATGTCGATGCCGAGCGGCTCCAGCGCGGTGAGCGCGGCACCGATCTCGGAGCCGAGCAGCATGGTGCCGGTGGTCTCGAAGGCCATGGAGACCAGCAGGGGCACGTCGGCGCCGGTGGCCTCCATGGCGCGGCGGGCACCGAGGACGGACGCCTTGGTCTGGAGGAGGTCCTGGGTCGTCTCCACGAGCAGCGCGTCCGCACCGCCGGCGAGCAGGCCCTCGGCGTTGGCCTGGTAGCCGTCGCGGATCGTGGCGTAGGTGACGTGGCCGAGCGTGGGCAGCTTGGTGCCGGGACCGACCGAGCCGAGCACCCAGCGCGGGCGGTCGTCCCGGGCGGCGTACTCGTCGGCCACCTCGCGGGCGATCCGCGCACCCGCCTCGGACAGCTCGTGCACCCGGTCGGCGATCTCGTACTCGGCGGCGGCGGTGTGGTTGGCGCCGAAGGTGTTGGTCTCCACGCAGTCCACACCCACCGCGAAGTAGGCGTCATGGACCGAACGGACGATGTCCGGCCGCGTCAGGTTGAGGATCTCGTTGCAGCCCTCGAGATTCTCGAAGTCCTCGAGCGTGGGGTCCTGCGCCTGGAGCATGGTGCCCATGGCTCCGTCGGCCACGACCACGCGGGTGGCCAGGGCCTCTCGGAGCGCGGACGCACGGGTCCGGCTGTCTGCGGAAGGGGTCGGCGGCAACGAGGCCATGAAAAGGGCTCCCTCGGATGCGACGGCTGTCGGCTTTGCGGTTCCCGGACAGCCGGAGGGCATCCGGGAAGGGCGCACCGCGCCAGCGTAACCGGGAGGGGGCTCGGATGGGCACCGCGTCCACTGGCCGGACTTCGACGGCACCGGTACGCCCGCTCGATGGTGCCGGTACGGCGTGCGGGTGACGCATCGGTCACCGGCGGCGCAACAAAAGACGACCGGCCATTAGCGAGAGGTCGGCAACGACCGGTAGTGTTCGGCATTGCCGAACGAGGGCTGCCGGCCCGGCTCGTCGGCGGTCTTAGGGGACGGAGGCAGTACGGCGATGGCACGGAACATCCAGTCGCTCGAACGGGCGGCCGCGATGCTGCGGCTGCTCGCGGGCGGCGAGCGGCGGCTCGGCCTGTCGGACATCGCCTCGTCGCTGGGCCTGGCCAAGGGCACCGCCCACGGCATCCTGCGCACCCTTCAGCAGGAGGGCTTCGTGGAGCAGGACGACGCCTCCGGGCGCTACCAGCTGGGCGCGGAGCTGCTGCGTCTGGGCACCACCTACCTCGATGTGCACGAGCTGCGGGCCCGCGCCCTGGTGTGGACCGACGACCTGGCGCGTTCCAGCGGCGAGAGCGTCTATCTGGGGGTCCTGCACCAGCAGGGCGTGCTGATCGTGCACCACGTCTTCCGGCCCGACGACAGCCGGCAGGTCCTGGAGATCGGGGCCATGCAGCCGCTGCACTCCACGGCCCTGGGCAAGGTGCTGTCCGCCTACGACCCGGTGGCGCACAGCGAGGCGCTGGAGGCCGACCGCAAGGCGTTCACCGACCGGACGGTGTGCGAGCCGGAGGGCTTCGAGCACATCCTCGACGTGACCCGCGCGCGCGGGTACGCGGCGGACGTGGAGGAGACCTGGGAGGGCGTCGCCTCGCTCGCGGCGCCCATCCACGACCGAAGGCGCATGCCGGTGGGCGCGGTCGGCATCACCGGGGCCGTGGAGCGGCTGTGCCGGTCCGGCGAAGAGGGAGCGCTGCGGCCCGAGCTGATCGCGGCGGTCCGGGACTGCGCCCGCGCGGTCTCCCGGGACCTGGGCGCCGGGCGGTTCTGAGAGCACACCACCGGACCGGGGCGCCGTGCGGCGTTCCGGCCCCCGGCATGTCCACGCTCACCTGCGGCGAAGATCCATCAGTCCGGCTCGATCAGTAACGATCGTGTTTTCGACAACAGAGCTCTTGACGTGCTCGTAACGCCGAAGCAAGACTCCCGTCCATCGGTCGACATTGTCGAACAGCTACCGGCAATACGCGTTAGAGTGTGACAACGCCAGGCCGGTATCGCACTTCACCCCTGGACGAAGGACAAAGGAGTCGCGGGTGTCCAGCTCCGACATCTTCATCGGCGAGACCATCGGTACCGCCATACTCATCCTGCTCGGCGGCGGCGTCTGCGCCGCCGTGACGCTCAAGGCTTCCAAGGCCCGCAACGCCGGCTGGCTCGCCATCACCTTCGGGTGGGGCTTCGCGGTGCTCACGGCCGTCTACACCTCGGCGCCGCTGTCCGGTGCCCATCTGAACCCGGCCGTCACCCTCGCGCTCGCGATCAAGGACGGCGACTGGAAGAACGTCCCGGTCTACTGGGCCGGACAGATCCTCGGCGCCATGATCGGCGCGGCCCTGGTCTGGATCGCCTACTACGGCCAGTTCCACGCCCACCTCACCGACCGCGAGATCGTCGGCGGTCCCGGTGCGCAGGACACCACGGCCAAGGCCGTCGAGGCCCAGGAGAAGGGCGCCGGCCCCGTGCTGGGCGTCTTCTCCACCGGCCCCGAGGTCCGGGTCGCCTGGCAGAACGTCGCCACGGAGATCATCGGCACCATCGTGCTGGTGCTCGCCGTGCTCACGCAGGGCCTGAACGACAAGGGCAACGGTCTGGGCACCCTGGGCGCCCTGATCACCGCGCTCGTCGTGGTCTCCATCGGCCTGTCCCTCGGCGGCCCGACGGGGTACGCGATCAACCCGGCCCGTGACCTCGGTCCGCGTATCGTGCACGCCCTGCTGCCGCTGCCCAACAAGGGCGGCTCCGACTGGGGCTACGCCTGGGTCCCCGTGGTGGGTCCGCTGATCGGCGGCGCCATCGCGGCAGGCATATACAACGTCGCATTCGCCTAGGAGCGATCCTCGCCCCCGAAGCGAAACTTCCAGCACGCGCCGTACGTAAAGCCCCTTAAACCCGGAATTACCAGGAGCACACTGTGACCGACGCGCACACCGCCGGCCCCTTCATCGCCGCCATCGACCAGGGCACCACCTCCAGCCGCTGCATCGTCTTCGACCGGGACGGCCGGATCGTCTCCGTCGACCAGAAGGAGCACGAGCAGATCTTCCCGAAGCCGGGCTGGGTCGAGCACAACGCCAACGAGATCTGGACCAACGTCCAGGAGGTCGTCGCCGGGGCCATCCAGAAGGCCGGCATCACCCGCGACGACATCAAGGCCATCGGCATCACCAACCAGCGCGAGACGACCGTGCTGTGGGACAAGAACACCGGTGAGCCCGTCCACAACGCCATCGTCTGGCAGGACACCCGCACCGACGCCCTCTGCCGCGACCTCGGGCGCAACGTCGGCCAGGACCGCTTCCGCCGCGAGACGGGCCTGCCGCTGGCCTCCTACTTCGCCGGCCCCAAGGCCCGCTGGCTGCTCGACAACGTCGACGGCCTCAAGGAGCGCGCCGAGGCGGGCGACATCCTCTTCGGCACCATGGACAGCTGGGTCATCTGGAACCTGACCGGTGGTGCCGACGGCGGCAAGCACGTCACGGACGTCACCAACGCCTCGCGCACGATGCTCATGAACCTGCACACCATGCAGTGGGACGACAAGATCTGCGATTCCATCGGCGTCCCGAAGCAGATCCTGCCCGAGATCCGCTCCTCCGCCGAGGTCTACGGCGAGATCACCGGCGGCAAGCTGGGCGACCTGCTCGGCGGGATCCCGGTCGCCTCCGCGCTCGGCGACCAGCAGGCGGCCCTGTTCGGCCAGACCTGTTTCGCCGAGGGCGAGACCAAGTCGACCTACGGCACCGGCACCTTCATGGTGATGAACACCGGCGACAAGATCATCAACTCCTACAGCGGCCTGCTGACCACCGTCGGCTACAAGATCGGCGACCAGAAGACGGTCTACGCCCTGGAGGGCTCGATCGCGGTCACCGGTTCGCTGGTGCAGTGGATGCGCGACCAGATGGGCCTGATCTCCACCGCCGCGGAGATCGAGACCCTCGCCCTGTCGGTCGAGGACAACGGCGGCGCCTACTTCGTGCCGGCCTTCTCCGGCCTGTTCGCCCCGTACTGGCGCTCCGACGCCCGCGGTGTGATCGCCGGCCTGACCCGGTACGTCACCAAGGCGCACCTCGCGCGTGCGGTCCTGGAGGCGACCGCCTGGCAGACGCGGGAGATCGCCGACGCCATGACGAAGGACTCCGGCGTCGAGCTGGCCGCCCTGAAGGTCGACGGCGGCATGACCTCCAACAACCTGCTGATGCAGACCCTCGCCGACTTCGTGGACGCCCCCGTGGTGCGCCCGATGGTCGCCGAGACCACCTGCCTCGGCGCGGCCTACGCCGCCGGTCTCGCCGTCGGCTTCTGGAACAGCACCGACGACCTGCGCGCCAACTGGCGCCGGGCCGCCGAGTGGACCCCCCGCATGGACGCGGAGACCCGCGCCCGTGAGTACAAGAGCTGGCTCAAGGCCGTCGAGCGGACCATGGGCTGGCTCGAGGACGAGGAGTAAGAAACAGCATGACCACCAAGTCCACCCTGCAGTCCGTGCCTGCCCTGGGGACGCACCCGGCCTCCGGCTCGAACCCGAGCCGAGCCGAGACCAGGGAGCAGCTTTCCAAGGCGTCGTACGACCTTCTCGTGATCGGCGGCGGCATCCTGGGCATCTCCACCGCCTGGCACGCCGCGCAGTCCGGCCTCAGGGTGGCTCTGGTCGACGCCGGCGACTTCGCCGGTGCCACGTCCTCCGCCTCCTCCAAGCTGCTCCACGGCGGTCTGCGCTACCTGCAGACCGGCGCGGTGAAGCTGGTTGCGGAGAACCACTTCGAGCGCCGTGCGGTCTCCCGTCAGGTGGCTCCCCACCTGGCGAACCCGCTCACCTTCTACCTCCCCGTGTACAAGGGCGGGCCGCACGGCGCGGCGAAGCTCGGCGCGGGCGTCTTCGCCTACTCCGCGCTCTCCGCGTTCGGTGACGGCGTCGGGCACCTGCTCTCGCCGGCCAGGGCCGCCCAGGACGTGCCGGAGCTGCGCACCGAGAATCTCAAGGCCGTGGCCGTCTACGGCG
This sequence comes from Streptomyces flavovariabilis, assembly GCF_000725785.1. Lineage (NCBI taxonomy): Bacteria > Bacillati > Actinomycetota > Actinomycetes > Kitasatosporales > Streptomycetaceae > Streptomyces > Streptomyces flavovariabilis. Next base: position 30,490 of record NZ_JNXD01000023.1, on the reverse strand, counting down.
ACGACCAGATGAACGACGCCCGCATGGCGCTGATGACGGTCCGCGGGGCCGTCGAGGCGGGTGCGGTCGTCCTCAACCACGCCGAGGTGACGGGCCTGCGCTTCACCCAGGGCCGCGTCACCGGCGCCGAGCTGAAGGACCGCCTGTCCGGCGACGAGTTCGGCGTCAGCGCCCGGCTCGTGCTGAACGCGACCGGCCCCTGGGTCGACCACCTGCGGAAGATGGAGAACCCGAACGCGGCGCCGTCCATCCGCCTGTCGAAGGGCGCGCACCTGGTCCTCAAGCGCACCTCCCCCTGGAAGGCCGCGCTCGCGACCCCGATCGACAAGTACCGCATCACCTTCGCCCTCCCGTGGGAGGACATGCTGCTGCTCGGCACCACCGACGAGGAGTTCGAGGGCGACCCGGCGGACGTCTCGGTCACCGAGCAGGACATATCCCAGATCCTCGACGAGGCCGCCTTCTCCGTCCGCGACCAGCAGCTGAGCCGCGACCTCATCACCTACTCCTTCGCGGGCCTGCGGGTACTGCCGGGCGGCCCCGGCGACACCTCCAAGGCCAAGCGGGAGACGGTCGTCACCGAGGGCCGGGGCGGCATGCTGTCCGTCGCGGGCGGCAAGTGGACGACCTTCCGCCACATCGGCCGGACGATCATGAAGAAGCTGGAGGCGCTGCCGGGCCACCCGCTGGGCGACGACTTCGAGCCGATCAGCGCACTGCCGAAGAGGCTGCCGCTGCCCGGCATCGCCAACCCGCGCGCGGTCGCCCACCGGCTGCTGACCGACCGCCCGGCGCCCGGCCCGCGCATGGGGGCCGACACGGCCAGGCACCTGGCCACGCACTACGGCTCGCTGGCCTTCGACATCGCCCGCCTGGCCAACGAGAGCCCCGAGCTCGCCGAGCGCGTCCACCCCGACGCCCCGGAGATCTGGGCGCAGGTCGTCTGGGCCCGGGACCACGAGTGGGCCGAGACGCAGGACGACGTGCTGCGCCGCCGCACGACGCTGACGATCCGCGGCCTCGCCACGGACGACGTCCGCGCCAGGGTGCAGGACGTGCTCGACAAGAAGTAGGCACGGGTACGGGGGACCCATTCCGCAAGGGGCGGCTCCACGCCGACGGAGCCGCCCCTTCCGCGTTCCCGCGCCCCCATAATGACCTGATACGTCGGAGGTCTTAAGCGCACAGGGAGGCCTGCCATGGCAGTAACCGACGAGGCGATCGAGAAGATCAAGGGGATGATCGTCTCCGGCGCGCTGCGCCCGGGCGACCGGCTGCCCAAGGAGAGCGAACTCGCCGCCGACCTCGGGCTGTCCCGCAACTCCCTGCGGGAGGCCGTGCGTGCCCTGTCGCTGATCCGGATCCTGGACGTACGGCAGGGCGACGGCACGTACGTCACCAGCCTCGACCCGCAACTGCTGCTGGAGGCGCTGAGTTTCGTCGTCGACTTCCACCGCGACGACACGGTCCTGGAGTTCCTGGCCGTACGCCGCATCCTGGAGCCGGCGGCGACCGCGATGGCGGCCGTGCGGATCAGCGAGCAGCAGCTGGACGCGCTGACGGCCCAGCTGGACAAGCTCGGCGACAACCCGTCCGTGGAGGATCTGGTCGCCTGCGACCTGGAGTTCCACCGGGGCATCGTGCACAGTTCGGGCAACTCCGTGCTGTGCTCGCTGCTCGACGGATTGTCGGGCCCCACCACCCGGGCCCGGATCTGGCGGGGCCTCACCCAGGAGGACGCCGTCGCCCGCACCCTGCGTGAGCACCGTGCGATCCTCGCCGCCCTGCGCGACCGGGACGCCGAGGCGGCGCGCTCGTGGGCGACCGTCCACATCGCGAGTGTGGAGCAGTGGCTGCGCTCCACGCTGTGACCAGGGCCTCACCGACTGCTCGGAGGGGTCCGGGGTGTTCAGGGGCGGATCGCGGGGCAGTGATGGGGGCACTCCCCCTGCAAGGGGGCTGCGGGCGCCCCCGCGGCACGCCGTAAGGTTGGGTGGTCAAGCGAGGGCACGTCGGAAGGAGGCGCTGGGTGATCGAGCTCGAGGGGGTTCCCGAGCTGATCGACCCGGTCATGGTGGCCGCGTTCGAGGGCTGGAACGACGCCGGCGACGCCGCCTCCACCGCGGTCGCGCATCTCGACAGGGAATGGAAGGGCGAGGTGTTCGCGGCGCTGGACGCCGAGGACTACTACGACTTCCAGGTCAACCGCCCCACGGTGTTCATGGAAGCGGGCGTCCGCAAGATCACCTGGCCCACGACCAGACTGTCGGTGGTCCGGGTCGGCGGTGAGAAGCCGCGCGATCTCGTCCTCGTCCGGGGCATCGAACCGTCCATGCGGTGGCGGTCGTTCTGCAACGAACTGCTCGGCTTCGCGCACGAGCTGGGCGTGGAACTGGTGGTCGTCCTGGGCGCCCTGCTCGGCGACACCCCGCACACCCGTCCGGTTCCCATCAGCGGTACGACGTCCGACCCGGACCTGGCCCGCCGCATGGACCTGGAGGAGACCAAGTACGAGGGCCCCACGGGCATCGTCGGCGTCCTCCAGGAGGCGTGCACGCACGCGGGCGTCCCGGCCGTCTCGCTGTGGGCGGCGGTGCCGCACTACGTGTCGCAGCCGCCGAACCCGAAGGCCACGCTGGCCCTGCTGAACCGCCTGGAGGACCTGATCGACGTGCGCATCCCGCTGGGCGAGCTGCCCGAGGACGCGCGCGCCTGGCAGGTCGGCGTGGACCAGCTGGCCGCCGAGGACAGCGAGGTCGCCGAGTACGTCCAGTCACTGGAGGAGGCCCGGGACACCGCCGAGCTGCCGGAGGCGTCCGGCGAGGCGATCGCCCGGGAGTTCGAGCGCTATCTGCGGCGCCACGACGGCGGCGGACCGCCCGCGGCCGGCGGTCACGCCACGGCGGACGGCAGCGACAGCACGTCGTACCTGCGGGACAACCCCAGCGGCCGCACGCGCCCGCCGAAGCCGCCGAAGCCGGGCACGGACGACGACGAGTCGTCGGAGGACTGAGACACTCCACGGACGCCTGAGGGGCGTCTCCCGGCCGGGAGACGCCCCTCAGTCTGCTTCCCGGCTACAGCGCTACGCCCAGCAGCGCGTCCACCGCCCGGGAGACCACCCCGGGCGCGCCGATGTCCGTGCCGCCGCTCCGCTCCTGGAGCGCGGCCCAGCGGTCGACCGCGGTGAGCGCGGCCGGGGCGTCCAGGTCGTTCGCGAGGGCCTCGCGGATCTCCTCCACGAGCGCCTCCGCCGGCGGCCCGTCGGGCCGGGACACGGCGGCCCGCCAGCGGCCGAGCCGTGCCACGGCGTCCTGGAGGACCTGGTCGGTCCACTCCCAGTCGGCGCGGTAGTGGTGGGCGAGCAGCGCGAGCCGGATGGCGACCGGGTCGACGCCGTCGTGCCGCAGCCTGGAGACGAAGACCAGGTTGCCCTTGGACTTGGACATCTTCTCGCCGTCCAGGGCGACCATGCCGGCGTGCACGTACGCCTTGGCCATGGGGAACTCGCCGGTGAGGGCCTGGGCGTGCGAGGCGCCCATCTCGTGGTGCGGGAAGGCCAGGTCGGAGCCGCCGCCCTGGATGTCGAAGCCCATGCCGAGGTGGTCGAGGGCGATGGCCACGCACTCGATGTGCCAGCCGGGCCGTCCGCGCCCGAGCGAGCCGCCGTCCCAGCTGGGCTCGCCCTCGCGGGCCGCCATCCACAGCATGGGGTCGAGGGGATTCTTCTTGCCGGGACGGTCCGGGTCGCCGCCGCGCTCGGCGGACAGCATCCGCATCGCCGCGGCGTCCAGGTTCGAGACCTTGCCGAAGTGCGGGTCGGACTCGACGGAGAAGTAGACGTCCCCGTCCAGTTCGTAGGCCGCGCCGGCGTCCCGGAGCCGCTCGACGAGCGGGACGATCCCGGGTATGGCCTCGACGGCGCCTATGTACTGCCGCGGCGGCAGCATCCGCAGGGCCGTCATGTCCTCGCGGAAGAGGGCCGTCTCCTTCTCGGCGAGCGCGGCCCAGTCGAGGCCGTCGCGCTGTGCCCGCTCCAGGAGCGGGTCGTCGACGTCGGTGACGTTCTGGACGTAGTGAACCTGCCGCTTGGTGTCGAGCCACACGCGCTGCACGAGGTCGAACGCGTTGTAGGTCGCCGCGTGTCCCAGGTGCGTGGCGTCGTACGGGGTGATGCCACAGACGTAGATACGGGCGACGGGACCGGGGTCGAGGGTGACGAGACCGCCGGTCGCGGTGTCGTGGATCCTCAGGTCGCGGCCCTGACCAGGCAGGGCGGGGACCTCGGAAGCGGGCCAGGCATGCATGCCCTGAGCCTAACCGGACTGAAGTTCCATATACGAATGGGAGCGGGTCACTCGGCCGAGAAGGCGCTCTTGCGGCGATCCGGCGACTGTGCTGCTATACGGGCGGCCAGGGAATCGCCGGCCACTCCCCGCTGGGCTCGGGGTGGGTCCCCGAGGCGAGCAGCGCGCCGACTCGCGCGCGGGTGGCGTCGATCTCCGCTCCGGTGATCAGCGGTTCGAGCCGCGCGGTGAGCGTCCCGCCCTCTGCCAGGTCCTTCCTGAGGCCTTCGAGGACGTCGGCGGCCTCCTGGGTGAGGGGTTCCCCCGCCCATCCCCACAGCAGGGTCCGCAGCTTGTTCTCGGCGTTGAAGGTCACCCCGTGGTCGATGCCGAACAACCGCCCGTCCCCGGTGGGGAGCAGGTGCCCGCCCTTGCGGTCGGCGTTGTTGATCACCGCGTCGAGGACCGCGAGCCGCCGCAGCCGTTCGTCGTCGGCGTGCACGAGCAGCGCGGTGCGTCCCTCGCCCACCTCGGCGAAGCCGATCGCCTTCCAGCCCGGCTCGGGTTCCTCGCCGTCGACCAGGGCGAGCAGCTCCGCCTCGGGCACCACCTCGACCCACAGCTGGCACATGCCCTCGCCGTAGGGGCCGTCGCGCAGCACGGTGGGCGGCACGAGGCCCCAGCCGGTCGCCTCGGAGACCTCGTACGCGGCGACCTCGCGCTGGGCCAGCGTCCCGTCGGGGAAGTCCCACAGGGGCCGCTCCCCCGCGACCGGCTTGTAGATGCAGGCCGCTTCCTCGCCGTCGTAGGACACCGTGCAGTACAGGGCCGCGTTGGAGGCCTCACGGATGCGTCCGCGCACGGTCAGGTCGCCCCGGGCGAGCAGCTCGGCGGTGTTCGGAGGAGGTGTCACGCTCCGCGGCGGTATCCGTTCTGGCGCGGACATACGTGTCCTTCCGGGTCGAGCGGGAGGCTGCACAGCGGGCACGGCGGCCGCCCGGCGTTGACGACGTCGAGTGCGCGCTTGGCGAAGGCCCTGGCCTGCGCGCCGGTGAGCCGGACCCGCAGCATCGGGGGCCCGTTCTCCTCGTCCTGGAGCAGCCGCTCCTCGGCCTCGGCGAGGTCCTCCTCGGATTCCGCGTCGAGCTCCACGAGCGCCTGCGCCTCGACGATCATGAGCTGCTCGTCGCTGTCCCAGGCGAGCGCCATGGTGCCGACCCGGAACTCCTCCTCGATGGGGGTGTCCAGCGGGGCGGTGTCGGTGTCCGACGGTGCGACGGCGGGGACGTGGGCGCTGCCGCCGGTACGGCGTACGACCTCGTCGAGCAGTTCGTCCATGCGTTCGGCGAGCGCGGCGACCTGGGTCTTCTCCAGGCCCACGCTGGTCACCCGGGAGCCGGCGGAGGCCTGGAGGAAGAACGAACGGCGCCCGGGCAGTCCGACCGTACCGGCTACGAAACGCTCCGGATGGTCGTAGAGGAACACCTGACGGGACACGTCCTGTCTCCATTGGAATCGTGGGAACCGTGTGACCACGGCACTGCTGCGACCGCTTCACCCTACTGCGGCGAACGATCACGGTGCGCCCGCACCACCCCCGACTTCGGCCTCGCCGCCCGGCGGTTCCTCGCGCGGCACGAGGGTCGTGAAGTCGCCGGTGTCGCCGAGCCGGACGAGAAAAGGCCTCAGTCGTGTGTAGCGGATCGCGGTGATGGAACACGGTTCGACGGAAATCCGCTGGAAGAGGTCCAAGTGAAGTCCGAGTGCGTCCGCGACGAGCGACTTGATGACGTCGCCGTGCGAGCACATGAGGTAGACGGCGTCGGCTCCATGGTCGCGCTCCACGCGCGCGTTCCACTCGCGTACGGCCTCGGCGGCGCGGGTCTGCATGGCCCGCATGGACTCCCCGTCGGGGAACGCCGCCGCGGAGGGGTGCGTCTGCACCACCTCCATCAGGGGCTCGTCCTTCAGCTCGGCGAGCTTGCGGCCGGACCAGTCGCCGTAGTGGCACTCGCCGATGCGCTCGTCGGTGTGCGGGCTCAGTTCCGGCCTGGCCTCGAGCAGCGGCCGGATCGTTTCCCGGCAGCGCTGGAGCGGGCTCGTGACGATTTCGGCGAGGGGCAGTGCGGCCAGCCGCCCGGGGAGGGCGGCGGCCTGCGCGGCGCCGCGCTCGTCGAGGGCGACACCGGGCGTCCAGCCGGCGAGCAGTCCCTCCGTATTGGCGGTGGAGCGTCCGTGCCTGACCAGGATCAGCGTGGGCATGCGCTCCAGCGTAGGCGCACGCGCGCGTGTGGTGTCGTTCGAGTGACGGGAGACTCGCTTCGTGATCGTCGACTGTGCCATCTACCGCGACGGACAACGGACGGAGGGGCCCGAGGACCTCTCCGACGCCCTGGGTGAGGCCCGCACGGCGGGCGGGTTCGTGTGGATCGGGCTGCACGAGCCGACGGAGAGCGAATTCGATCATGTGACCCGGGAGTTCGGGCTGCACCCGCTGGCCGTCGAGGACGCCCTCAAGGCCCACCAGCGGCCCAAGCTGGAGGTGTACGACGACTCGCTCTTCGTGGTGCTCAAGCCGGTGGCGTACGAGCCGCAGAGCGACACCGTCTCCTCCGGCGAGATCATGATCTTCCTGGGTGACTCCTTCGTGGTGACCGTCCGGCACGGCGAGGGCGCCGCCCTCAAGGCCGTGCGCCACCGGCTGGAGCAGGAGCCCGAGCTGCTCGGCAAAGGCCCCACGGCCGTGCTGTACGCGGTCGCCGACGCCACCGTCGACCACTATCTGGACGTGGCGGCCGAGTTGCAGGCCGACCTGGAGGGTCTCGAGGCGGAGGTGTTCTCGCCGGACGGCGGGGGCTCACGGAACACGGCGTCCCGGATCTACGACTTCAAGCGGCAGGTCCTGGAGTTCCGCCGGGCGACCGGGCCGCTGGCCCTGCCGATGAGCCGGCTGGGGGGCACGGCACTGCACGGTGTGGCGGTGCCGTTCGTGGACGACCGGGCCCAGCCGTTCTTCCGCGACGTCAGCGACCACCTCACGCGCGTGAACGAGTCCGTGGAGAACCTGGACCGGCTGGTGTCGGACATCCTCTCGGCGCATCTGGCGCAGATGAGCGTCCGGCAGAACGACGACATGCGGAAGATCTCCGCGTGGGCGGCCATGGCCGCGATCCCCACGATGCTCGCGGGGGTCTACGGCATGAACTTCGACCACATGCCCGAGCTGCGCTGGGTCTGGTCCTACCCGGCGCTGATCGCCCTGATGGCCGTCCTGGAGGTGATGGTCTTCCGGCTGTTCAAGCACCGCGGGTGGTTGTAGCCGGGCCGGCTCAGGCGAACTCGGGTTCCGGGGTCGCGGGACCGCCGAGGGCGTTGCGGCGCTCGGGCGCCGTCAGCGACACCATCCGGCGCCAGCCGCCCATGCGCTCGTAGGCGTACACCGCGTGGATGCCCGCCGCGAGGACCGCCGACCTGGCCTTGGACCAGCCGAGGATGCGGCCCATGTGCGCCATGACGGCGAGGCTGACGTCCCGGTAGATCCGGATCTCGGCGAGCGCGCTCTCGCGCAGGGTGCGCTGGATGTCCCGGCCGTGGCCCGCGTAGGCGAAGCGCAGCAGTTCCTCGTGGCAGTAGGCGAGGTGGTTGTCCTCGTCGTTGGAGATCTGCCTGACCGCGCGGCCGATGCCGGGGTGGTCGGCGAAGTGCTTGCGGAGCAGGTCCATCTGCTCGGAGGCGCGCTGCTCGGTGACTCTGCTGTGCGAGAGGTAGGTGACGATGTCCTGGACCGTGAGCCGCTCGTCGCGCCTCAGCTGCTCGTGAGCGAGGCCGATGCCGTTCTTCTCCAGGAGCATGGTGTAGTCGGTCTCCGGCGGGACCGGGACGGGGTCGAGACCGCGCTTCTTCATCAGGGCGTTGAAGATCCGGCCGTGCTTGTCCTCGTCGGCGCCGTGCCGGCTGATCTTGGGGGCGAGTTCACGCTCGGCCTCGGGCACGAGCGCGGCGATACGGGCGTTCTCCCAGCCGCCTTGGGACTCACCGCTCGCGGCGATGGAGCAGAACAGGGCGAAGGACTCGTCGTTGTCGAGGATCTCCTGGAACAGACTCTTGGCCGAAAGCATCGTGGGCACCTCTCCCGCGCGCGTGGGCGTACTGCAGCATTCCGCAGGTCTCCGCGAAGAACGAGTCAAGTGCGGGGTGGAGGGCGCTGCAACAGGTGTGCGCGACAACTCCGCCGAATGGAGGACACGGGGGCGCGTGTGCCGGGCCCGGCCCGGACGCTCCGCCGTAACCACCGGGGACCCCGGCGCGTTGTTCCGCGTGACGGCCGTGGCGGGGAAGACCCCCGAGCCCCCACCACGGCCGCTGAAACCTCTCGGGCCTGTCCGATGAACCGCCACGGGCCCCTCCTCGCAGAGCTCGGCGAAGTGCGGGGCGTCGTGGGCCGGCGGACTTCGCGGGAAGCTGCTAGGCGAGCCCGGCGCGTTCCAGGGCCTCCGTGCCGGCCCTCAGGGACGTGAGCCGCTCGTCGAGCGTGAAGCCCGCCGGCGCGAGGGACAGGGTGGTGACTCCGGCCGCGGCGTAGGCCTTCATCCGGTCCGCGATCCGGTCCACGGAACCGAGCAGGGCCGTCTTGTCGATCAGGTCGTGCGGCACGGCGGCCGCGGCGCCCTGCTTGTCGCCGGAGAGGTACTTGCTCTGGATCTCGGCGGCTTCCCGCTCGTAGCCCATGCGCTGGGCGAGCTGGTTGTAGAAGTTCTGCTTGGGGCTGCCCATGCCGCCGACGTACAGCGCGGTGTAGGGGCGGAAGGTGTCGGCGAGCGTGGCCACGTCCTTGTCGTCGCCGACGGCGAGCGGCAGGGTCGGGCAGACGTCGAACCCGTCGAGGTTCTTGCCGGCCTTCTCGCGCCCGGCGCGCAGGTACTTGATCGTCGTGTCCTCGAGGTGCTCGGCGGACGGGAAGATCAGCAGGGCACCGTCGGCGATCTCGCCGGTCTGCTCGAGGTTCTTCGGCCCGATCGCGGCGATGTACAGCGGGATGTGCTCGCGCTGCGGGTGCACGGTCAGCTTGAGCGGCTTGCCCGGGCCGCCGGGCAGGGGCAGCGTCCAGTGCTGCCCCTCGTAGGACAGACGCTCGCGGGTCATGGCCTTGCGGACGATCTCGACGTACTCACGGGTGCGGGCGAGCGGCTTGTCGAACTTGACGCCGTACCAGCCCTCGGAGACCTGCGGGCCGGAGACGCCGAGACCGAGACGGAAGCGGCCGCCGGAGAGGGAGTCGAGGGTGGCGGCCGTCATAGCCGTCATCGCGGGCTGGCGGGCCGGGATCTGGAAGATGGCGGAGCCGACGTCGATGCGCTCGGTCTGGGCGGCGACCCAGCTCAGTACGGTGGCGGCGTCGGAGCCGTAGGCCTCGGCGGCCCAGCAGACGGCGTATCCGAGCCGGTCGGCCTCCTGGGCGACGGCCAGGTTGTCCGCGTCCATTCCGGCACCCCAGTAGCCGAGGTTGATACCGAGCTGCATGCCGCATCCCCTTACTGATCAGTAACGTGCCTTGTGCGGGCACCTTAGCGCGGGCACGGGGGCGGGGTACACGGCCACACCTCGATCCACTCTTCAGATTCGTGAACAAGAATCAAGGACGCGACCATTGACGCGTGCACGGCAAGTTCGTACGTTCGCTGGAAAGCGCTTTCCATCACCCACCTTCCGCAGACGAACGGAGAGGCAAGGATGAAGCGAGCACTCCCCCTAAGGCTCCACGCGGCACTGGCCACGATGGCCCTCGCCGCCGCGACCGGCACGCTCGTGTCGATGCCCGAGGCATCGGCGGCGACCGGCAGCGCCACCGGCTACGCGGCGCAGAACGGCGGAACCACCGGCGGCGCCGGAGGCAGCACCGTCCGGGCGACGACGGGAACGGCGATACACCAGGCCCTGTGCGGCCGGGCGAGCACCAGCACCCCGATCATCATCGAGGTCACCGGAACCATCAACCACGCCAACACCAAGAAGGTCTCCGGCAGCAGCTGCGACACCGCCGACGGCGTGATCGAGCTCAAGAAGGTCAGCAACGTGACCCTCGTCGGAGTCGGCGGTGGCGCCGTCTTCGACCAACTGGGCATCCACATCCGCGAATCGAAGAACATCATCATCCAGAACGTGACCGTCCGGAACGTCAAGAAGTCGGGCTCCCCGACGTCCAACGGCGGGGACGCCATCGGTATCGAGCGCAACGTCCGCAACGTCTGGATCGACCACACCACCCTGGAGGCCTCGGGCGGCGAGTCGGAGGGCTTCGACGGCCTGTTCGACCTCAAGGACAACACCCAGTACGTGACTCTGTCCTACAGCGTCCTGCGCAACTCCGGCCGGGGCGGCCTGGTCGGGAACAGCGAGAGCGACCGGTCGAACGGCTACATCACGTACCACCACAACCGGTACGAGAACATCGACTCCCGCGCCCCGCTGCTGCGCGGCGGCATCGCGCACATATACAACAACCATTACGTGCGCCTCAACGAGTCCGGCATCAACTCCCGGGCCGGCGCCCGCGCCAAGGTGGACAACAACTACTTCGAGGGCTCCAAGGACGTCCTCGGCACCTTCTACACCGACGAGGCGGGCTACTGGCAGGTCGGCGGCAACGTCTTCGACAACGTGACCTGGTCCCGCCCGGGCAGCGAGAACCACCCGGCCGGCCCCGACCCGAAGTCGAACACCACCGTCACCCTCCCCTACTCGTTCACCCCGGACGCCGCCGGGTGCGTGCCGGCCATCGTGAACCGAACGGCGGGCGCCGGCAAGGGCCTTCAGGTGTCGGACGGCAAGTGCTAGCAATCGGTGGTCCGCAGCCACCCACACCGTAGGTTCTGGCCAGTAATCTCGGCGTTCATGGAGCAGAGGCATCTCGGCCACACCGGCCTTCGTGTGTCCCGGATCGGGCTCGGCACCCTGACCTGGGGGCGGGACACCGACGAGCACGACGCCGCGGACCTGATGAAGACGTTCTGGGAAGCAGGCGGGACCCTCGTCGACACCGCGGACGTGTACGGCGACGGTGAGGCCGAGTACCTGCTCGGCAAGCTCATGGACGGGCTGGTGCCCCGTCGTGACCTGATCATCTCGACCAAGGCCGGCAGCGTGCCGGACCCCGACCGCCGCTTCGACTGCTCCCGCGGCCATCTGCTCTCCGCGCTGGACGGTTCGCTCTCCCGGCTCGGCACCGACTACGTCGACCTGTGGCATGTGCACGCGTTCGACCCGGACACCCCGCTGGAGGAGACGCTCCAGGCTCTCGACCTGGCAGTCTCCAGCGGGCGTGCCCGCTATGCCGCCGTCTCCAACTTCTGCGGCTGGCAGCTGGCCAGGTCCGCGACCTGGCAGCTGGCGGCTCCCGGGACCCGCACCCGCCTGGCCGGTACGCAGCTGGAGTACTCCCTGCTCCAGCGCGGTGTCGAGCGGGAGGTGCTGCCGGCCGCGCTCGATCTGGGCATAGGCCTGCTGCCGTCCTCGCCGCTCGGGCGCGGGGTGCTGACGGGCAAGTACCGGGGCGACACGATGCCGCCGGACTCGCGCGGAGCGTCGGAGCACCTCGCGCCGTTCGTCGCGCCGTACCTCGACGAGACGGCGAGCCGCATCGTGGACGCCGTGGCGACCGCGGCCGACGGGCTGGCGGTGACGCCGCTCCAGGTGGCCCTTGCGTGGGTCCGCGACCGGCCCGGCGTGGCCGCCCCGATCGTCGGCGCGCGCAACGCGCAGCAGCTCACGGCGGCATTGTCAGTGGAGACCCTTAGTCTTCCTGACGAGATCTGCCGGGCGCTCGACGATGTGTCGGCGCCCGTGCACCGCTATCCCGATCACGACTGGAGCACGCTGTGAGCACGGAGCCCGAGACCACGGAGGACGCCGAGCCGGGGACGCCGGGCGCCGACAGCACACCGGGGCCGGCCGACCGGGCCGGGACTGGTGAGGCCGACACCGGGCAGGAGCCCGCCGCCGAGGGCGGTGACGCCGGCGCCGGGCAGACCTCCGACGCCGAGAGCACTGAAGCGGTCACCGAGCAGGCGCCCGGCGCCCAGAGCGCCGAAGCCGGCGCCGGGCAGACCTCCGACGCCGAGAGCGCTGAAGCCGGCGCCGGGCAGGTGTCCGAGGCCGAGGCCGAGCTGCGGGCTCAGCAGGCCGAGCGGGAGCGCATCGAGCAGCGCAAGGCCGAGAAGAAGGCGCCGATCGAGAGCGGCACCAAGCTGAGCGGCAAGGCCGCCGATCTGCTCGCGGCCGTACGGGCCGTCGAGAGCGGCGAGAAGCCGGTGGCCACGGTGTTCGAAGAGCCCCGGCCCGCCGCCCGGCGCTCCGCCCCCGAGCCGGAACGGCGGCCGCGGCCCATGGCACCCGAGCCTGTCGCGTCCCCGGCGGCACCCGCGCCGGAGGCGGTCCAAGCCGTGCGGCAGGTGCTCGCGGAGGGCGGCGCCCCGGAGGCGCTCGCGCCGCAGATCACCGCCGTACTGGGCGAGGGCGCGGACGAACAGCTGCGCGCCGACCCCTGGCAGTTGCTGCGGATCCCCGGCGTGCGCCCCGAGCAGGCCGACGGTTTCGCCCGGGCCCTGCTCGGCGCCGAGTGCGGCCCGGACGACGAGCGGCGGGGCCGGGCCCTCACCGGCTGGCTCCTGGAGCAGGCGGCCCTGGCCGGGCACACCGCCCTGGAGATGCCGGCCCTCCTCGCGGCCCTGGCCCAGCGGGGCGTGCCGGAGCCCGACAGCGCCGTGCGGGACGCGATCGCGGAGGGTGAGGCACTGGTCTTCCAGGACGCCCTGGAGGTGAAGGCCGGTGCCCCGGCCCGGAGCGACGAGGAAGGCGCGGAGGAGGACGAGGAGCGGCCGGTGCGTGTCCTGGTCGGGCTGGAGCGGTACGCGCTGGCGGAGGAGAGCCTGGCCGACGGCCTGGCCCGGCTGGTCAATTCGGTGCCCAAGCAGGACGGTTCGGCCGAGGACTGGGAGCGGGCCGCCGCCGCGGCCCAGGGTTCGACGGCGGAGCTGATCCGCGCGGTCGCCGGCCAGGGCCTGGTGCTGCACACCGGCGGGGAGGCGTCCCTGGCCGAGCCCGCGGCCCTGCTGAACGCCGCGCGGTCCCTCGGGCTGCGGGCCTGGGCGGCCACGCACGGCCCGATCGGCCGCAACCGTTTCGCGGCCCTGCTGCGGCGGTCCGGCCAGGCGGCGGACGTCTCCGAGCGAGCTGACGAGACTCCCGCCGAGTACCCCGTCGCCACTGTCTCCGGACTGCTCGCCGGCCTCGAAGGGCCCGGCCGGGACGCGGACGGGGCCCTCGATCTCGATCTGCTCGTCGTGCTCGACGCGCCCCAGCTGGATGTCGAGGCGGCGGCTCTGCTGACGGAGTCGCTGCCCGACGGGGCACGGCTGGTGCTGGCGGGGGATCCGGCGGTGCTGTGGTCCGTGGGGCCGGGGCGGGTGTTCGCGGATCTGCTCGCGGCGCGGATCTGCCCCCAGGTGGCCTCGCGACGGCCGGATCCGGGGCCGCTGGGCGAGCTGGTCTCCGGGATCGGCATCGGCGAGCTGAACCAGGTCGAGGCCCCCGGCAAGGAGGTCGTGATCGTGCCCGTGCGGGACGCGGGCGAGGCCGTGCACCGGACGGTGCAGCTCGTCGTGGACTCGGTGCCGCGGGCGATCGGCGTACCGGCCGAGGAGACCCAGGTGATCACCCCCGGGCACGGCGGGGCCGTCGGCACGCGTGCGCTCAACGCGGCGCTGAAGGAACGGCTCAATCCCGGCCCGGGCCGCTTCGGCGGCTTCGACCCCGGTGACCGGATCGTCCACTCCCCCGTGCCGGGGCGTGCGCTGCAGGGCCGTGTAGTGACGGCGGACGGCGAGGGGCTGCACCTGTCGTGCGAGGGCGAGACCGTCGTCGTGCCGAGGGAGCGGGTGGAGCAGTCCGTGCGGCACGGGTGGGCGCTGACCGCGCACCAGGCCGTGGGGAGCCGGTGGCCAGCGGTGGTCGTGGTGCTGCCGGGCGATGCGGCCCAGGCGCTCAGCCGGCCATGGGTGTACACGGCGTTCGGGCGGGCCGACCGGCATCTGTCCGTGGTGCACGGGGTGGAGCAGGCGCTTGCCCGGGCCGTGGCCGAGATTCCCGCGAAGCCGCGGACGACCCGGCTTCCGGTGCTGCTCGCGCCGCAGGTCAGCGGCGCGTGACGGGGGTGGTGGTCAAGGGCCCTGGCCCTTGACCACCACCCCCGTGGTCGCCGGCGTGCGCCGCTCAGCGGCGGTCGGCGTCCAGCGGCTCCAGGTCCTCGTCCTCGTCCAGGTCGCCCTCGAGATCGTCCCCGTCCTCGTCATCGTCGACGTCGTCGATCTCGTCGTCGAAGACGGCGCTGACGTCGAAGCGGCAGACCACCTGCTGCGGGTCGACCTGTTCGAACGGTGCCTCCAGCCACTCGCCGGGCTCGGTTGGGTCGTCCGCCGCCGTCACCCAGAGCGTGGAGTCGCCCTCCTCCAGCCCGAACTCCTTGTGCCGGGAGGCGATCTCGTCGGGCTCGAACTCGCCGAACAGCAGCCCGAGCGCGCCGTGCACCGTCCCGGAGGCCGCGGCGCCGTCCTCGCCCTCCGCCGCCTCGATCCGCTGTGCCTGCGCCAGCAGTCGCTGCGGTTCGGCGACGGCGTAGTCGCGGCGGATCAGTACGCTCAGCGCGTTCGGTTCCTCGGGGCCCGTGTACGGGGGCAGCGCGTCCTCCGCACCGGGGATCTCGAAGGGCGTGACCTCGTCGTAGCGGTCGTAGAGCAGTTCGTCGTACACCTCTGCGGCCGCGGCCAGCTGGTTGAACGCCTCGTAGACGGCCGGGTCGTCCTCTCCCGACCTGCGTTCGACCGCGGCCAGGTGGCGGTCGAGCGCGGTCTTGACCGCCTCGGCGGCGGCGCGTACCTCGGCAGCGGTGGGCTGCGCAGCATCAGACATAGTGCAGACGCTATCCGTACCGGGCCCCAGCCCGCACAATAGATGCGATGCCGGAATACGAATTTGTCGACGTGTACGTTCCGCGCGGGGTCTCCCGCAAGGAAACGGCACGTCTGCTGACGGACCACGCGGAGTACGGACACTGGGAGTTGCACCGTCTGAGCCTGCTGCGCGACGGCAGCCGCAAGGTGCGGTTGCGTCGGCGGATCATCCGCCAGGTGCGGGCCACGTGGTGAGCGGAGACGGGCACTGAAAGAAGGCACATCACGGAGCGGGCCCCGCGTCGGCGGGGCCCGCTCCGTTTTGCGTGAGGGTGTCAGGCCGAGGCGCGCGCCTTGCGGTAGAGGATCGCGCCCGCGAGCAACGCGCCCGCGCCGGCCGGGAGGGCGAAGCCGAGGGGCAGGTCGCTGCCGGTGCTGGCGAGCTGGGAGTCCCCCTCGGGCTGGGTGACGAACTGGCCGCCCGGCTTGTTGCCGTGCGAGGAGCCGCCCGGGGCCTCGCCATCGGTGGAGGGCGGGGTGCCCGGGGTGCCGGGGTGACCGGGCTCACCCGGGGTGCCGGGGTGACCGGGCTCACCCGGGGTGCCGGGGTCACCGGGCTCACCCGGGGTGCCGGGGTCACCCGGGTTGCCGGGGTCACCCGGGTTGCCGGGGTTGCCGGGGTCACCCGGATGTCCGGGGTTCCCCGGGTCGCCCGGGTCACCGGGGTTGCCCGGATGGCCGGGGTCGCCCGGCTGCCCAGGGTTTTCGTGGCCGCCGCCGGGCGGGGTGCCGTGGTGGCCGCCGCCACCGTTCGAGCAGTCGTTGCCCGTACTGGGGTTGCCGACGCCGATGACGTCGACACTGTTGCCGCAGACGTTCACCGGCACGTGGACCGGCGCCTGGACGTGGTTGCCGGAGCCGACGCCGGGTGAGTCGGTGGCGTGTCCGCCCGCGTGCGAGCCACCCTTGCCGCCGTGTTCGCCGTATCCCCCCGACGACGATCCGCCGCCCTGGTTCGCACACGAGTTGCCCACCGACGGGTTGAGTACACCGACGACGTTGACCGTGTTCCCGCACACGTTGACCGGCGCGTGCACCGGCGCCTGCACCGAGTTTCCGGAGAGCACGCCGGGCGAGCCCGACGCCGAACCCTGGGCGCCCGAGTCGGCGTGAGCGGAGCCGCCCGCGGCGGCGATCACGCCGGTCGCGGCCGCCACGGTCATCAGACCCTTGCGGGTAGCCTGTCGCATTGCTGAATACCTGCCTTCGACCCTGTCTCGAATTCTTCTCGAATTCCACGAAAGAAGCGTTCGGTCCCGGAGCGCATGGCTCGCGCTCCGGGACCGATGGCTTTGGACTCCCCTCAGCGAGGGGGAAGCATCACTTGTTGATGCAGGTGTTGCCGAAGGCGGGGTTCAGCAGCCCGATCACGGAGACCGTGTTGCCGCAGACGTTCACCGGGACGTGAACGGGCACCTGAACAACGTTGCCGGACAGGACGCCCGGGGAGTGCACGGCGGCACCCTGAGCACCCGAGTCGGCGACGGCCAGGCCCGCGCCCGCGAGAACCAGCCCACCGGTGGCAGCCGCAGCAGCGACGACCTTCTTGATCATTATTCCTCCTAGTTGGCAAAGCGACCCATCTTGCGATCGCATTACCTGTAACGAGGCTGGAGTAATGAGGCTACGAGCTTATGGTCGCATTCACTCTTCCCAGTCGATTCCGTACGCGCGACCGAATATCACCGTTTCGCAGGGGTGGTTTCAGGACGCGTCGATGAAGCGGTCGAGCACCCGCACGCCGAACTGCAGCCCCTCCACCGGCACTCGCTCGTCCACGCCGTGGAACATGCCGGCGAAGTCCAGCTCCGGCGGCAGCTTCAGCGGCACGAAGCCGAAGCCCCGGATGCCCAGGTCGTCGAAGGACTTGGCGTCCGTGCCACCGGAGAGCATGTAGGGGACCGCCTTGGCGGTCGGGTCCTCGGCCAGCAGCGCGGACTGCATCGCCGCCACGAGCGCCCCGTCGAAGGTGGTCTCCACGGCCTTGTCGGCGTGGACGTCCTCGCGCCGCACGTTCGGGCCGAGGATCCGGTCGAGGTCGGCGAGGAACTCCTCCTCGTGTCCGGGCAGGAACCGTCCGTCGACATGCGCGGTCGCCTCGCCCGGGATGACGTTGACCTTGTAGCCGGCCCCGAGCTGTGTGGGGTTGGCCGTGTTGCTCAGGGTCGCGCCGATGAGCTTGGCGATGCCGCCGAGCTTCGCCAGGGTGGACTCCATGTCCTCCGGGTCGAGTTCGGTGCCGAACGCGTCACCGAGCTCGTCGAGGAAGGCGCGGGTGGTCTTGGTGACCCGCACCGGGAACTTGTGCCGGCCCAGCCGGGCGACGGCCTCCGACAGCTCGGTGATCGCGTTGTCCCGGTGGATCATCGACCCGTGCCCGGCCGTGCCGGCCACGGTGAGCTTCATCCAGTGCATGCCCTTCTCGGCCGTCTGGATCAGGTAGAGCCGCCGCTGCTCGCTCACGGTGAAGGAGAATCCGCCCACCTCGCTGATCGCCTCGGTGACGCCCTCGAACAGGTCGGGATGGTTGCGGACGAGGTGCTTGGCGCCGTACATGCCGCCGGCCTCCTCGTCGGCGAGGAACGCGAGGACGATGTCGCGCGGGGGCTTGCGCCCGCTGCGCAGCCGGTCGCGGACGACCGCGAGGGTCATCGCGTCCATGTCCTTCATGTCGACCGCCCCGCGGCCCCAGACACAGCCGTCGGCGATCTCGCCGGAGAAGGGGTGGTGGGTCCAGTCGTCCGCGTTGGCCGGGACGACGTCGGTGTGGCCGTGGATGAGGAGCGCGGGCCGGGAGGGGTCCTCGCCCTCGATCCGGGCCACCGTGGAGGCGCGGCCCGGGTGGGATTCGAAGATCTGGGGTTCGAGCCCGACCTCGGCGAGCTTCTCGGCGACGTACTCGGCCGCCTTGCGCTCGCCCGGACCCGAGTGGTCGCCGTAGTTGCTGGTGTCGATCTGGATCAGCTCGCGGCAGAGGTCCACGACCTCGTCCTCGCCGGTGACGCTCCTGGCCGTGTCCGTCTCGCTCACGTGCTTCCTCCCGGTGTCACTGCTGGTGGGTCCCCCTCATCCTCTCTCTCCCCGGCCCGCTCCCCAAGAGCCCTCCCGGCCCGTCACACGCCGTTCACGCCCTCTCGGGGTGCGGACGGGGGGTGATCGGCCACCCCGGAAAGCCTGGTAATGTTTACGTCGTCGCCGCGGGGAGAACCCGCGCGACAGACACCTTGTCCGGGTGGCGGAATGGCAGACGCGCTAGCTTGAGGTGCTAGTGCCCTTTATCGGGCGTGGGGGTTCAAGTCCCCCCTCGGACACATGAAACTGAGGGCCGCGACCGCGAGGTCGCGGCCCTCGGTCGTTGCCGCGGAGAGGTGACCATGACCAGGCGTTCCTGCCCCTGCGGGCTCCCCCAGGCCTACGAGGCATGCTGCGGCCGGTTCCACTCCGCCGCCGCTGCCGCCCCGACCGCCGAGGCGCTGATGCGGTCGCGGTACTGCGCCTTCGTGAAGGGGGACGCCGGGTATCTGCTGCGGACCTGGCATCCGCGGACACGGCCGGCACAGCTGGAGCTGGATCCGGGGATGCGGTGGACCGGGCTGGAGATCCTGGGGACGGGCGACGGGTCGGCGTTCCACTCCACCGGGATCGTGGAGTTCCGGGCGTCGTACCGGGGCGGTTCGCTGCACGAGCGGAGCAGTTTCGAGCGGGTCGACGGGGACTGGGTCTACGTCGACGGGGAGTTTTCGGCGTAGCGGGTGCTACGGCGCCAGGATGTCGAGCTCCTGGAGGGCGCCGACCGTGATCTCGCGGGTCAGCTCCTCCGCGCGGGTGGCGTCGCCCGCGCGGACCGCTTCGGCGACCTGGACGTGCAGGGTGACGGCGGCCGGGTCGGGGTCCTCGAACATCACGTCGTGCTGGGTGCGGCCCGTGAGGACCTCGGCGACGACGTCGCCGAGGCGGGCGAACATCTCGTTGCCGGAGGCGTCCAGGATGACGCGGTGGAAGGCGACGTCGTGGAGGAGGTACCCCTCCAGTTTGTGACCGCGTGAATGGGCGACCATGCCGAGGGCGCATTCGGTGAGTTCGGCGCACTGCTCGGACGTGGCGTGCCGGGCGGCGAGGCCGGCCGCGACGGGTTCGATCGCCGAGCGCAGCACCGTGAGGGAACGCAGTTGCCCGGGGCGGTCGGCGCCGGCCAGCCGCCAGCGGATGACCTGCGGGTCGTAGACGTTCCACTCGGACTTCGGGCGGACCGTCACGCCGACGCGGCGGCGGGACTCGACCAGGTACATGGACTCCAGGACACGGACCGCCTCGCGCATCACGGAGCGTGACACGTCGAAACGCTGGGCGAGTTCGTCGGTGCGCAGGACACTGCCCGGCGGGTACTCACCCGCCGTGATCTCGGGGCCGAGGGTGTCCAGTACATGGCCGTGCAGGCCCCGGCCCGGTGCGCTCATGCACTCAGCGTACGGGGTAGATCACGGAGACAAAAAGTCAGACTTATTGAGCACGACCTCTTGAATTCGTCGTACCTAATGGGTTTCAGTTGCGTCGACATCACGTGTCGACCTCGGACAGCAGACAGTGAGGCAGCGATGAACACCCCCCATGTCGTCGTGGTCATGGGCGTAGCGGGCACCGGCAAGACCACCATCGGCCCCCTGCTCGCGGCCCGGCTCGGCGTTCCGTACGCCGAGGGCGACGACTTCCACCCGCAGGCCAACATCGCCAAGATGTCGGCCGGTACCCCGCTCACCGACGAGGACCGCCTGCCCTGGCTCGACGCCATCGGCGAGTGGGCGCACGGGCGGGCCGGGCTCGGCGGGGTGGTCAGCTGCTCGGCACTGAAGCGGTCGTACCGCGACCGGCTGCGGGCCGCCGCGCCCGGCGTGGTCTTCGTGCACCTCACGGGTGACCGCGCGCTGATCGAGGACCGGATGTCGCACCGGCAGGGGCACTTCATGCCCACGGCGCTGCTCGACTCCCAGTTCGCCACGCTCCAGCCCCTCGCGGCGGACGAGGCGGGGGTCGGGGTCGACGTCGCGGGCGGCCCGGAGGAGATCACCGAACGGGCGGCGCACGCCCTGCGGGAGCTCCCCGAGCCCGTCCAGTAGCCCCTGGCGGTTTCCCCTCCCCCCTCCCCTTCTCCCAACGCAAGGGAACCCACCGTGACCAGACTCAGCGTCGAGATGCTGGCAGCGGACGCACCCGAGCCGATCACCTCGGCCGGCCACGCTCAGCTGGGCATCGCCGTCCTGGCGGGCATCGTCGTCATCGTCCTGCTCATCACGAAGTTCAAGCTGCACGCCTTCCTGGCACTGACCATCGGGTCACTGACGCTCGGCGCGATCGCCGGGGCGCCGCTGGACAAGGTGCTCACCAGCTTCAGCGCCGGCCTCGGCACGACGGTCGCCGGCGTCGGTGTGCTGATCGCCCTCGGGGCGATCCTCGGCAAGATGCTCGCCGACTCCGGCGGCGCCGACCAGATCGTCGACACCATCCTGGAGAAGGCCGGCGGGCGGTCGATGCCGTGGGCGATGGTGCTGATCGCCTCCGTGATCGGGCTGCCGCTGTTCTTCGAAGTCGGCATCGTGCTGCTGATACCGGTCGTGCTGATGGTCGCCAAGCGCGGCAACTACTCGCTGATGCGCATCGGTATCCCGGCGCTCGCGGGCCTGTCCGTGATGCACGGCCTGGTGCCGCCGCACCCCGGTCCGCTGGTCGCGATCGACGCGGTCGGGGCCGACCTGGGCGTGACGCTGGCGCTCGGTGTCCTCGTCGCCATCCCCACCGTGATCATCGCCGGTCCGGTGTTCTCGAAGTACGCGGCCCGCTGGGTCGACGTCCCCGCCCCCGAGAAGATGATCCCGCAGCGCGCCTCCGAGGAGCTCGACAAGCGCCCCGGCTTCGGTGCCACGCTCTTCACCGTGCTGCTTCCGGTGATCCTCATGCTCGCCAAGGCGCTGGTCGACATCGTCGTGGACGACCCGGAGAACCCGGTGCAGCGCGTCTTCGACGTCATCGGCGCCCCGATGATCGCCCTGCTCGCCTCGGTGCTGGTCGGCATCTTCACGCTGTTGCGGCCCGCCGGGTTCTCCAAGGAGCGGATCTCGCCGCTCGTCGAGAAGAGCCTCATGCCGATCGCGGGCATCCTGCTGATCGTCGGCGCGGGCGGCGGGTTCAAGCAGACGCTGATCGACACCGGTGTGGGCCAGATGGTCCTGGACATCTCCGAGAACTGGTCCATCCCCGCGCTGCTGCTGGCCTGGCTGATCGCGGTGGTGATCCGCCTGGCGACGGGTTCGGCGACGGTGGCCACGGTCTCGGCGGCCGGTCTGGTCGCCCCGCTCGCGGCCGACATGTCGACCACGCACGCCGCCCTGCTCGTCCTCGCCATCGGTGCCGGTTCGCTCTTCTTCAGCCATGTCAACGACGCCGGGTTCTGGATGGTGAAGGAGTACTTCGGGCTGAGTGTCGGCCAGAACATCAAGACCTGGTCCGTCATGGAGACGATCATCTCGGTGGTCGCCGGCGGCCTCGTCCTGCTGTTGTCCCTCGTGATCTAGGAGTACCGCTGCGATGACGGCTCATCCCCTCTTCGACATCGGCGGCCGTACGGCCCTGGTCACCGGCTCCAGCCGGGGCATCGGACTCGCTCTCGCGCGCGGTCTGGCGGAGGCCGGCTGCACGGTCGTCCTGAACGGCCGCGACAAGGACCGGCTCGCCGATGCCGCCGCCGGGCTGCCCGGCGACCGGGTGCACACGGCCGCGTTCGACGTGACCGACGGATCCTCGGTGGCCTCGGGGGTCGCCGAGGTCGAGGAGCGGGTGGGTCCGCTCGACATCCTCGTCAACAACGCGGGTATGCAACTGCGCGCCCCGCTGCTGGAGTTCGGCGAGGCAGACTGGCACCGGATCCTGGACACCAACCTGACCAGTGCCTTCCTGGTCGGCCGTGAGGCGGCGCGCCGGATGACGGAACGCGGCCACGGGAAGATCATCAACATCTGCTCGCTGCAGAGCGAGGTGGTGCGGCCCGGGATCGCGCCGTACGCCGCCACCAAGGGCGCGCTGAAGATGCTCACCAAGGGCATGTGCGCGGACTGGGGTCCGTCCGGCGTGCAGGTCAACGGGCTCGGCCCGGGCTACATCGAGACCGAGCTGACCCGGCCGTTGGTGGAGGACGAGGAGTTCAGCGCCTGGGTGCGGCGGCGTACCCCGGCCGGGCGCTGGGGGCGGACGCAGGACCTGGTGGGCGGGGTGCTGTTCCTCGCCTCCCCCGCGGCCGACTTCGTCAGCGGGCAGGTGCTGTATGTCGACGGCGGTATGACGAGCGTGCTGTGACCTGCCGGGAGGCGGCTGTGATGCTGGGGTGTGTGATCCACGGTCAGGGCGATCTGCGGGTGGCGGAGCTGCCGGTGCCGCGGCCCGGACCAGGTCAGGCGCTGGTCGCCGTGCGGTACGGCGGGGTGTGCGGGTCCGATCTGCACTACTGGCGGCACGGCGGGGTCGGCGACTTCCGGCTGCGGGAGCCGATGGTGCTCGGGCACGAGGTCGTGGGCACCGTCGTGGAGTACGGCGCCGACGCGTCGGGGCCGGCACCGGGCAGCGCCGTCGCCGTGCATCCGGCCACCCCCTGCGGGGTCTGCCCGGAGTGCGCGGCCGGGCGGCGCAACGTCTGCCGCGACACGCGGTATCTCGGCAGTGCGGCGCGGTTTCCCCATGTACAGGGAGGTTTCGCGGCCCGGGTGGTCGTTCCGGCGGAGCAGGTGCGGGCGCTGCCCGACGGTCTGGAGCTGCGGCGGGCCGCGCTGGCCGAGCCCCTGTCGGTCGCTCTGCACGCGGTGCGGCGGGCCGGTGGGGTGGCGGGCCGGCATGTGCTGGTGACGGGCGCCGGGCCCATCGGGTGTCTGGTGGTCGCGGCGGCCGAGGCGGCCGGGGCCGCGCACGTCACCGTCTCGGATCTGCTGCCCGAGGCGCTCGCGTACGGGCGGATCGCCGGGGCCGGGACGGCCGTACGGGCTGATGATCTTGAGGACCGCGGGTGGCCGGACGAGGTCGATGTGGCCATCGAGGCGTCCGGGGTGGCCGCGGGGCTCGACACCTGTCTGCGGCGGGTGCGGCGGGGCGGGATCGTCGTCCAGCTGGGAATGCTGCCGGCGGGGCACAGTCCGTTCGCGGGGAACCTCGTGGTGAGCCGGGAGATCGAGCTGCGCGGGGCGTTCCGCTTCGACGGTGAGTTCGACGAGGCGCTGGAGCTGCTGGCCGGGGAGCCGGCGTTCGACGGGCTGATCAGTGCGGTGGTTCCCGTGGGGGAGGCCGAGTCGGCTTTTGCCCTGGCCGCCGATCGGAGTCGGTCGTGCAAGGTGTTGTTGGATTTCGCCCCTGCGTCGTAGGGGTGCGTGTCGTCGGGCGGGTGCGGTGTGTCGTGGTTGCTCGCGCAGTTCCCCGCGCCCCCCAGGGCAACGGGTCTACGGGCGCCACAACGGGTGCTCCCGGTCCGCCCACTCTCTGCTCACCCTGCCCGTGCGCAGGCCCCTCCTGGATTCCGGGTCCGCCAGGGCCATGCCGATGTGGCCTGCCAGGACGATGCCGATGGTGAGGGCCAGCCAGTCGTGGACGAAGGTGGCGCTGGTGCGCCAGAGCAGGGGGGTGAGGTGGGTGAACCACATCATCAGGCCCGTGGCGAGCATGACCAGTGTGGCGCCGGCGATCCAGGCCGCGTAGAGCTTCTGGCCGGCGTTGAACTTGGCCGCGGGGCGGGACGACCAGCGTTTGTCGCGGTGCAGGGCCGCGCGCAGCCAGGTGCGGTCGTGCGGGCCGAAGCGGTTGAGGCGGCCGAGGTCGGCGCGGAAGGCGCGGGAGACGAGGGCGGCCAGGACGGGGACGGGCAGGGCGAGGCCGGACCACTGGTGCAGGGTGACGACCAGGGCGCGGCGGCCGACGAGTTCGGCGAGCTGCGGGACGTAGAGGCAGGCCGCCGTGAGGACGCAGACGCCCATCAGCGCGGCCGTGGTGCGGTGCACCCAGCGCTGCACAGGGGTGAAGCGGCGCACTTCCACCGTTGCCGGCGGTGTGTCAGCTCGTAGGGTCATCGTCCCGTCCGTTCGAGCGGCCCACCCACGCGTCTACGTCATAGCCGCGCTCCTCCCAGTAGCCCGGCCTGACCTCGTCGGTGACGGTGATGCCGGAGAGCCACTTGGCGGACTTGTAGAAGTACATGGGCGCCACGTAGAGGCGGACCGGGCCGCCGTGGGAGTGGCCGAGGTCCTTGTCCTGCATGCGCAGGGCGACCAGGACGTCCGCGCGGCGGGCCTGGGCGAGGGTGAGGCTCTCGGTGTACGTGCCGTCGAAGCAGGTGAAGCGGATGGCCTTGGCCGTGGGGCGCACCCGGGCGGCGTCCAGGAGCCGGGACAGGCGTACGCCCTCGAAGGGCGTGTCGGGGACGCGCCAGCCCGTGACGCACTGGACGTCGCGGACCATGCGGGTCTGGGGCAGGGCCTTGAGGTCGTCGAGGGTGTAGGTGGTGGGGCGGTCGACCAGGCCGTCCACGGTGAGGCGGTAGCTGCCGGCGTTCTTGCGCGGGACGGACGAGGCGACCGAGTAGTAGCGGAAGCCGCCGCCGTTGGGGAGCAGGCCGGTCAGGCCTGTGGGGTCCTTGTCGGCCGCGCCGCCCAGGAAGCCCTCCAGGCCGCGTTGCAGTGGGGGCGCGGCGACCACGCCGACGGCGCCCAGGGCGAGGGTGCCGAGGAAGACGCGGCGGCCGATCGGGGTGCCCCGCTCTTCGGGGTGGTCGTCGCTCACACCCTTGGGTACGTCCTCGTTCACGTACTCATTCGAACACCCGCGGCCCCGGTAGGACAGGGATCGCGGGTGCTCGTCAGACTTCCGTAACGACTTCTTACACGGGCCGCCTCAGGAGGAGGCCGCCTTGTCCAGCTGGAACGCCTCGTTGCCGAGGCCGATCCGGGCGTGCTTCTCGGGGGCGCGGGCGCGGAGCACCAGGCCGAGGACCACGCCGGCGAGCGCGGCGAGGCCGATGATGCCGGGCAGCACCCAGCTCAGCGACGAGTCGGGGCCGGCGCCGACCAGCACCTCGAAGTCCTTCACCGTGTAGCCGGCGATCACCAGCAGGGCGATGCCCGCCAGCGCGGACGTGACCAGCCGCCAGGCCTGGGCGCCCGCGGCGCCGCGGCGGACGAAGAAGACGACCACGGACAGGGACGCCGCCGCCATCAGCACGATCACGCCGAGGGCGCCGATGTTGCCGAACCAGGTGAACAGGTGCAGGACGGGCGCGGTGGGGTCGCCGGCCGGTTTGTCGTCGGCGATCGCGAAGGCGGCCACGACCACGACGGCCACGACGGTCTGGAGCAGCGAACCGGTGCCGGGGGCGCCGCTGCTGCCGCTGGTGCGGCCGAAGGCGGCGGGCAGCAGCCCCTCGCGGCCCATGGCGAAGGCATAGCGGGCGACGACGTTGTGAAAGCTGAGCAGCGCGGCGAACATGCCGGTGACGAACAGGACGTGCAGGACGTCCGTGAAGGTGCCGCCGAGGCGGGACTCGGTGAGGAAGAACAGCAGTCCGGCGCTCTGCTTCTGGGACGTGCCGACGATGGCGGAGGGCCCGGTGGCGACGGTGAGGGCCCAGGAGCTCAGCGCGAAGAAGACGGCGACCCCGCCGACGGCGAGGAACATCACGCGCGGTACCAGGACGTGCGGGCGGCTGGTCTCCTCGGCGTACACCGGGGCCTGCTCGAAGCCGAGGAACGCGGCGATGCAGAAGCACAGAGCCGTGCCGACACCGGCGCCGGTGAGGGTGTCGGGGTTGAAGGCGTGCAGCGAGAGACCTTCCTTCCCGGGATCGGCGATCGCGGCCACGTCGAAGACGACGACCAGGAGCACTTCGATGACCAGCAGCACGCCGAGCACGCGGGCGTTGACGTCGATCTTGAGCCAGCCCAGCAGCCCGACGGCGAGCGCGGCCACGAGCGCCGGTATCCACCAGGCGATCTCCACGTCGGCGTAGGTGGCGAGGAGTCCGGAGACCTCGAAGCCGAAGATGCCGTAGATGCCGACCTGGAGCGCGTTGTAGGCGACGAGGGCCACGAGGGCGGCGCCCGCGCCGGCGGTGCCGCCGAGGCCCCGGGAGATGTACGCGTAGAAGGCGCCCGCGTTGTGGACGTGGCGGCTCATCTCGGCGTATCCGACGCTGAAGAGGATCAGGACGACGCCGAGGAGGACGAAGAGCAGCGGCTGGCCGACGATGCCCATCACCGCGAATGTCGTGGGCATGACACCTGCGACGACCATGAGGGGGGCGGTCGCGGCGAGGACGGAGAGCAGCAGTCCCCCGGTGCCGAGCCGGTCGGCGCGCAGGGCGCGCTCCTGCCCCTTGAACGTACTGATGCCGCCGGAGGCGGATGTGCTCGTTCTCGAACTGTCCGTGGTCATCGGGGGAGCGTCCTCACTCTTCGAGTCGGGGGTGTCAGGCCGTGCCGAGCGCGCCGGCGCGGGCGGCGGCGAAGGCGGTGTGCGGGTCGCGGTCCGGGTACGACCAGGGCGCCGGGGTGGCGTGGCGGCCGATCCGGTGGAACAGGGCGGCGGCCTCGGCGCCCCGCCCCTCGCAGAACTTGGCGTGGGCGAGGAAGTTCAGATCGATCAGCCGCCGCGGATGCCCCTCCAGCTCCCACTCCAGCCACCAGTCGAAGGCGGCCTTCATGACCTGCCGGGCGCGACGGCCCGTCCAGTGGCCGGAGGCGGCCGGGTCGGCGGGCCCGTGCCCGGCGGCGGCCAGCACGCGGTAGCGCTCGGCGTGCGCGATGACCGGCAGGATCGCGAGCGGGGAGTCGGCGGGAGCCTGCTCGGCGGCCCAGTTGGCGAAGTCGTAGACCTCGTGCAGCGGGTCCGGGCCGGCCTCGGCGCGGCGGCCGGCGAGCCGGGCGACCATCAGATGGTGGGCGTGGTGGTGGTCGGCGTACCGGCCGCGGACGGCCTCGAAGCTGCGGACCGCCTCCTGGTCACCGCCGACCGCGCACTCCAGCATGAGCAGGCCGAGCCAGGGGGTGGGGTCGGCGGGGGCACGGGCCGCGGCGACCCGGCAGGCCTCCCGGGCGCGGTCCGGTTCGGCCTTGCCGTGCAGGGCGCGCCGGACCTGGGCGAGGGCGAGCAGCACGGCGGCGTCGGCGGACTCGGGATCGGCGAGCAGCCACTCCCGGGCCCACGCGGCGCAGGAGGACTCCCGCGCGAGGACGGTGACGCGATGGCCGCGCCGGTCCCAGTCGTCCCCGGTGCGCACCAGCAGGGAACGGGCGTTCTGCCAGCGGCCCTGCACCAGTGCGGCGCGCGCGGCCATGAGATCGGCGTCGTCGAGGGCCTCGTCGAAAGCCTGCGCCGCACGTCTGCGGCCACGGCCGAGGGGAGGCGGGGGTGGGGACACCGCGGAACTTCCTCACGCGCTCTTCTGGTGTTTCGGCTCACGGTGACAGAGGGAGCGCGGATGTGCGCATCGCCATGAACCGATCACGCACAGCCAACCCCCAGCCAATGGTCGCCGTCAAGGGCCGCCGGAGCGTTACACGCGTCAACTGCCGTTGTCTGTGAGGGTTTTGTGACCCAAGGGGCGTGAGAGGCCAGTGGGACCGTGATCGATTCATCCCTTTTGCCCGTTGTGACGTACGTCATAGCGCGGGCTGCCACCGCCCCCGACGATGACATGACGTACGGGCACGCCGGGCGGGACCGGCCGGTACAGTCGGCCCCTACGCAACCGTGACCCGACCTGACGATCGAGGTACACCGCGTGTCGGTTCTAGTTCTGGCGCTCGCTCTGGGCGCCGCCTGCTGTCTGGGCTTCGGCTTCGTCCTCCAGCAGAACGCGGCTCAGCGGGCCCCGCTGAGCGACTTCCTCTCCTTCCGGCTGCTGATCGACCTCGTGAAGGTGCCGCGCTGGCTCGGCGGCATCGCGCTGATGGTGGTCGGCATGGGGCTGGGCGCCGCCGCACTGGGGCAGGGTGAGCTGTCGCTGGTGGAGCCGCTGCTGGCGACGAACCTGCTCTTCGCGCTCGCCCTCTCCCGTAAGCAGACCCGGCAGCCGCTGGGCCGCCAGGGCTGGGCGGGCCTCCTGCTGCTGGCGGGCGGGGTGACCGCGTTCATCGTGGCCGGTCAGCCGGAGGGCGGCGCCGCGACGGCCGATCCGGTGCGGCAGTGGCTGATCATCGGGGTCATGATCGGACTCGCCCTGGTGCTCACGGCGCACGGCAAACGGTCCCGGCTGAGCTCCGGTCCGGTGCTGCTGGCACTGGCCGCCGGACTGCTCTACGGCGTGCAGGACGCACTGACACGGGTCAGCGGGCAGAAGGTCTCCGAGGGCGGCTTCGCCGAGTTGCTCACCGGCTGGGAGCCGTACGCGGTGCTCGCGCTGGGCGTCACCGGGCTGGTCCTCGTGCAAAGCGCGTTCGAGACAGCCTCCCTGCGCAAGTCGCTGCCCGCCCTGACCGCGGCGCAGCCGCTCGCCGGGATCGTCTGCGGCGTCGGCTTCCTCGGCGACCGGCTGCGCACCGACGCGGTGGCCCTCGGCTGGGAGGCCGGTGGTCTGCTCGCGGTGGTGGTAGGGATCGTGCTGCTGGGGCTGCATCCGGCGATGCCGCAGGGGGCGCCGGAGCGGGCACGGGTGGCCGCTCCCGCGGTCAGCCCGGCCTCGTCCTGACGGACCCCGCCCGGCGGGTGCGCGTGCCCTGCTTGGATGGGGGGCATGAGCGCTGCTGACGAGATCCTCGACATCGTCGACGAGAACGACCAGGTCATCGGGCAGTTCCCCCGCGGTGAGGTCTATGCCCGCGGTCTGCGGCACCGCTGCGTGTTCATCCAGGCCCGGGACGCCGAGGGCCGCGTCTTCGTGCACCGGCGTACCCCGACCAAGCTGGTCTTCCCGTCCCTCTACGACATGTTCGTCGGCGGAGTCGTCGGCGCCGGCGAGTCCTACGGGACGGCCGCCCTGCGCGAGGCCGAGGAGGAACTGGGCGTGAGCGGCCTGCCGCAGCCACAGCACCTCTTCACGTTCCTCTACGACGACGGCTCCGGCCGGAGCTGGTGGTCGGCGGTCCACGAGGTCCGCTGCGACCTGCCCGTGCGGCCGCAGGCCGAGGAGGTGGCCTGGCACGCCTTCCTGCCCGAGGCCGAGATCGAGCGACGCCTCGGCGACTGGGAGTGGGTGCCGGACGGGCTGGCGGCGTACGAGCGGCTCAAGGCGTTCCGGTCGGCCGGCTGACGCGGAGCCGGACCGGGCTCCCGGGTAGGGTCGCGCACGTGATCGAGTTCGTACGGAACGTCCGGTTGTGGTTCGCACCCGCGGAGGTCCGGGAGGACGGCGAGACGCCCGACTACCGGTTCTCGCTGGCCAACGAACGCACCTTCCTGGCCTGGCTGCGCACCGCGCTGGCGCTGATCGGCGGCGGCTTCGCCGTGGACCAGTTCCTGCCGGACCTGCGGTGGGCCTGGCGGGTCGGGCTGGCGCTCGCGCTGCTGGCCGCGGGCGTGCTGTGCTCGCTGCGGGCCGTCAACCACTGGGTGCGCTGCGAGCGGGCCATGCGCCGGGGCGAGGATCTGCCGGTGTCCCGGTTCCCGGCACTGCTGAGCCTCGTCGTCGCGGTCGTGGCCGTCGCCATGGTCGTGGTGGTGCTCGTGGGGTGGGAGGGGTGAGCGCCCCGGCCGCCCGGCGGCGCGACCCGGACCGCGACCCCGGCCTCCAGCCCGAGCGGACCCGGCTCGCCTGGCGGCGTACGACGCTGTCGGGCACCGTCGTCGCCGTACTCGCGGTGAAGACCGTGCTGCACGGCGGGGCGTCGGCGGCCGGGGTCGTCGCGGGCGCCCTGTGCTGTGTGCTCTGGCTAGGCGTCCTGAGCGTCGCCCACCGGCGTATCCGCACCCTCGCGGCCGCCGCGAGCCCCGCGGCGTTCACGCCCCGGCACGCGGTGGCCGCGGTGCTGTGCACGGTGGCGATGGCGGTGTGCGGGGCCGCCCTCGTTCTCTAGGGCCTGTCGTTCGGATCAGGTCGCAGGGAATCGACGGTGCCTCCCGACACCGGTGAGCGGGGCCTGGTGCGTGTAGCTGCAAGGCGGAGGAGAGAGGCGACGCGGAGCGTCGGTGACCGACGACAACGCCGCAGATGCGCGCACCAGGCCCCGCGTCTGCGACCTGATCCGA